>NZ_JAUBVK010000002.1:159369-183492 GCF_036705795.1 Microcoleus sp. ARI1-B5
ATTAGCAGCCGCGTTGCACACGTGTATCGAAATGAGTGGGGCAGAGTGCAAAAATCCCAAAAACGCTGGAAATCTTCGTCAAAGATTTATCTAGTTCGATCGCGAATGGTTGGCCTCAAAAGGTTTATCATCCGATTAGCAGCCGCGTTGCACACGTGTATCGAAATGAGTGGGGCAGAGTGCAAAAATCCCAAAAACGCTGGAAATCTTCTAGGTTGTAGGATAGACAAGATGGTCAAAGTCACAAATCATCTGCAAAGTGTCTGCGTCTATCAATGTTTATCTCAAAAGTATCTGCCCTTAGCCGATTCGTCAAAGATTTATCTAGTGCGATCGCGAATGGTTGGCCTCAAAAGGTTTATCATCAGATTAATCATGATTTGTGGGATGGGCTTTGAGCCTCGTCCCTAAAGCGCAAGGACTATTCGAGAATCTGGGTTTATATGCCCGCACCTATTCCCATGATAAAAAGATAGCATATATCTACCAGAATGTCAAGTACAAAAATATGAAAATTCAAGAATCTTCTAGGCGAGTTCTTGTGTGCCAAAACCGCACTTGTCGCAAGCAAAGTGCAGCAAAGGTACTGGTAGCTTTTCAGAAATTGTCAGGTGCGGAAGTTGAAGTTGTTGCTAGCAGTTGTTTGGGACAGTGCGGCCGCGGACCGATGGTGTTGGTGCTGCCAGAAAAGGTTTGGTACAGCGGCGTTTCTGAGTCGGAAGTTGCGGCAATCACCGAGCAACATTTGCGGGGAGGAAAGCCGGTAGAGAGGATGCTTTACCGCAAGTTTCACCGCCATTCTGTAGGGGCGGTGCCCCCTGGCCCGCCCGCCGGCATTTAAGAAAATTCTTCTGCAAACAACCTGCGGAAAATTTCGGTAACTTCGGCGGCGACTCTGGCGTCGAGTTCGATCGCAAAGCGATCGCCGCTGCTGGAACCGTCTAAAACTTTTTCGGCCCGCAAAGTCAGGGCTAAAGTTCTGAGTTTTGCCGGCTTTCCCGTCGCCTTCGGGCGATCGTCAACAAACCGCACTAAAGCCACATAAACTGTTTCTAGGGTTCCCCTCCTCGAACTCACTCCATAACCCAATTTTGAGATAATTACCGGAGAAGAGATGAGGCTATCCATCCCCAAAGTTTTGATTGCTGCGTCCGCGTATCGAGCGGTGTCATGTCCCATGGCTCTGACAATGCTTTCTAAGCTGCTCCACTGAGAGCCTCTCATGCGCGATCGCTGTTCGATGTGGAAGTGCCATCCTAGCATAGAAATCAGCCTGGTCAAGTCATAAGCCGATACAGAATTATTTTGTTCTGGGCTGTTTTCGGCGGCAGTTAGCAGCACTTGTTTTTTGCTGAGATCGAACATTTTGGGATTGTCGAGATAAGGGATGTCGCCGTAATCCCCGCGAAAAGTCAGGTCGTTATTGCCAGTAGTTTGCTTCAGCCACTGCTCTAGTCCTGTACGAGTATCGAAGCGTTTGAACATGGCGGCTAGGGAGTTTGAACTTGCTATATTTTCGGTATAGCTAATCATGTCTTTTGCTAAATCGTAAAAGTAAAGATCGTGTTTTTGCCCGTATCCATCTCTAACAACGCAGTTGTCAATGTCGCAGTCGGGATATTTGGTATTTAGTTGACTGACGATATTCAGGAGCGGGATAATTTTAGTGGCACTCCAAAATTCACCTCTGGTAAGTGCGTTTTTTCCCAGCCACTGCGCCTGGATTTTGTCGCCGATAAAAGTGCCAATGCAAACGCAGGCTTGTTTGATGTCTTCGTGGAGAAAGTTTAAGGCTTGAGGATTAATTTGAGGTAGTTCTCCGAGGCTGGGAAATAAGTTAAGTTTGAGGGGGCTATTGGCTGGGGGAATGTAGCTAATTACGTTTAAGCCGTCGGGTTTTTGTTTGAGATAATCGGGATAGTTCTGAATTTGTTTTTGGTAAGGGGAGTTTTGAATTCCCCGGTCTAAAAATGCTAGTTTTTCTGAGTTAGCATTGACATCTATTTCGGTTTGGAGGTAGTTTTTGAAGATGCGCGCTCGGTCTTTTGCGAGTTCGAGGGAGGTGAGATTCATGTGAATAGTTACTAGCTTGTTGCGAATAATTAAATAACTATACCACAAGGATAAAATAGGTTTGTAGTGAGGACTTTAGTCCTTCATGAATGCGGACTTTAGTCCAATGGCACTGAAAAAGGCTTAATCACGCCCTCCGTTTAGCTTTCAAGACAGAGCGAGGTTCCTGCATTCGAGGATACGGTTTCGGCCTGCGTTTTAAAACTCTGGGTTCAGAACGCTCAGGTCGAATCGTGAGTAAATTAGTTGCCACCTGTTCCAAAAGTAATTGACGCCATTGTCGCTGTTGGCGTTTTCCTGTAGTTGCCAACAGCGTCAATAACAGATTAAACTGCTGCCTAGTTGATTGGAATGAGAGTTGAAAAACTGTATTTTTTGACGAAGATACAGCCTGCCACATAATGGTACGTAGTAAAGTGTAGGCTAATAAGTGTGTCCAGATTTCTTTTCTCACCATCACCGGAGTTTTAGCTATTAACATCTCCATTTTTAACGTGGTTTTGAGATAGCGTAAATTGACTTCTGCTGCCGACCAACGTAATCCATATAAAGAAGTCAATTTTTCAACAGTGTACCGCTTGGCATCTACCAATGTTGTCACTACAATGATACGCTCATCTCTGAAGCCACGGCGTTTAATTCGTAAGCATACTTCCCGGACGATGAAACTAGACGGCAATGCCTCGAATTCCTCAAGAGTCATGTGGTTGGGACACTGTTGTGGCTTATTCCACACGACTTTGTGGTCGCCAATTCCCAACTTTTTTCCCCGTCGAAAGTCAGTTTTACGGAGATGATTTTTACGGAAAACAGCATCTGCTCCTTGCTGTTTCACTAAAACTAAATCAACATAATTACCATAAGCTTGCATAGCCAATATCACATCGTCTGGGACTAAATTTGCATAAATCAAACGGCTCATCACAATCTCACTGCTTGCCAAGGATGCTATGCCAGCGGATACCACAGCCCCTGTTAGTAATGAAAAGAGTACCACTATTTTAGCGATGGGAAATCCACACCCAGCTTTTTGATTACTGTGTTGCGGATACTCGGCTTGATTAGCAGCAGTATCATTCATCAACACTGTTGTCCCATCTAGTACCCGCACCCGTCGTCCACACCATTGTTGTTAAGCGAGGAACTTCCTTTTCTAGGGCTTCTGCGACTATTGGTACTAACTGTTGAACGAGTTTTTCTGGTAGTCGCTTACGAGCTTTACTATATGCCCCGGTATCAGAAGAAGGAGACTTGACTCCGGCCGCACTCAACCACGTACTCATCCGCTTCACGGCTTGACTCAAACTTTTGTCGGGATCTAGTACCTGGGATATCATCGCCCACAAGGTGACTATCGGTGTGTAGATGCTTTGGTAGTAGGTGATCTTCTCCTTCGCTAGAAGCTCCTGGACTAACTCTTCTGGCAGCAGCTTCTCCCAAGGTGAGGCAACGCTCTGCAAAAATTGTTGTTTGAGAATGCACGCACGATTTGGCATAATGGAGAGAGATATTTTGGTTTGTAAGGCAATTATCTATGTATATCTTGCCTTACAGATTTTTTTTGGCTCACTTTTTCAGTGCCATTGGACTTTAGTCCTCACTACAAACCTCTAGAACTAGATATCTGAGTGCGAGTTTTGCGATTCACGCTTTTTTGCCGTGTACTTGAATGCGTTTGTCGGTTTTTTGTTTCTTCACCCAAGAGAGAAATTTCTGGAGTTGGGGGTCATTTTTGAGCTTTTCTAGGGTGTTGAGCTCTTGGGCGAGGTGTTTGTTGTCGAAGAGAGAGTGAATCTGGCGGTGACAAGCTGAACAAATGTCGATCGTCTGGCTGGGATCTTCGTTTTTGCGCTTGGTGTTTTGTTTGGGGATGAGGTGGTGGGCGGTTAATGCTTCCATTTGTCGATCGCACAATTCGCACTGCATAATTTTCTCAATGCTGCTGGATAAGAGAATTGCTTCTTTTAATTTAGCGTAATTTAGGGCGATCGGCTTTGATATCGTGCCCGAGTTCGATCGCACTTCTCAAACAATAAAAAACCCCCAACGGGGGGTCATATTAATTTCTGGTGGGGCAGGCCGAAAAGCCTGCCCGCTAAATGGTAGAAATGCTTACGCCATCAAAGCACGTACAGCAGCACAAACAAAACAATCCAAATCACATCGACAAAGTGCCAGTAAATCTCAGTCGCTTCGATGCCAAAGTGGTGTTCGCTAGAATAGTGACCGGCAACGCGCGATCGCCAAACTACCCCCGCCATCAGCAGCACCCCAAACGTAACGTGCAAGCCGTGAAAAGCTGTCAAAACGTAAAAGCAACTGGCATACAAATTGGTGGTCAAGCCAAACTCTAAATGAGTGTATTCGTAAACCTGACCGAACAAGAAAACCGCGCCCATGAGGATAGTTATGAGGAACCAATTCCGCATTCCCGTCGCATCATTCTTCTTGATGGCAGTATCCGCATTATGAATCACAAAACTGCTAGCAATCAGAATTACCGTATTAATTCCCGGCAGCAATAACTCGCGATCGGGCGTACCTTCCGGCGGCCACGCGGGAGCCATCGCCCGATAAATCAAATAGGCCGCAAACATACCGAGAAAAATCATGCCCTCAGCGCATAGGAACACAATTACTCCTAACATTCTGTGGTCGGGATGCTCTTCGCCGTGCGCTTCTATTTCGGCGCTGTGGTGGTAGTTTAGAGCTGTTTTTGCTGGATCGATCGCTGGAATTTGTTGCATAATAAATTGCTAGTTGGTAATGGATGTGGAAGGAAGAAGTTCGGCAACGGATTATGTAACGGATGTAACGGATGTAAAGGATGGAAGGAAGAGGGAAGAGGACATTAGTGCCAACAATTGCCTGAAAATCTTTGTATCTCTCGTCGTTTATAACCGAGGCTCGATCCCCCTCGCATCCCCCTTCCCAAGGGGAGTAGGGGTTGACTTTGAGTGTTTCCAATTCCTGCCTTCTCAAGGGAGCTTTGAGTGCTTCTTGTCCCCCCCTTAAGAAGGGGGGCTAGGGGGGATCGAGAGCTTAATCGTCAGACAGCATATCGGTACTAGGTTTGACGTGTTTGTTGACTGATGACTGATGACTGATGACTGATGACTAATCGCCATCGTGACTTTCATCACCAGGAGAATCAACGTTTACCTCTGATTCAGGCTCGACCAAAGTTGCAGTCCCGCCAAAGAAAGTGGAAGCTTGAGCCTCCGCAATCGGAATACCGCGTTTCTGGCCGCTGGCGCTGGCGCTGGCGATCGCATTTTCCCTCAACTTCAGCCTGAGACGTTCCCCAGTCCGCTGAATTTTTTCCATGCCGTAATCGTAAGGCCCCGTTGCCAATACCGGCACTCCTTCAAAATTTTCGATCGGGGGCGGCGAAGTCGTCATCCATTCCAAACTCAAAGCTTGCCAAGGATTGTCACCTGCTTTCGGGCCGTACCTCCAGCTCCAAATCACGTTAATGATAAACGGGATTGTCGAGACTGCCAGCATATAAGCGCCGACAGTACAAATGACATTAATTGTGGTAAATTTCGGGTCGTACATTGCCACCCGCCGAGGCATTCCTTGCATCCCCAAAGCGTGCATCGGCAAGAAAGTTACAGTAAAGCCCACATAGGTTAAAACAAAGTGAACTCTACCCCAAAATTCATTAATCATCCGCCCCGTCATTTTGGGGAACCAGTGGTAAAAAGCAGCGTAAATTCCAAACACTGAGCCGCCAAACAGCACGTAGTGCAGGTGAGCGACGATAAAATAAGTGTCGTGAACGTGAATGTCGAAAGGTACCGAAGCTACCATGATCCCGGTGATGCCGCCGAGGACGAATGTTGAGATAAAACCCATCCCAAATAGCATGGCGCTGACTAGCCGGAGTTTTCCGCCCCAAATAGTTGCCAACCAGCTAAATATTTTAATCCCAGTGGGTACGGCGATGATCATAGTTGTGATCATGAAAAACATCCGCAGCCAGCCGGGTGTGCCGCTGGTAAACATATGGTGCGCCCACACGATTAAGCCCAAAAAGCTGATCGCGAGACTGGAATAGGCGATCGCCAAATAACCAAAAATTGGCTTGCGCGAGTGCACCGGCAAAACTTCTGAAATCACCCCAAAAAAGGGCATGATCATAATGTAAACTGCCGGGTGCGAATAAAACCAGAATAAATGCTGGTAGACGATGGGATCGCCGTTACCCGTCGGGTTAAAAAAAGCCGTCCCGGCTAACAAGTCAAAGGACAGCAAAATCAAAGCTGCGGCCAACACTGGAGTAGCAATTAAAGTCAGCGCTGAAGTCGCAATCATCGCCCAGCAAAACAAAGGCATTTCATTGAGAGTCATGCTCGGAACCCGCATGGTGAAGATGGTAACGGCAAAATTCACCGCCCCCAAAATCGAAGAAGTTCCCAGGATCAAGACGCTGAGAATCCAGATTTCTTCCCCCGCTTGAGCAGTAACTAGGCTCAAAGGCGGATAGGAAGTCCAGCCGGCTTGCGGTGCTCCCACCAAAAAGCTGCTCAGCAGCAACACGCCGCCTACTGGAATCAACCAAAAGGCAACGGCATTCAGCCTGGGAAATGCCATGTCTTTTGCCCCAATCATTAAGGGGATCAAAAAGTTAGCAAATCCGGCGCCTGCGGGTACGATCCACAGGAAGATCATTACCGTGGCGTGAACAGTAAATAAACTGTTGTAGAGTTCGGGGGCGACAAAATCGGAGTCGGGGGTGGCGAGTTCTGTTCGCACTATAGTTGCCATCACTCCGCCGATTAGATAGAAGACAAAAGTTGTTACCAGGTATTGAATACCGATGACTTTGTGGTCGGTATTAAAAGTGAAGTAGTCTCGCCAATGTCTGTCGGCCGGCGCTGTTCCGCGAGCCTCTATGTTGGCAGTTTCTTGGAACTGTGCTTGTGTCATAACAACAAAATAAAGGCTTCCTAGTTCGCCGTAAAAACTTCAATCGTAGTTTGATCGTTCGGACTTCAGTCCTTTTAATCCTCGGGAGCCGGACTAAAGTCCGATGCTGCGAACCTTTTAGTAGTAATGATTTTAATCATTTAAAGCCTCGGGAGCCGGACTAAAGTCCGAACGATCGAACCTTTTAGATGAAGGTAGGGACTATTTTTAGTGATGAGTTGGGTGAAGTTGTTCTAGGGTTTCGGAATTAATTTTTATTTCCCTGACGTAGGGAGCCAAAAATTCTCCGTCTGACAATTTCCCTGGATTGACTGCAACTGCTTGCTCTAGGTTTTGAGTGCTAGCAACTTGCTGTTCTTTCAGCCAACTGTTGAAGTCTTCGGGCGTGTGAACGACTGCTAAAGCTTTCATCGCTCCGTGATAACCGCCGCACAATTCTGCACAAACAACTCGGTATTCGCCGACTTTATTTGCTGTAAATCTCAGTTCGCTCGGTCGCCCGGGAATTGCGTCTTGTTTGAGGCGAAATTCCGGCATCCAAAATGCGTGCAGTACGTCTTGAGCTGAGATATTTAGCTGCACGTCGCGGTTGGCTGGCATGTGCAGTTCGCCGGAACTAACGCCGCTTTCTGGATAGCTAAAAATCCAGGCGTACTGCAAACCCATGACGTTTACAACTAAGTCTGGTGCTTTGTCTTCATTTTCTGGGGAAGCACCGACGCCTAGAGCAATCCGTTTATCCGACGGAATTTGAGGGGCTTTTTGGGGTGTATCTGACAGCGTGGCTGCGATCGCACTTCCGCGCATTTTAGATTGCGATTGCATGGTGCCGTGGTCGTGATTCCCCATCGGATCGAGGCCTCCCATTGAGTTGTAAATCTCAAAGCTGTAGACTCCGATTCCTAAAATAATTACCGCTGGCACGGCTGTCCAGAGAATTTCTAAGGGAAAGTTATCGTGCCAAGGCGGGCCGTCTGTGTTGTCTCCTTGACGGCGGCGGTATTTAATTGCAGCAACGATCAGCACTCCCTGAACCATGATAAATAGTCCAATGGAAATGGTCATCATTGTGTTGAAGAGTCCGTCTATCTGGGCTGCTTCATCTGAGGCGGCGATCGGAAGTAAACCGTGATTCTGCCCGTACCAGAGACTGATCAGAGTCACTCCGATGCCCGCGAGCATGGTGAGGATGGAACTTGGAATGTTCACGCTGGTACCTTGTAGTAGCGACACTTCTTCGCTGGAACAATTAAGGAAGCGCCTCTGGGTTGTCAATTTTTAATTGTAAATGGTATTTTTAGTAAAATGTCTATCTTAAGGGTTACTTAAGGCTTAGTGTTTTTGGGCGATCGCTTGTTCGCATTAATACGGCTTATGTCCCTTGACAAAAATCCGAAAAAATGGTAAGAAATTTGTTTTTTTTGCTACTATATTTGAGATTGTTTTTCAAATACCATTAAATGCTGCTGGGGTAACATATCTTTTGTCTCTTTCCATACTAAACCGACGGCGGCCATTTCTTTTTTAACCTGCTGCTGCGTCATTTTGTGCAAGCCTTTAATGGGGATCAGCGGATTTTCGCCCCGATATTCGATCGATACCGTGCGGCCTCCGGGTTTGAGTGCTTTGACAATTCCTTGCATCATTTCTCTGGGATAGGCAAATTCGTGATAAGCATCGACCATCACAACTAAATCCACGCTGTTTTCCGGCAAATTCGGATTGTCGATACTTCCCAAAACTGGCTCAACGTTAGAGATATTTTTTTCTTGTTTGTTCAGCTCAATATAATTGAGCATCTCTGGCTGCACGTCAACTGCAAAAACCTTTCCTTCGGGAACTAAGGGAGCGATGCGAAAGCTAAAATATCCGGTTCCCGCTCCAATGTCTGCTACAATGTCGGTTGGTTTTAAATCGAGATTGTTGACTAATCGAGCTGATTTTTCTTCCATGCCGCGAGATGGTCTTTCCAGCCAACTGGCGCCTTGATATCCCATGACTTGGGCAATTTCTCGACCCATGTAAAATTTGCCTGTCCCGTCGGGATTGTGGATTGTTCGCTGTTGGTAAATTGTGTCGCTGTTGGCGATTTTATTTGCTGCTGCTGCGCCGAGATTGACCGAAAACAGGCAAAATATTGTCAGGAGTATTACTGTTAAGGGTTTAATGAATTGTGCGGCTTTTTTCACTGTATTTCGTGTTTTTTATTTGAATGTTTGCTCGTTACTAGGCTCAAACTATCGAATTACTATCAAACTTTGCGATTGCTTCACTACGTTCGCAATGACATAATTAAGCACCGACCCTCTAAAAATCTGTCACCCGACCGCAGTGACAATCGTTGAATAAACAACCCTCCCTTTCACTCCGCCCCTAAATTGTTCTGTAACAAAACTTTTGATAAATGATATTACAAAACTTTGCTACAAAATAAGTATTTTTTTACACACGCCCTTCAATAACCCAGGTGCGTCGCTATGAGATTGTCGATATTTAGTTTGGGCTTTTTTAGGGAGCCGCACCCTACAAATTAGATTCCCGAGCATCGGAGTGACACAAATTAATTGACGGCGGATGATAATAATTTGATTGTACCATAATTTGCGTCGATTTCGACTTCTTTGCCGATCGGCAAAGTGAACTTATCCCGAATGTGTCCCGTCATCGAACCGTACCACGCGGGAATATTCAAGGGGCGGATGCGATCCGTCAAGACTTGAGACAAGGTGAGGGACTCTTGCGGTTTTTCGGCCTCGCACTTGGTGCACTGTCCGAAAACAAAACCGGATATTTTATCGAGAATGCCCGCTAATTTGAGCTGCGTCAACATTCGATCGATGCGATAAACCTCTTCGCTAACTTCCTCAACAAATAAAATACTGTTTTCCCAATCCGGCAAATAAGCTGAACCGATTAGTGTTGAGATTACCGATAAATTGCCACCGATTAATTTTCCCCTAGCTGTGCCGCGCCGGATGGTTTCAATAGGCATACTTTGGGAGTTTTGCATTGTCACAGAACCTCCGTAAAACAAAACTTTTTTGACGTAATCTACTGTAAAGGGACTCCAACTTGAGACACCTAAAGGGCCGTGAAAAGTAACTATATTAGTTTTAGCATAGATTGCCAATAATAGCGCAGTAATATCGCTGAATCCCATGATAATTTTGGGATTGTTGCGGATTGTATTGTAATCTAGGAGCGGCAAGATGCGACCGCAGCCCCAGCCGCCCATCCCGGTAAAAATAGCTTGCACTGAGTCGTCGGCAAAGGCTGCGTTGACATCGGCAGCGCGATCGGCATCCTTGCCTGCTAAGTAGCCGTAGCGGTCGTAAAAATGCTCTCCTAGTTTAACTTTTAAGCCTAGGTTATCCAGCACTTTGAAAAATTGCTGCACTTCTTTTTCGTAGTTGAAAGCGGCAGGATTGATTAAGGCTACTGTATCGCCGACTTGCAGGCGGCGCGGCTCGATCGCAGTTTTGGGAAATAGGTTGGTTTGGGCGATGGGTAAAAGCTGAGTACCAATAGCAGTCAGCCCAAAAGTTCTGAGCAGGTAGCGGCGGGGGAGAGTCATAACTGTTAGGTAATTTGTGCTATAATTGTATAGCAAAACTTCTGCCCGCTCAGTTTAAAATTGCCAGTTTCCAATGAAAACAGACACTAAAATCTCAGCTAAAAAATCCTGGGCTAAAGCTTTAGCCCGTCCGGCTGCGGAATTTCCCCTGACTCAGTTATCCGTTAAAAGCGGTAAAATTCCCGCAGGATTGCGCGGCACTCTCTACCGTAACGGGCCCGCACGTTTGCAACGCGGCGGCATGAATGCGGGACATTGGTTTGACGGCGATGGTGCAATTTTGGCTGTACATTTTACCGATGCGGGTGCTGCGGCTGTTTATCGCTACGTGGAAACAGCGGGATACCAAGCTGAGGAAAAAGCCGATCGGTTTCTCTACAGTAATTATGGCATGACAGCACCGGTGCCTGTGTGGTTGCGGTGGACTAAATCTGTTAAAAATGCTGCCAATACTTCAGTTTTAGCTTTGCCCGATCGCCTTTTAGCTTTGTGGGAAGGCGGCGCACCTCACAGCCTCGATTTGCAAACCTTGGAAACTCGCGGAACGGACGATTTAGGCAGTTTAGAGAGTGGATCTTCTTATTCCGCTCACTGCAAGCGCGACCCGATTACTGGCAATATTTTTAACTTTGGAATTACACATGGTGCGAGTACAAAGTTGAATCTATATAAAAGCGATCCTACAGGCCAAATTGTGCAACAAGGAACTGTGGCTTTAGATGGCCCTCCTATGCTCCACGATTTTGTTCTGGCCCGAAAGTATCTCATATTTTTTGTGCCGCCAGTACGAGTAAAATTTTTGCCTGTGTTAGCTGGAATTAGCAGTTACAGCGACTCTTTGGAATGGAAACCCGAGTTAGGAACGCAGATATTAGTTGTTGACTCGGAAACTCTCTCTTTAGTTAGTCGAGGCGAAACCGAACCTTGGTTCCAGTGGCATTTTGCTAACGGCTTTGTCAAGGAAGATGGTTCGGTGGCGGTTGATTTTGTGCGCTTCGCTGACTTTCAAACTAATCAGCGACTGAAAGAAGTAGCGGCGGGTGAAACACGCACCGATGCGGAGGGTTCCCTGTGGCGGGTGCATCTCAATCCTCAAACTGGCAAAGTGACAGCAGCCGAAGAATTGCTGGATCAACCTTGCGAGTTTCCGACGGTACCTGCTTCAGAAATAGGGCAAGACTCGCGATATATTTATCTGGCAATGTATCGGCCTCACGTTGATATTGTAGCCGAACGTTACGGTGCGATCGCCCGTTTGGACACGCAAACCCGCCATCTCACAATTGCCGACTTGGGCGAAAATCGCTATCCCACAGAGCCCATCTACGTTCCAGATATTTCGTCGGAGAAAGGTTGGATAGTAACAGTTATTTACGACGGCAATTCTGACAGCAGCGAAGTCTGGATATTTGACAGCGACGGACTTTCCCGCGAACCTGTTTGCAAGCTAGAATTGCCCGGTGTCATACCTTTGGGCTTTCACGGCACTTGGAAATCGGCAGTATGAGAAAATTGTAAAGAAGTGTTGCGGAAGATTTATTAAAAATTGTTGCCGCTTTAACTTCTAGTTGTTAAGGTGTGTGTAGATAGGAAATTCTCATATCTAGGAGGTGTGGAATTGATAATCTGCATTGCTCAATTATCCTGTGCCAATTCGGACGAATCCCCGGCGATTTTAAGTCGCGGTTGCACAGGATCTCGTCTGCCTCTGCAGACTAAAAAAAGAGGGTTTAGTTGACAGTTGACAGTTGACAGTTGACAGTTGACCGTCGATAGCGACCTCTACCAGGAAGGAAGAGGATTGGAGTAATGAATAGTCTTCTTTTAATTTCTCCCGCTTATGGGTTCCGGCTTTAAACCAATTTTTTTTGGTAATAAAGCCCGCTTTGGCCAGGATTTCCGACTAGGTTGGCCCATCTCAGGTTTGTCTGCTTGAATGAGGTTAAAAGACCAGATATTTGACTGATTTCTGGCCAACCAAAAGTTTAGTTCAACTCACGCGCACGTTAGCGATTCAACAGTTTTTGGTTTTGAGTTAACCCCACAAGTAAATGAGGTCTATCGAAACAAGATAGCCTTTTCAACAATTATGAATTATGAGTTGTTACCGCCAAAACATTCAACTCATAACTGATAATTCACAACTCACAACTCATAACTCCGTGCCGCGGTGAGCATCAACCAAAAGGTTTAATCTATGCAACTTCAAGGAAAAACAGCTCTTGTTACAGGAGCTTCGCGCGGAATTGGGCGAGCGATCGCCCTGGAATTAGCGAGACAAGGAGTCAAACGTTTGTTGATTGTGGCCCGCAACCGCAGGCAATTAATTGAACTGGCAGAGGAAATCGATCTTTTTGGCACAGAAGTAGTGCCGTTAGCTTTGGATTTAACTCAGTCAGTAGCGGTGAATATTGCGATCGCCCAAGCTTGGCGAGATAGCGGCCCGATTCACCTGCTAGTCAACTGTGCAGGCGTCGCCCACCAAGCATCATTCTTGCGTTCCCCGCTGCCGTTAATCGAGTCAGAAATCGCCTTAAATTTGCTCGGAACCTACACAATTACTCGGTTAGTTGCGAGGCGAATGGCGGCGCAAAAAGACGGAACAATCGTCAATGTTTCGAGCTTAATGGGAAAAATCGCCGCTCCCACAATGGCCACTTATTCTGCTACCAAATTTGCCATTTTGGGCTTCACCCAAGCTTTGCGCAGCGAGTTAACTCAGTACAATGTTCGAGTCACAGCTTTATTGCCCTCTCTAACAGATACCGACATGGTGCGAGACTTGGAACAATTTCGGTGGGTAGTGCCCACAACTCCCGAAAAAGTTGCCCTAGCACTTGTCGCGGGATTGCACAAAGACGCGCCGGAAATCTTGGTAGGATGGCAAAGTCATCTAGCAGTTTGGTGTCACCGAATTGCGCCTTGGTTGCTGGATTTTGTGTTGCGGATGGCGACTCCAGAACTTCGGGATAAATCGCGGGGCCGTAAATTGCGGGAGGCTTTAGCTAGCGGGCGATAAACCCTTTTCTGATTAGGACTTACGCACTGGTGGCGAGAAACCGGGTTTTTTTGCGAAAATATTTTGTTGCAGCCCGCAGATTCAGTAAAAAACCCGGTTTCTAGGCGTCGGAGTGCGTAAGTCCTTGGTCTGTTATAATTGAGATTATTTAAAATTATCTTGATTTCGCAAAAATGAGCAATAAAAAATCATTCCTAAATTACAAAGGTAGCCAAAAACAAAAATCCTCTGTCCGTCCAAATTCTCTGGTTGAATTTGCCTCAAGTTGGCGGATAGCTTGGGGAAAAACAGACGCGATCGCAGATAGTACGGCGTGGCGAGAAGGTCAAATTGCGATTATTTGCTCCCACCCAAATAATCAGCTAATTCTAAGTCCCTCAGAAAAATTTGCAGTTGTCGGCGATATTTGGCTGAGCAACCGATTAGAATTGCTGGAAAGATTGGGGATTGCTGCTAATAGTTGGCAGGGGTGCGATCGCCAATTAGTCGCTCAACTGTGGGAACGCTGGGGAGTTGAATGTTTGCCGCTGTTGGCGGGTATGTTTGTCTTTGCTGTTTGGGACAGAGAAGGGCAAGTTTTGCGGCTGGCGCGCGATCGCGCGGGTGCGCGCACTCTTTACTACACTGATGTTGGCGCGACTCGCTGGATTGCTCCTCAACGGAGGGCGATCGCACCATACCATTCAAGGGCGATCGACCTCACAGCGCTGCGAGATTACCTCTGCTGCTCCTTCGTTCCGGGCGATCGTACCCTCTGGCAGCAAGTGCGAGAACTGCGCCCAGGAACCGTTTTGAGCTTCCCTGACGAGACGATTTCCCCTTACTGGGAACTCCGAGAACAAGTTGTCGAGGCCGAACAATCTTTAGAATGGCACGGCGCGAGATTGCGCTCTCTTTTAGATGAAATTGTCCGAGAATATTTGCCGACAAATCAACCTGTAGGGGTCTTTCTTTCCGGCGGTTTAGACTCTAGCTGCATCGCCGCTTTAGCTGCTAAATTTCACGCTCGACCAGTTCACACTTACTCAATTCATTTTGGTGCAGAATGCGCCAACGAATTAGAGTTTTCCAGTTTAGTCGCCCGACACTGCCAAACTCAACACCACATTTTAGAAATTAGCTTTCGGGATATGTGGGAAAAGTTGCCAGAAACGATGGCCTATTTAGACGATCCGATCGGCGACCCGCTGACAGTGCCCAACTTGCTGTTAGGAAAATTGGCGCGAGAATCTGTCGAAGTTGTCCTCAACGGCGAAGGTGGCGACCCCTGTTTTGGCGGGCCTAAAAATCAACCGATGCTAATTAACAGCTTGTACAATTCTCTCACTAATTTGGATGCGCTGCCAGCGTATTTAATCTCATTTCAAAAGTGCGCTGCGGATTTGCCTCAACTGTTAAAACCGGAAATTTGGGCGGCGGTAAAAACAGAACCTTCGGTATTTAGTGCGGATTTAAATGCCAGCGGCAATTATCTAAATCGATTAATGGCATTAAATATTAAATTTAAGGGAGCAGACCAGATTTTGACCAAAGTGAACAACTTGACTCAAGCTGCTGACTTGCACGGGCGATCGCCTCTTTTTGACCAGCGAATAGTTGACTTGAGCATGACTATTCCACCGGAGTACAAACTATCGGGAGTTGTGGAAAAAGCTGTTTTAAAACAAGCGGTTGCAAACCTTCTCCCCGCTCAAATTTTAGACAGGCCGAAAAGCGGGATGTTGGTTCCCGTACAGTTGGGATTTAAGAAGTTTTGGCAGCGAGAGGCTAAGGGTTTGCTGCTGTCGAAAAAAGCTGCGATCGCTCCTTATTTCAATCAATCTTTGATAGCTCAATGGCTAGACTATGAAGGAGATACCTGGGGGCGTTACGGCGTTAAGCTGTGGCTGTTGACGAGTTTAGAAATTTGGCTGCAAGGTAATAAGTAATATCTTTTCGGTAGGGAAACGGCACTGCCGTGTCCTCTATTTCATCCGTAGGGAAACCGCACTGCCGTGTCCTCTATTTCATCCGTAGGGAAACGGCACTGCCGTGTCCTCTATTTCATCCGTAGGGAAACGGCACTGCCGTGTCCTCTATTTCATCCGTAGGGAAACGGCACTGCCGTGTCCTTTCCCGTAGCCCTACAAACCTCAACCAAAACTGTCAACAACATAGATAGAACTATCCGTACCGCCTAGCAGGATAAAACTGCTGTCATCGCTGCCTATATCTCGACTTCCGGCAATTCCTCGATTCAGAATTTGAATCAGTTTTTGAGGACTAAAGGATTCCAATTCTACATAATTACCTAATTCCAACCACTTCAATTCTTCAGGGGATAAATCTTGGCGAATTGCTGGTGGCAATTGTACAGCATCTCGTGCCGAACTATCAGAACTTAGAACAAACATATTGTCGCCAGCCGCAATAATTTGCCTGGGCAGAATTCCGATATCAATAATTATCGCGCTGCTATCTGAGAACCAATTAGGACTGGTGCGTAGGTGGTCAACTAAACCAATTCCTCGGGGAGTGCAATCGTGCAAAGCGTAGACTTTTAAGTCAGGATTTCGGCGCAGCATTGCCATAGTTGTGTCGAAGATACTTTGAGGATATCCGGTAATGCTGAGCACTGCACAGTTGTTTTCAAAGTGAAAATTGTTGGCAATTAAAAATTGGGCAATTTCCGGGCGATCGCACACAACCAATCTGTCAAAACTGTAAGCGCTGACATCGGGACTAACCGCGGTATTTGCATTTAGAACGCGGGGAGGCGACAGCAATTTAGTCATAGAGTTAATTTCTGTCCAAGTATTAAGCCAGCCTTGAAACAGATTGAAACTAATAGTAAAGTGTTGACGATTTGCAAGTATTTTGTCAAATTTCAGGCTTCCCAAATAGATAGATAGGATTCCGATAGCAGAGCTAGCTAAAAACAGCGGGAAGGAACTTGATAACAGACTTACACCAATTCCACACACCAGAACTATTCCTCCCCAAACTTGCAAAGTCTTTGCAAATTTCTGGCGTTGTTTGTACGGATAGTTCCTAGAACGGCTAGCAGTAAAAGTTCCTGCAATCAATAAAATATTTATTACAAACATTACCAAAATGAAAGCTAGACTCCCTTCAGGAAATAGAGCTGCTGTGCACATAGCAACAAAGATAATCGAAACTATATTAATAACTAGGTATCCTGGGATTGTGTAGAACTCATCATAAATTTTTGGTCTCGATCGCTTGTCTAAAAGGTAAAATAACTGCTTAGGGGTAAAAAACAGCGTATCGTTAACAGAAACATCAGCGATCGCCTTGGCAAACATGGGGTCAGTTATTTTGACACCAGTCATTGTAGTCGGTTCAAAAGCAAACCGATGATTGCATTGTTTACAGCGACCGCTATTTGCCGTGCGCTCTTTTAAATTATGGTCAGTTTGGCAGTTAATGCACTTCATAAAAATTTCCTATTGATGATTCAAAAAACTCGATCGCCTAACAAAAGGTATCGCTTTCTACCAACAGCGCTATAAACCTCAACCAAAACAGTCAACAACATAGATAGAACTATCCTCATCTCCTAGTAGAATACAACGGCGACCGTCCCTGCCTAAATTTCGACTCTCGGCAATTCCCCGGTTCAGAATTTGAATCAGTCTTTGAGGGCTCAACGATTCCAGTTCTACATAATTACCTGCTTCCAACCACTCCAATTCTTCAGAGAATAAATTTTGACGAATTTCTGGCGGCAACTGTACGGCATCTCGTGCATATTCCGAAGAATTTAAAACAAGCATACTGTCGCCAGCAGCAATAATTTGCCAGGGGAGGAGTCCGATATCAATAATTATCACGCTGCTATTTTGAAACCAATTAGGACTGGTGCGCAGTTGGTTAACTAAACCAATTCCTCGGGGACTGCAATCGTGCAAAGCATAGACTTTTAAGTCGGGATTTCGGCGCAGCATTTGCATTATTGTGTCAAAGATACTTTGAGGATATCCGGTAACGCTGAGGACTGCACAGTTGTTTTCAAAGTGAAAATTGTTGGCGATTAAAAATTGGGCAATTTCCGGGCGATCGCACACAACCACTCGATCGAAACTGTAAGCGCTGACATCGGGACTTATGGCAGCATTTTGATGTGTATCGCGGGGAGGTGGCAGCATTTTTGCGATCGGGTTGATTGCTTTCCATTGATTAATACAGTATTGACACTTATTGAAATCAATTTGATAAGTTTGAGCTTTATTAGGTGATTGGTGAGCGTGTCGGTGGTATATTTTTCTGACTTTTGGGCGTCCAGAAATGATAAAGCTTATCCCCAAAAAACAGGATACTACAAAGAGCTTAATGGAAAGTGTAGAATTTAATAATACACTACAAATGAGTCCTAATGCTATAATTAGCCATCCCCAAACTTCCCAAACCATTCCATTTTCTGGCCGATCAACAGTTTGGGATGTTGTAGTTGTGTAGGACACTCTAGGAATTTTTTGTTTGAATCGCTTGCCAAAAAAATAACATAACTGTTGGGAAGTAAAAAACAGCGTATCGTTCACAGAAATATCTGCGATCGCCTTGGCAAACATGGCGTCAGTTATTTTGACACCATTGATAGTAGTTGATTCAAAGACAAACTGATGATTGCATCGTTTGCAGCGACAGCTATTGGCCCTGCGGTCTCTTACATTATTGTCAGTTCCACAATTAATGCACTTCATAAAAATCTCCTCCCGATTATTCAAAAAACTTGATTTGCTAACAAAACTCTGTAATCTTCTCTTTTGCGAATCGGGCGGTGTTGGCTATTTTCTAACAGCACTTCCGGTGGTCTCGGACGGTGTAAAAAATGCGACGACATCGCATATCCGTAAGCCCCCACATCTAAAATAGCCAGGATTTCTCCGATTGCTAAAGCCGGAAGTTGACAGTTTTTTCCCAAATAATCCCGCGAATAAGTAGTATTACCGCAAACATCAGTAAGATGTAGAGAATCCCGGCAATTCCAGGTATAAATCTCTCGATAACCGCCGTGAACTGACGGTACTGAAAGATTGGCAACAGTCGTATCTAAACCGACAATTTGTTTGGCTTCCTGCCATTTCGCGGAAACAACTCTAGCGAGCAAAGTAGCACATCCCGCTACAACCGATCGCCCCGGTTCAACAATTAACTCAATCGGGCGATCGAGTCGCTCAATTCTGTTAGTTAATTCTGACCCAAACAGTTCCCAATCAAAAGCTGTACCCCCGCGATAAGGATAGCCGAAACCACCGCCAAAATCGAGATATTCCCAATCTGGCAATTGCTCCGCGACGGCAATTACAGTATCAATTACTTGAGTAAAAGCTGCGGTAGAATTAGTGCCAGTACCGCGATAAAAATGCAAGCCGCTGAGCTTTAATCCGGCTTTTCTAGCGAGGGCGATCGCCTCTGAGAATTCGGTCGATCGCACTCCAATTCGACTGTCTCCAGTTAGTTCGGGCAAATTCAGTCTCAAACCCAAACTGGGGGGTTCTAAAATCTGTTGGTTTTCCCTGAAAGATTGGTAAACCTCACAGCACAATTGCAACTGAGCGAGACTGTCGAAATTCAGAGTTTTGACACCCCATTTTAGAACTTGTTCCATCTCGTCTCCGTGCAAATTGCTGCCGCTGTAAACAATGCGAGCGGGCGCAAAACCTGCCTGAATTCCTAAATAAATATCCCCCGGTGTATTGGCGTGCAGTCCCCACCCGCAAGCTTGAAAAATTTGCAGCAGTGCAATGTTGCCGTTCGTTACGCTGGCAAAACAAAATTGAGTTTGCGGATAGGAAATTGCCTTAGTAATGCGGGCGATCGTCCGGCGCAAAATATCGCTTTGATAAACGTAAAGCGGCGAACCGTAAGTAGCTAATAACTCTTGGGCTAGGGCAAGAGTAAAAGGTTGTTCTTTGAGAATTGATTTGCGATGGGTAATTGTTTGCATAAGTATAAAGTAGGTGTTTGTTTAATTAAGACTGACGCACTCCGAGGAAAGAAACCGGGTTTTTACCGAGATTAAAGGCTATACCGATCGTCTTTTCGTAAAAACCCGGTTTCTGCCCGCATCCAAGATAAAGGTTGATTTTATTCTGCCCACCGCTGGCGGTAATTCCAAACCGATCGAGGCAACCAAAATGGATGATTCCAAGATTTGTTTTTCACCTCCTCACCTAAAATTTGCGATCGCCAAATTTGCCACATAATTAACAGCCAAAGAATTTCGCCAATGCGGCGCCCTTGAATTCCGGCTGCGAATTTGCCGGATACAATTCGATCGGCTAAATCCGGTTGCCAGCGTTTTTCTGACAGCAGCACGGCAGGATTCAACCAATCGCCAATGTGATGCCAAAATTCATTAAAACACCAGGAAGTTAAAGGAACCCCCATACCCCGTTTTTCCCGCCAGACTATTTCCGCAGGCAGCCAATTTTCTACTGCCCGTTTGAGGATGTATTTTTCGCAAGCGCCCCGCAAACACAATTCTCCTGACAGTTGAAACGTCCAGTCTGCCAGTGCAAAATCGCAAAAGGGCGATCGCACTTTCAGACCAAAAGCTAGAGCTAAATTAGCAGCACGGGGATGGATGTTCTGCGCGCCTTTGAGCATCAGCCCGGCGCGGCGGAGGCGATGGAGCAAAGACCCGCCCAAAGCAGGATTAAGAGCCTCTAGCAGCCAATCTTGAGGGTGCAAATTCTGAATTTGAGTGTAAATTTGCGGCTGGTAAACTTTAGTTTCGTATCCCCACATCCGGTGAAAAGTTCGCAGGTATTGCAGGGCAAAAGCTTCGTCTCCGGCTGGATTTGCTGCTTGATAAACGCCCGCTGCAATCAGGGGTTTATTCGTCCATCCCGCAAATAACTGATCGCCGCCTTCGCCGTTGAAAACGAGATCGGTTTCTTGACTCGCCGCTTCATTTAAAAGGTACAGCGGCACTGTAACTCCGTCGCCAAAAGGCAAATCTAAAGCTTTCACAGCAGAATGCAAAACTTGTTTAATCCGGTGCGGCCTGGCATCTACTTTTACTAAGGGAATTTTCAGCGAGTAGGCAACTTGTTCTGCCCAAGGATATTCAGGAATTCCGGCTTCGCCAAAGTCGAGAGTATAAGCGCGCACTTTGACTCCGGCTTTTACTAATAAAGCTGCGACAACTGAGGAATCTAAACCGCCTGATAGAAATACTCCGACAGTTTCACTGCTGTTTATATCGGCAATTTGACGGTGAACGGCATCTTTAAGTAAGTTTTGTAATTGTGCGATCGCTTCTGCTTCGTCTTGTATTTTTTCTGAACTTTCTCCCCATTCCAACAACCGTTTTGATTGGGGTTCAAAAATGACACGGCTATCTCGATCGCACTCCCAAGTCAATTCGGTTCCTGCGGGAACTGCGAACACATTTTTGACAGGAGTTAAAGGAGTTGGGACATAGGAAAAACAGCTATAACCGTACAAACCGGGAATGCTTGCATCTGGCTGTTCGCAAATATTTAAAAGCAGTTGCAAATTCGATGCAAACCAAATACTCTGCCCGATTTGCGTCCAGTAAAGCGTTACTCGCCCGAAGGGTTCCCGTCCCAAAATCAGGCAATTTTCGCGAACGTGTGCCCAGGCATCGGGTAATAGCAAGCCGTTAGGTGATGGATAGGTAGATAGTCCAGATGCCGAGAGGGCTGCGATTTGCAAGGTTCGAGTGTCCTTTTTCGTCGGCAAGCTTGGCGTGCTATGGAGTTCGGTACTAGCAACATTCCAGATTGGGTGATTTGGGCTGTCTGCGGTGGAGAAACTGGAAGAATCCTCGACTTTTTGAACTGGAATTTCTCTGACAGACTGGCTGATAATTTTCGCCAGCAGCGCTTCTGATTTGTGGCGAGAATCGCAGCCCCAGTATCCTAAAAATTGACGCGGTTTGTTGGTGATTCCCATATTAAAATCTATCCATAGGCGAGTTTTTTATGATTATTTAACTTCAAAGGATGTACTGCCGATCGCGCGATTTTCAAGGAACATTTTAACTTGCCAATTTCCGGTAGCAGCAGCAGTACCAATTTGGTACCGACATTGAGTATTCCAGATGGGTTTGTCGATTTCGCGAGTTTGATAGCGGTTTTGTCGGACAACTTGACCGCTGGGGTCAATCCAATCGCAAGATAGCGATAGTTTTTTCCCTACAGGTGCATCTTTCAAGGTAGTACGGTAAAATATTTCTGGATTGTTTTGGCGGGAAATAACTGTCAAATTGTCGCCGTTATCCTGCACCGAAGTTATGCGGTTTTGCAGAATTGAAACGCGATCGATCGCTTGTCGGTTTTGCTGAATGTAGAATCCGGTAAAGGCGATCGCCCCCGCAGCAGCCGCCAATCCTCCTGCAATCCTTAGTTGAGTTTGAGTCAGCCGATTTTCCATATATTAAGACCCAGTAGGGTTTTTTATGAAGGTTGTTCATGAATGCGGCTTACTGACATTAGTTAATTAACATCCTAAAACAGGCTAAACTTAAAGTCAATTCATAAATGTCATAACTTTTAGTTCATAAAAGTCATAATTAATTTTTCACAATCATTTCCACTCCCCTTGCAAGGTAAAAGCCGCCCAATAATAGGGCGAGCGCCATTTTTCCTGCTGCATCATTTCCATCTGCGCCGCCCTCAAAGCTGCCGCTGGTGCTAACTTTTGTTGCTGCATTTTTTGATAAAACTTTTGCATTAACACAGCAGTTCCTTCATCATCCACATACCACAAACTCACCGCCACCCGCTGCGCCCCCGCATACATAAAACCCCTTGTTAATCCCACCATTCCTTCGCCTTTAACATTCTGTCCCATTCCCGTCTGACAAGCACTTAAAACCACTAAATTTGCCGCCAGTTTTAAGTTGAAAATATCCGTGAGGCGCAAAAAACCATTGACAAGATTGCCTTTGTCATCTATCATCGACATCAGAATTCCTGACAATTCGGGATTTTTGCTGTTGGCAAGGCCGTGGGTGGCGAAGTGAACGATTTGATAATTGGCTAAACTGCCGTCGGTGGCGGTAGTGCGATTGGCATCAAAATCAATCTTTTGACTGCTAGAAGCTGAGGGGAATAAGCTGGATATTGTTTGGGCTTCTTGGCGCGTAAATGGTAGGCGTTCGGGCGGCCATCCCCTATTAGAAGCACGAAGCGATCGATTTAAACCGAGGTTGTTTGCTTCTAATTTTTCTGTTGTTGCTTGGGTGATTTTTCCTTTAATTCTTTCATCGTCAGGACTGAAAACAGGATCGGCTAAAATTGCTAAAGTTCGGCCCGGCGGTTTTCTATCTCCGTAATTTTGCCTGAGAATGGCGAGAGTTGAGGCAGAAGGCAGAGTGATAATTTCATGTTCGACAATTAAGGGAACATTGGTATTTGGTCTCCTGGTTTGGTCAAGAGTTAAAACTTGAAAAGGGGTATAGTGCAGCACGCCGTCGGGAACAATTAATAAGCGTTTTTTGCCTAATTGGGCTGCTGCGGGTTGTAAAATTACTTGACCCAGATTTGCACTGGCTTGGGCAACTTGTTGGGGAATATCTCTCTGGATTGGGCTAGTTATTGCCTCTAGGAAGTCCTTAGCTGCTGTTTCAATATCTGCGCGTTTTGGCAATTCATAGCTAATTAGTCCGGTTGATGTCACAACCCACAAATAACTGCGGTTTTTGCCGAGGGAATACTGCAATAAAATCGTGTTTTCATCGAGAATCTGTTTCTGAATTTCTGGCAGTGTTAAAGGTTGGGGTTGGGTGAGGGCAGCGTAGCGGGGGCTGGCGGTACGAATATTGGTTTGAAGTTGCTGATATTGTTGTAAAAGTGCGAGGCGCTGTTTGTCGATTTCAGCGATTTTAGTTGCGTTGGGATTGGGGCTGCTGATTGCTTCGATGCGCTGCTTTTCAATGGCATCGAGTTGCTGTTGCACGCTCTTTTCTTGTTGCAGTAAATCGGGGTGAATGCCTTCGCGAATGTTGGCGTTACTTTCAAAGAGGAGTTCGAGGAGGCTGCGGGCCCTCGAACGTTCGCTGGCTTCTAAGGCTTTGGTATCGTAACCGGATTTAGGATTAGTTTTATGCAGTTGCATTAACAAATCAATGTAGAATTCGTAGTAGTTCTGTACTGTGGCAAAGTATGAGCTGCGGAGTTCAGGGCTGGCTATTTTGGTGCGGAGGCTTTCGATGATTTTGAGAGAGGATTCAATGTCATTGAGGGCTTCGCTAAGATTGTTTTGGTCGCGTTTGACAGAAGCCATGTTGAAAAGGGCGAGAGCTTCCCCACCGAGATCGGTGACGACCCGAAACATGGTAAGGGACTGGCTGTAATTCTCTAAAGCTTTCTGTTTTTCTCCCAATTCTGAGTAGATACTGCCGATGTTGCTGAGCGTATTAGCTTCCCCACGGCGATCGCCCAGAGCCCGAAACATGGTAAGGGACTGACTGTAATTCTCTAAAGCTTTCTGCTTTTCTCCCAAATCTGAGTAGACAAAGCCCATGTTGTGGAGGGTGTTAGCTTCT
>NZ_JAUBVK010000002.1:183592-386285 GCF_036705795.1 Microcoleus sp. ARI1-B5
CCTGAGCGATCGCCTACTGCTCGTCTCAGGGGAAGGGATTGGTTGTAATAATCTAAAGCTTTCTGATTTTCTCCCAATTCTGAGTAGATACTGCCGATGTTGCTGAGGATGGTAGCTTCTCCTGAGCGATCGCCCACTGCCCGACTCAGGGGAAGGGATTGGTTGTAATAATCTAAAGCTTTCTGATTTTCTCCCAATTCTGAGTAGAGGATGCCGAGGTTGTTGAGGGTGGTAGCTTCTCCTGAGCGATCGCCTACTGCTCGTCTCAGGGGAAGGGATTGGTTGTAATAATCTAAAGCTTTCTGATTTTCTCCCAAATCTGAGTAGACTTTGCCGATGTTGTTGAGGGTGGTAGCTTCTCCTGAGCGATCACCGGTTGCCCGTCTCAGGGGAAGGGACTGGCTGTAATACTCTAGCGCTTTCTGTTTTTCTCCCAATACTGAGTAGACACTGCCAATTTTGTTGAGGGTGATAGCTTCCTGCGAGCGATCGCCTACTGCCCTAAACAGGGGAAGGGATTGGCTGTAATACTCTAGCGCTTTCTGTTTCTCTCCCAATTCGGAGTAGACTTTGCCAAGAACCAAGAGGCTAAGTGCTTGCGCTCTATTGTCGCCCGCTTCACGATACAGTTTTAATGCTTCTTCAAATTTGACGATCGCACCTCTTAAAGCTTCCGCCGTTCCTTGCTTGTATAGTTGCACTCCCTGATTTGCTGCTTTTTCAGCAGCCTCGCTACTGTTAGTTTGTGCTGTTTGTACGACTTTACCAACGGGCACGGCTGCTGCAACTGGCTGACTTAGCTGAACCGAAAGTGCGATCGACATACCAGCCACAAACCATTGAGCGCGATCGAGCATAGCCACCCCTTTTGTATTTGCTTCAATCTTACTCACTAGCCCGCTTAGTGTAAAGGCAGGAAGAAGTAAGGGCGATCGGCATTTTTGCTAGAGTTAACGAGTAGTGCGATTCCCTGCGGGATCGCTACGCACGCGCGTACTTTTTCCCAGCATGAACAACATCCTAACTACCCCCGAGCCCGTAACCAGCCACTGGGATTGCCCCGAATGCGGCGGCACCGGTACCCTCAGCCCCGAAATTTGCCCTGTTTGTCTCGGAGCAAAATACATCGATCTCGCTACAATAACGAACTGGATGCTCGATTTTATGGAATCTCGCGGCTGCGATCGAGCTGAGATCGATCGATTGCGAACCGAAAGCCCAGACCCCCTAACATTAACTTTTTGCCTCGAAGTTTGTATCGCCCTGAAATAAACAAGGATATCAAGTCTGCTTAATTGCTTATAAATCATTTACGGGCATCTGGCATCGGGCATGGTCGGAAAAAAAACGCACTCTACAAGTTGATTTAACTGAAACGAAATAATGCCCAATTCCCTATTCCCAATGCCCTATTCCCAATATTCAGTGTCCCTTAACCGGATGTTGCCCGTAAAAAGGCAAAGCACCCGACCAATCAGGGCGACTTCCTTGTTTCCACTCCAAATAAGCCAATTCCAACACACTAGAAACCGACCAACCCAACTCGCTACCAACTTCAATTAACTGATAAGAATTCCCCCAATTATCCAATTTTTCCTGCCAAGATTCAGGAGTCATCACCGTATCGGTAAACAACTCAGTTAAACCAGAATCTTTGTTAACTGAATAAACCGCCCCAAACAATTGTCCCCGCTGTGCAGGCATTTGCAGCGCAATATCCTCTCTCAAAAGCCCCCCCTTAGCAAGGGGGAGTTCTGCACTCAAAAGCCCCCCCTTACTAAGGGGGGGTTGGGGGGGTTCTAATTCCCAAATCCCCTTAGCAAGGGGGGGTTGGGGGGGTTCCGCCCAAGCGACAGCGGCCAAAGTTGAAACCGCAAAAACCGGAATATCCAACTGTTGAGCCAAAGTCCGCGCCGTCACCATACCCATCCGAGTCCCCGTGAAACCTCCGGGCCCCTTCGCCACTGCAATAAAAGCCAAATCCGCCCATGTTTGCGGCCCAATAAACTCGACTAAATACTGATGCAAATGAGTGGCTAAATCGCGATCCAAATTCCAAGTTTGACAGCGAGAATCCCCGGCAAAATTGCTGATGGCTAAACCGAGATCGCGACTAGCTGTGTGCAGGGCTAAGCCGTATTTTTTAACAGATGTTCCGTCTTGGGGATTGCTATTCACGATTACTGATAATTTTCCTTAACAAAAAACAGCGGCAACGCCACAACTAAGCAACCCAAAAGAATGCCAAATATTCCCGTGTTTAAAATCCTGGAATTACCCATGCCCCCAGTCATCAAAAACAGCACTACTAAACTTGCAAATAAATTTTTATTGGCAAATTCTTTGTGTTGGGAAACTTGATGCTTCACCGTCATAAAACCCGAGGTAACTATTAGCGCAAACCAAGAATTAAAAATGACTATTTGAGAGCCAAAGATAAACCAAACTAAGGCAAACATTAGCGCATCTATCCAAAAATCCTGAGTTTTCAACTTCGGCCGCCAAAATTCTTGGGTAGCAACAGGGGCGATTTTCTTGAGTAATTGATTGTGTTGCAGCCGCACGAGTTTGTTTCTCAATTTAATCTTGGGCTCGATTTGCAATAGTTCCTTCCACTCGGGGACGCGAGAATTGTTGACTCTTCCCAACAGCTTCACGGCTGCGACTTTATTTAACTGCAAATGGGTGAGTCTGGTGGCAATTATTTGGGATAAGTGCGGATAGTAAACGGGATTGTCTTCGGTTCTGTTGATGACGATATTGAGCTTTTGCTTGGCTTGACTGAGTTGGATTGTAACATTGTACGGGGCGAGATCCTCTTGCAAAGCTTGCTGAATTTCGGCTTGCTCTTGGCGAGTGAAAAGCGACACACCGGGCGCGGGTGTAACCACCCGTTCTGCGGGCGTTTCCGGCGCGTCTAGCACGGGCGGCGCGTCTAAATACACCGGCTTGGGGTTTAACTGCCGGATGACTGCGGATGCTGAACTGTAGCGCCGATTGGTGGCACTTTGGAGCATGGTGTCGAGGATGCGGCCGAAATCGTCGCTAACAGCAGTCTTCAAATAATTTCGCCAAGCCCAAGAATCCTCGGCGCTGTCGAACAAGTCGA
Organism: Microcoleus sp. ARI1-B5; assembly: GCF_036705795.1. Classification (NCBI taxonomy): domain Bacteria; kingdom Bacillati; phylum Cyanobacteriota; class Cyanophyceae; order Oscillatoriales; family Microcoleaceae; genus Microcoleus; species Microcoleus sp. ARI1-B5. The sequence continues at coordinate 186,702 of NZ_JAUBVK010000002.1, forward strand.
AGGGGGGAATGTGAGTCAGCAAGTGAATGCAAGTAACGCCCAAACTGTAGATATCGCTGGCAAAAACTGCTTTTCCCATCAATTGTTCTGGGGCTGTATAAGCAGCGCTGCCGATCATTGTACCAGTTTGCGGCAATCCGGTTGCTGTTACTTTCTTTGCTGCACCAAAGTCTACTAAAACGATATCTTTTTGGAAAGGAGAGGGTTGATAGGAATTTTCTAAGGCGGGTAAAGGGGCTGGAGATAGGCGGCGGCGAATGATATTTTCGGGTTTGATATCGCGGTGAATGACTTTGGATTTGTGGACAAAGTGGAGCACGGGCAATAAATCGTTGAGGATTTGCCGAATTTGAGTTTCGGTGAATGCTCCTTTTTGTTCTAATTCTCGGGCTAGGTTTTTGCCGTCTATAAATTCTTGTACTAAATATTGTCTGCCGTCTTGTTCAAAATGTGCGATTAATTCGGGAATTTGGGGATGTTTCCCCAAGGTTTCTAGCTGGGCGGCTTCTTGGTGAAATAGTTGGGCGGCTTTTTCGGCTGCGGTGTTTTGCGGGAAAGATTGCTTGATTACGCACTGCGAAAAAGTCTGGGGTTTGGTTTCATCAACTGCTAGAAATGTTCTGCCAAATCCTCCTTGCGCGATCGGCTTTATGGTACGGTAGCGAGATGCTGATGAGGCTTGTGCGTTAGTTAACAACAATTTTGAGCCGCAACTTTGGCACAATTCTGCATCACCGGGGTTTTGCGGATTCTGACAAGTTGGGTTTAAGCAGTAGGACATTGGATTTTAGATTTTGGATTTGTTATTAGTTATTAGTTATTGGTTATTGGTTATTAGTTATTGGTTGTTGGTTATTAACTATTAGTTATTGATGAGTGGTTATTAGTTATTGGTTATTAGTAGTTTTTTGTCAGTTATTATTACCAACAACGAACACCGAAAAACCCACAACTAACTAATAACTAATAACTAATAACTAATAACTAATAACTAATAACTAATAACTAATAACCACTGACTTGGGCTTAAGTCGGGACGAGTTCGCCGGGCCGCAATGAGGCCCATTTGCCGGTCTCTTGCTTGAAACTCAGACATCCGACTACATCCCATTCCATTTCTATTTCGTCTTGGCGGGGGCGGATGTTGACGTTGATGGTGGGTTCTACGGGGTCGAAATCGGGTGTTTCGGTGAGGTGGATTTGTTCGTGCTGTTCTTCTACGGCGTGGTAGGTGAAGCAGCGGTCTACATAGTGGCAGTTAATACAAATACACATTCTTGATATCCTCTGTGCATTTCAAAAAGATTGGTGAAATTTGAGCTTTCTGTTAATCTAGCGTAGCAAGAGTTTAATTGTTTGTAAGGAAAGTAGATTTTTGTTGCGATGCCGATGAATTTGCCACCTGCGCTATCTCCTGAGACTTGGCCGTTTGATTTGGAACTGCTGACACCGCCTGTTTATTTGGTGGGCGGCGCGGTGCGGGATGCGCTGCTCGGCCGCCGATCGCACTATTTTGATTTGGATTTCGTTATGCTAGCACGAGCGGTGAAAACTGCTCGAAAAATTGCCGATCGCACGAAAGGTGGATTTGTGTTGTTGGATGCGGAACGACAGATTGCGCGGGTGGTGTTTGCGGGCGGTACGGTGGATTTTGCACAGGCTTTCGGGGGGAGTCTGGAGGGGGATTTGCTGCGCCGAGATTTTCGGATAAATGCGATCGCCTGCAATCCTTTTACCGGAGAAATCATCGATCCTTTGGACGGTCAAACTGATTTGCGCTTGGGTTTGCTGCGGATGGTTTCGCGGACAAATTTGGAGGACGATCCGCTGAGGTTATTAAGAGCTTACCGCCAAGCGGCGCAGTTGGGTTTTGCGATCGAGCCGGAAACTCAGTCGGCGATTCGGGAATTGGCGCCGCTGTTGAGTCGGGTGGCGGTGGAACGGGTGCGGACGGAATTGGGTTATTTGTTGAGCAATAATAACGGTGTTCCTTGGATTTGTAGGGGTTGCGAAGATGGGTTGTTTTCGATTTGGTTTGAAAGTGCGATCGACCGTTTCGATATTTTGACAAAAATTGACTCGTGTGCTGCTGATTTGGCGATTGTTTATCCAGAGTTGGGGAGAGAATTTTCGCGATCGATTCGAGATACAATTAAAACGCCGTTGTTGGCGATCGGGAAGTTGGCTGTTTTGGCAAATTCCGACCCGACAATCGCTGAAACCGAGTTGCTGCGGTTGAAGTACAGCAATGCAGAGATTAAAAGTGCGATCGGGCTTTTGACATACTTACCAAAACTGCAAGCAAAACCGATTGCGGAAATGTCGTTGCGAGAACAGTATTTTTTGTTTCGCGAGGTAGGAATAGTATTTCCAATTTTAGCAGTTTTAGCCGTGGCGGCGGGAGTTGCGGTTGATGAAATTTCGCTGTTAATTAATCGTTATCTCGATGCCGATGATATTGTTGCTCATCCGACACAATTAGTTAGCGGCAACGATTTAATGGAATATTTGAATTTGCCCAGAAGTCCGCGCATCGGTCAATTGTTAATGGAGATTCAATTAGCGCGGGTGGAGGGGAGAATTGCGACTCGCGAAGATGCGCTGAAATTGGTGGCCGAGTTGGTTGATGTTGATTGATATTTGGGAAATATCGCAACAGTGCGATATCTTCAAAAATCTCTTGACAATCATCAATACAATTACTATGATTGAAGTGAAAATTGTTTAAAATAAATAGTTAAATGCAAGCTGTGAGTCTGATATCATCTGTGAAGGCAGCCGATGCGGGATTGCGAGAGGTGTATCAAAGCGAATACGGCATTCTCTACCACGAAGACTGTCTCAAATTTTTAGGTATTATTCCCGATTCCTGTGCGGATATTGTGTTTGCAGACCCGCCATTTAATCTCGGCAAAGATTATGGTAACGGTACGAGCGATCTCTTGAATTCCCGCGATTATCTTGCTTGGTCTAAACAGTGGCTAAAAGAAAGCATTCGAGTGATCAAACCGGGCGGAAGTCTATTTATTTTCAACTTACCTAAGTGGTGCATTGAGTACGGTGCATACTTAAACCAACAGGGCATGGAATTTCGTCACTGGATAGCCTGTAGAATGCCTAAAGCCTTTCCTCGTGGCAAGAAAATGTCTCCCGCCCACTACGGATTGCTTTACTACACAAAAGGCGAACCAGCCGTTTTCAATAAAGTTTATACGCCGATTCAAGTTTGCAGACATTGCGGCGGAGAGATTAAAGATTACGGCGGACACCGCAAAAAATTAAATCCTCAAGGTATTAACTTAATGGATGTTTGGGATGCTCCAGAAGATGTCTGGGAAGATGCTTCTGAGGATATTCGGTCAGAAAATTTGTGGACGTTAATTGAGGAAATGTGGACAGATATTCCGCCAGTAAGACACCGACAGCACAAAAAAAGGGGAGCCAACGAATTAGCTCCGATCATGCTGGAACGCATCGTTGCTATGGCATCGCATCCGGGACAAGTTGTAATCGATCCTTTTGGAGGTTCTGGCACTACATTTTATGCAGCAGAGAAGCTGGGTAGGTATTGGCTGGGTACAGAAATCGGCGATATTGAACCAGCAGTGAAGCGGTTACAAGACTTGGCAAATGGCAACGTAGAAAACTGGGAATCAGCAAGGGGAAAGACAAAAAATAAAATCCAAAAAATTCAACAAAACGAGTCACTCCAACTCGAATTGTTTTCTTGAAAAACAACATTTTATATCATGTCCGTTTGATTCGGACTTGTATCATTTTAAGTCTTGTAGGGGCGGGTTCGCTCTGATATTTGATAATTATCGACAAATTACATAAACCCGCCCCGTCCATACCCAGGACGATCCTACCGGACACAATATTATATTAAAGCGCGACCATCTGTGCCTTTAGTAATTGTAGGTACGCTGCTGTCAACGGCATCATGTTCAATGACAAATATGGCTAAAAAACCTGCTGGGATGTTAACGGCGCGCCAGACATCAAAGTAAGGTTCTAGTTCCTCATAGTTACCAATTCTATCAGTGAGATAAGGGTACAGTTTGCGGCTGGGCAATACTAATGCCGTCCCTAAAAAAATACCTCGTAAAATACCGAGAACCAGTTTGTTAACACTGCGGTGACTTGATGAGATATTTCCGGTTTCCCATTCAAAGGCAAATAAATCATTGTCTAAAATTTTGGTAGCATCTACTCGTCCGGGGGATCTAGTTGCAAATCTGATTTTAGTTTCAAGCTGCCATCCAAAATTGTCCTGTAGAGCAGCCATACAAGCAGTTTTGATAGGTTTGACACCGTTTCCGTGCCTGGTTGGATTTATCGTAAAGTTTGATGCACCCACAGGCCAGGCGATGGCGTCAATAGCAATCCTGATTTCATTTTTAATCACTCCCCATTCCGCTGACTCCTCAAAGTTACCGCGACTAATAAGTGATATTTCTTGAACTATTTTCACAGCATACTAAGCCTGTTCATTGATACTGGCTGTTAGTTCTTCCGGCAGTTCAAACTTGCCATCTGCACCCGGTTCAAACTCAACAACTTTCAACACAGCATCCACATTCAGCGGCCCGTAAATGTGCGGATAATCCTCACCGGCGGCAAATTCATACTTAAGTTCAGATTCTACTTTTTCCGAGTCAATCCACAGCAGCAGCAATCCCGTTTGTCCCACAAAGAATTTATTGGCAGATTTAAGAACTTGCGGCAGAGTCGAACAGTGGATAAATCCTTCTGTATCTAGCGTATCGCCGCGATAGGATTGCACTTGTTTTGCTTGTTCCCACTGTTGGCTGCGGGTGATGTGAAAGATAACGCTCATAGTTTAGATGGGTTTAGCCGTGCGATCGACAATTGGCAGTAAAATCTGAGAAGGACAACTCCCGCCGCAACTTACTGTCAGCGTCACAATTTTAGCATCGATCGCCCGCGCTGCACCCGGAGGCGCGCCAGTTCCCGGATTCACGTCGTAAGCGGGAAAACAAGCCGCACTCAAACTCAGGCGCAAAGCATTACCTCGGGCAATTTGCATACAAGTTGATTGCAGCACAATTCTCACAGGTGTTTCACCTAAATTCACCCGCACGTAACCTTGAGTAAAATTGTAGGCGCTGCCATTATCTTTGACTTCCGAAAGTATGGCGCACAAGTCAAAAGTCGGCGCATCCGCAGTACAAAATACTTCGACAAATACTTCTCCTGCAAGGTGCAAATCTGCTGCGAACGGTGCAGAAGTGTATGTTAGCACATCGGTGCGGCAGTCAATTGTCGATCGCTCGATCGCACCAGCAGGAAAAGCCGCGTGTCCTCCCAACGACGGCACCGGGCGCCAAGGGTCATGTACGAATATATCATCAGTGGAAACATCCGCGCAAGTTTCTGTTAAAATACCCGCATCTTCTCGCATCGCCGCAAGTCCGGTACTTGCTAAAAAATAGGATTTATGATTATTGTGAGGCCACTTATCAAACTTCTGCCAATCATTCCTCCCCATCTCAAACAAAGAAATTGGCCGCTCATCTAATATTCCTGTATCAACTTTTTTCAGAAAGCGATCGAACCAGCGAATTTGCAACTCATCCACAGGATTAGAAGCTGCCAAACCGTAATCCACCGCTCCAACTTTTCGCCCCCAAGGTAAATGCGCCCAAGGCCCAACAATCAAATGCTGCGGATAGGAACTCCGGCCCGCCATTTCCTTGTAAAGATGGATTGTTCCCCGCAAATAAGTATCAAACCAACCGCCAACGTGCAGCATTGGCAAGTCTAAATCTTTGATGTTTGGTGAGAGTTTCTCCCAATACTCGATCTGTTGATAATTATCTAACCAATCGTGATAATATGAGTCTGGTGCTAATTTTTTAATAATCTCAGGACGCGCTGGGACAGTATCGTATAGTGGCAGGTTTCTCGAAGCTGCGTAGAGGGATTGATGGGCAGAAATATCGCCTTGTAAGCGAGCGGTTTCGGCGGCTAGCTGAATTGCCCAGCCGAGATTTGATTGCAAACAAAATGCGCCGCCTTCATAGGCCCAATCGGCGTATAAATCGCAGCCTACCATTGCCGGACAAATTGCGCTCAAGGCGCTGGGTTTAGCAGCCGCTGCGTAGAGTTGAGTCATGCCTTGGTAGGAAAAGCCGTACATTCCCACTTTGCCGCTGCTTCCGGGCAAATTAGCGGCCCAATTGACGGTATCAAAACCGTCTGCTGTTTCGCTAACAAATAAGTTGAATTCGCCTTCGGAAGTGCCGCGCCCCCGCACGTCTTGAATGACCACGATGTAGCCGTGTTTGGCGTACCATGCTGGATGGGAATATACTACCGTAGATGCGATCGCCCTGCCGTAAGGTTGCCGCATTAACAATACTGGAAATTCGCCCGCCGCATCGGGGCGGTAGATGTCAGCATCCAAACGCACGCCATCTCTAGTTAGCATTGATGCTGTTTCTTTCGGGCAAACTTTCAGCATAAATCATGAAAAAAATTAAAAAACAGGTTCGCAGTTAGGAATACAAGTCCTTTCTTTTCTTTTGAGGACTGAAGTCCTCACTACAAACTGGTTCGATCGTTCAAAATGCAAGTTTTTTCTTTTGCGGACTGAAGTCCGAACGATCGAACCTAACACGGCACGAGTACATCCGATCGCCCTAAAACTCTCATATCTTCCTCATCGAGTTCGACTGGCGTACCGCTGCGAATTAGTTCCACAAAATCCTCGTTGGGAACCATAATGCACAAAGTGTAAAGACGTTCGCTGCCTGTATTCTCAATGAGGTGAGTGCCCGTTGGAGGCACTAACAAACTATCACCCGGTTTAATACTAACTGTTTTGCCGTCGCAAGTCGCTTGCCCTCTTCCTTTGAGTACAAAAAACATTTCTACCGCAAATTGATGGCGGTTGGGAGGAGTTTTTCCGCCCGGATCGAAAATCTCGACGCAAACAGTTAATGAAACATTAGCTGTTGCCGGATCGAAGACGATCGCTAATCTATTCGTATCGCCCGGGCTGATGCGAAATGCTTGGTAATCTTGAGGAGATTTCATAACAGGAATCATGCACTGATTTGTCATTTTTTTTATGGTGAGTTGTGAGTTGTTATGTTTCTGCTGTCATTAGTGGGAATCCAGAGTCATTAGCCCGTGGCTCAACCTCCCAAGTTTATTGCTAATGACGGCAGGAGTGCTGACTGATGACTTCTGACTGATGACTGCTATTTAATTGCTTCTAACATAGCCTGAGAATCAGACAAAAACCCAAAACATTGTTTAACGTTATAAAGAGTAGCGTGCCAGCAATACTCGGGAGATGTCGTGGCGGTACAATCTTTGAGCAAGATGCAGTCGTAGTTGAGAAAACTAGCATCTTGCAGGGTAGCCATGACGCACTGATCGGCGTTGACTCCTGCAAAGAAAAGTGTAGTTCTTCCCAGGTTGCGCAGGATACTATCTAAAGGAGTATCCCAAAAGGCGCTCATGCGATATTTATCAATGCAAATATCCTCTGGTTTCTGTTCTAATTCATCGACAACGGCGGCCGCCCAACTCCCCGCCATCAATACAGATGCGCCGTTTTTTGGTAGCGGATCTCCCAAACCTACGCCGTCGCCTGTGGGATTGTAAACGTGGCGCGAAGCTGCGCTAATATTGAGCAAATCCGGGCGGTTTCCCCAGTTTATCCAAATAATGGGCATCGCGTGCGATCGCAATTTTGGCAGCAAATTTTGTAAAGGATTAATTGGAGTGCGGGCGGGCGTTACATCGACGCCAATGTGTGCTAGCCAACCGTCGGGGTGACAGAAATCGTTTTGCATATCTATCACCAACATTGCTGCTTTTGCTAAGTCCAAACGCAGGGTTTTCGTTTCTGTTTCTAGGGTAACAGGTTGAGGCGCGATCGGCGATCGGGTGATGTCAGCAATTTTAGCATCAACTTTCCAAGCATTCGGCGGCACGCCCAAGGTGCGGAGAAGATCGGGATTCATATTGATTGTCACTCAAAAACAACTTCTATCTTATAACTCTTTTATTGTTGCTAACTTGTGATACCTTAAATCTTTGCTAAGATTAAGTATCAGACGTAACTGTTTTGATTAATTTTAGGATTTATTTCTCGTTCCCAGGCTAGGCCTGGGAATGCCTTGCAGGAGGCTCTGCCTGCAGTAAAGCACAGGCGAGGCAGAGCGTCGCTTATCTGCGTTCCCCGGCTAGGGCTGGGAACGAGATTAATAGATGTGAATTCACAAAAAAGGTAAATGTGTGATACAATTTACAATAAAAATGCCATTGTAGGCAATCTCCCAACCCTTGATTCATCAGCAGTCATTCCCAATCTAAAATCTCAAATCTAACATCTAAAATGGTATGAGTTTTACAATCAAAAATGCTTTAATTCCGGTTGAGAGCGGTTATGAAACAGCCGACGTGCAAGTGGCGGATAACTGCATAAGTGCGATCGCCCAAAATTTAGATTCTGCGGGAACAGTAATCGACGGCAAAAATAAGCTGCTGCTGCCCGGTTTTGTCAACGCGCACACTCACTCTTCTGAAATGTGGCAGCGCGGGATTATTCCCCCTTTACCGCTGGAATTGTGGATTGGCGAACTGTACGATTTCACGCCTCTCGATCCCGAACAAGTTTACTTGAGCGCGTTGGGTACTGCGGTAGAAACATTGCTCTCGGGCGGCACAAGCGTAGTCGATCATTTAGTTTTGATTCCGGGAAAAGAATTAGAGACGATCGCCGCCGCAGTTCGCGCTTATCAAGAAATCGGCATCCGAGCTTTTATCGGGCCGCTAATTCAAGATGAATCCCTGACAGCGGGAATGCCTGCGGGCGATGGCAGCATCGAACACGCGGCTTACATTCGATCGACAAAGGCAACTTTAGAGTTAATGGAGTCGGCCATAAAACAGTTTCACAATTCCGAAAAAGGTGTTAATATGTTGTTGGCGCCGACGGGAATTCAACTGTGCTCCGATGCTTTGTTTGAAGGCTGCATCGATTTGGGCGATCGCTACAATCTTTGCCTGCACGCCCACCTCTTGGAAACACCCGCTCAAAAACAGTTAGCTCAGGAAAAATACGGCTGTAGCGCCGTCGAACATTTGCAACAAATCGGTTATTTAAGTCCGCGAACTTCCTTAGCACACTGCGTTTGGCTCGACGATTCCGACATTGCGATTATGGCAGAAACCCAATCGACAGTCGTACACAATCCCCTCAGCAACCTGCGCTTGGGAAGCGGGATTGCACCGATTTTGAAATACCGCCAAGCGGGAGTCAACGTATCTTTCGGCTGCGACGGCGCCGCTAGCAACGACTCTCAAGATTTGCTGGAAGCAATTAAAATGGGTTCGATTTTGCACAATATCACGGATTTGGATTACCGCCACTGGATTACACCGCGCCAGTCTGTAGAAATGGCATCGCTGGGCGGAGCAAAAGGCTTGAATCTCGGCGATGAAATGGGTTCGCTGACGGTCGGCAAAAAAGCAGATTTTGTGCTGTACGATTTAACCAGTTTATCATTGTTGCCGCGCACAGATCCGATTGGCTTGCTAATTTTGGGGCGCCCGACAAATGCGGTAGACAGCGTTTGGGTAAACGGCAAACAAATTGTCGCTGAAGGTAAGGTGAAAACGATTGATGTTGATGATTTGAGGCGGCAATTATTCGATCGCAGCGAGTGGAGCAGCAAGCGTCAATCGCCAATGGTGGGCGAGATTGAATCGCACTACCGCCAAGTGATGAAATTGCCGGGTTATTCTTAAGGGGCTCGCAGAAACTCGGCGCTTGAAACCGCGTCTATACAGACAAAACCCGCTTGTATAGCGGGTTGAAGAATAAAGGTGCGCCATGCGCACCCTACAGTATGATGTTAAGCTGTGGTGTTTGCGAAAAATTGATGATTAAACTGCACAAATGGCGGCGGATACTGGCTTTAATAGTTGTTTTTGCGATCGCCCTTACATCCTCCGCAATTTTCTCCCCCCGAATGGAGGCTCAAACTGCGCCCAAAACCCCAACAACCGAATTGCGCGGCATCTGGCTGACTAACATTGACAGCGACGTTATTTTCTCCCGCAGCAACATCATTGACGCTGTAAATCGACTGGACAAACTTAACTTTAACACCATCTATCCCACGGTTTGGCAAGGAGGCTATACGCTTTATCCGAGTGCTGTCGCCAAACGAGTATTCGGAGAGCCGATCGATCCATCGCCCGGATTGCAAGACCGAGACATCCTCAAAGAAATTATAGCACAATCGCATCAAAAAGGTATAGCAGTAATCCCGTGGTTTGAGTTTGGTTTCATGGCTCCCGCAGAATCGGAATTAGCCCGACTTCATCCCGACTGGCTGGCGCGGCGGCGCGACGGTTCAACTATTTGGAAAGAAGGCGTACACGATCGAGTTTGGCTGAATCCTTTTCATGCCGAAGTCCAGAAATTTATCTTAGATTTAATCCTAGAAATTGTCGATAATTACGATATAGATGGCATTCAATTTGACGACCATTTCGGTTTGCCCGTAGAATTTGGCTACGAGCCGCTCACAGTGTTAATGTATCAGGAACAAATCAAAAGCCCTCCCTCCAACGATGCCCGTGAAACCTTCTGGGTGCGCTGGCGCGCCGACAAAATCAACGACTTCATGGGGCGAATTTCCCGCGGCATCAAATCCCGCAAACAAAAATGTATTGTCAGCTTATCTCCCAACCCCCTGCACTTTGCTTTACCCGCCCACTTGCAGGACTGGTTTACCTGGGAAAGACGCGGCTATATCGAAGAACTTATAATTCAGGTTTATCGCAGCGATATCAAGCGTTTTAATGCCGAACTGGAACGGGAAGAAGTCAAACTGGCCAAAGCGCACCTTCCAACTGCGATCGGCATTTTGACAGGTTTGAAAAATAGTTCTATTCCGCTGAAACAAATTCAAGAGCAAGTGCAAGAAGTCCGAAACAGAAATTTTGCAGGCGTTTCGTTCTTTTTCTACGAAAGCTTGTCGAGTTGGGCCAGCGAAACCCCCGATCGGCGCAATGGGGCATTGCGAGAATTCTTTCCCACAAAAATGCAGCGCCCGCCAGTTTAAAACCGTTTGTAGTGAGGACTTTAGTCCTTCTTTTTAGGATTGTTAAGGACTTGCATTCCGATGCTGCGAACCTTTGGTTAAGGACTAAAGTTTTCACTCCGAACCTTTGCTTAAGGACTAAAGTCCTCACTGCGAACCAAATTTCAGTTGGTAGTCAGGACTAAGGACTAAAGTCATTATTACAAACCAAATCTCAGCAAATTGGCGGTTAAAAAATTATTCTAGATGAGACTTCACCCGTTTGCAGGAGTTGGGAAATATTAGATATGTTTTAATTAATGCGCGGTTTCAAGAGCCAATGTTTGATAAAATGTCAAGTTAATCTAAGGTGAAGTTTATGAATGTAATTCCAGCGATCGACCTTTTGGACGGAAAATGCGTCAGATTGTATCAAGGAGACTACACCAAGTCGCAAACTTTTAACGAAAATCCCGTCGAAGTCGCCAGACAGTGGGTAAATGAAGGGGCGACAATGCTGCATTTGGTAGACCTCGACGGCGCCAAAGCGGGTCATCCCGTCAACCTAGCCGCCATTGAGGCGATCGTCCGCGCAGTAGACGTTCCCTGTCAATTAGGAGGCGGAATGCGCGATCGCCCTTCTGTCGCGGCAATTCTCAAATTAGGCGTTCAGCGCGCCATTCTCGGCACTGTCGCCGTCGAACAACCGCAATTAGTCGGCGAATTGTGCGCCGAATTTCCCGGTCAAATTCTCGTCGGAATCGATGCCAGAAACGGTAAAGTTGCTACCAGAGGCTGGCTGGAAACTTCCGAAGTTTTAGCGACAGAATTGGCGCAAAAAATGGCAGAATTAGGTGCCGCTGAAATTATTTACACCGACATTCACCGCGACGGTACCATGGAAGGGCCGAATTTGGAATCTTTGCGAGAAATTGCTAACGCTATCTCGATTCCGGTGATTGCTTCCGGCGGCGTCAGTTCGATCGCAGATTTGTTGAGTTTGTTGGCTTTGGAACCAATTGGTGTCAAAAGTGCGATCGTCGGTAGAGCAATTTATACCGGCGATATCATACTAAAAGAAGCAATTCAAGCAGTCGGACAAGGGCGGTGGCAGGATGTACCGCCAGATTTAGGTTCTTCGAGTTTTGCGTAACAATAGATCTCTTGCACTCATTACACAAACTCTCTCGAAATTATCTGGGTTCATTTGTTTTGTGTTTATCTGCCTTTCATCTGCGGTTGACTTATCAATCAAAGATTTATGCAAGAGGTCTAATCTAAATCCGCACAGCCCGCGTTAACAAAACCGGAACCCTTGAGTTTGTCTGCGTCCGGGATTATCTGGTTTCAACGTCTTTCTTACCAGAAAGAATTGGTTTAAAGCCGAAACCCCGATCGGGAGAAATTAAAAGAAGACTATTCATTACTCCAATCCTCGGACTTCCAAGTAGAGGTCGCCCCCCGTGCGGTCAACTGTCAACTGTCAACTGTCAACTGTCAACTGAACATCATCATACCCATGTTTTTGAACCCTACAATTACAGCTTTAAGTTCTGGGATGGCATCGCTAATTGCTCCCATACCTTTGTTAGCCACACTCGATCCCGAAAATTCGCCGATCGTACTCAGCGGAGTTTTGCTCAGTTTAGTAGTGATATATCTCGCCAGTAAAATCGGCGCGGAAGTGGCTAAAAACTTTGATTTTCCGCCAGTTTTGGGCGAACTTGTAGCAGGCGTGATTGTTGGCGTATCTGCTTTACACTTGATCGTTTTTCCCGAAAGCGGGCTGTCAGCATCCAACTCAGGGATTATGAGAGTTCTGCAATCGATTAACGATCTGTCTCCCGCCGCCCTCACCAGCGTCTTTGAATCGCAGAGCGAAGTCGTTTCAGTCTTGGCTGAATTGGGCGTGATTGTTTTGCTGTTTGAAATTGGCTTGGAGTCGGATCTCAAACAACTAAAAGAAGTGGGAATTCAAGCCACCGTTGTCGCTTGTGTCGGGGTAGCAGTTCCCTTTGCCGCCGGTACTGCGGGCTTGATGCTCATTTTTCACACGGCGGCGATTCCGGCAATTTTTGCGGGGGCTGCTTTGACGGCAACCAGCATCGGAATTACATCTAAAGTGTTGTCAGAATTGGGACGGCTGCAATCGAAAGAAGGTCAAATCATTGTCGGTGCGGCGGTGATTGATGATGTGTTGGGAATTATTGTCTTGGCTGTTGTCGCCAGTTTAGCGAAAACAGGTGAGATTGACGTTGTTAATGTCATCTATTTAATAGTCAGTGCAACTGCATTTCTGTTAGGTTCGATGCTGTTGAGCGGTGTCTTTAACAAAACCTTTTCTGCGGTTGTGCATACACTCAAAACTCGCGGCAATATCGTCATCCCGGCGTTTACCTTTGCTTTCTTCATGGCTTTTCTCGGCAATGCAATTCATCTCGAAGCGATTTTGGGTGCGTTTGCGGCCGGTTTAGTTTTGGATGACGGTGATGCTCGCAATGAGTTGGATGAATTGGTAAAGCCGATCGCCGATTTGTTTGTTCCCATCTTTTTTGTAACCGTCGGCGCGCGCGCTGATTTGGGGGTTTTGAACCCAACAGTGCCGGAGAATCGGGCGGGGCTTTTGATTGCGGTATTTTTGATTGCGGTGGCGATTGCGGGCAAATTAGTGACAGGCTGGGCGGTATTTGGCCAGCCGGGAATCAATCGATGGGCGATCGGAGTGGGGATGATTCCTCGGGGCGAAGTCGGGTTAGTGTTTGCCGGGATCGGTTCGGCTAGCGGGGTTTTGGATAAGCCGTTGGAAGTTTCGATTATTATCATGGTGATTCTGACGACTTTTTTAGCTCCGCCTTTTCTGCGGATTGCCTTTGGCGATACGGTTGAACCTCCAGCTACTGGGGAACTTTCTAGCGAGAAAATAGTTTGATATCATTTCCGGTTACACCGTCCGTGATGTTCACTGTTGACGGTTGACTGTTGACGCCGTGAACAGTCAACCGTCAACAGTGAACTCGAATTTACTATTCCGATGCTAACGGATTTGATATGATTGAGGGAATTTGAGTCGGGGCGATCGACTGATTGAGAAACAAACGTCGATCGTCCAAATTTATTTAGTCGTAATAATAAGTCCTAAGTTGTTAGAAGCGGCTACAACTTGACTTTCAACTGATAACAATTGTCAGCGAGTTTAATCAGTTCGCCCAGACCCCAAGTACCCCGATCGTTCAAAAATTCCGCTAGTTGATTCGGGATGGCTTCTCGGCCCAGAAATGCCCCGCTGATGGCACAAGCCATTGCTGCGGTGGTATCCACATCGCCACCGACGGCGATGCTAGTGCAGAGAGTTTCCCAGTAATCTTGAGGCGTTCTCAAAAACGCATATAAACTCCACAAGACGCTACCAACGACAAAAGGCGAGATTCCTTGCCAAGAGTGCTCGTAGTTTAACGGGAGTCCAGCTCTAGAAATCAACTCTACGGCTGACTCTGGAGGCAATTTGACCCAATCAATCAAATCTTTGAGCAAAGCGGCAAAGGAAGAATCAACTTCTCCTACCCATTCGCTCAGTTGACCGAGAAATGGCTCAGTTTCAATCATGTCAGATTGAAGGGCGATCGCCACAGCCCCGGCGATCGCCACAGCCCCGGCAGAACACCGCGAATCTTGATGGGTGATGCGCCCTTGATCGCAAGCAGCTTGTACAAGCTGGGACGGGCGATCGTAGAATATTAAGCCGATCGGTCCAGCCCTCATAGCACTGCCATTACCAGCATTGGGAGCACGAGTACCAGCTTCTTGCCAAGCAACGCCCCGTATCAGGCGGTTTGCAGCTTCTTCTGTCGCTCGACCCCGCCCGACAATGCGCTGTTGAGCGAAAATGTCAGCAATACGGGTGGCGTAGTCGCTGGGGTCGAATTCGCCACAAGCGAGGTAGCTTTGGAGGAGTTCGCGGGCGAGTTGGGAGTCGTCGGTGTATTGACCAAAAGGAAAGCCGAAGCGATCGCGATCTTTGATTTTTTTGAGTCTAACTTCGTAGCTGACAAAGTTTTGGCAAACTTCCGGAGGATAGCCTTCTACTCTACAGCCTATAGCGTCGCCGAGACACTGACCGATCAGACAACCTCTAAATTGTTCCAGACGCGGTACTGTCATTTATCTAGCTTTAAGTAGGTGTATCTAATCTTATGTTAAATCTCCGACTTCTTAAAGCCTGCCGGGAGTTGGACGCTGCCCATTTGTGTCAACTTAAGACTAAAACCCTCTGTAATTCTGAATTTTAAAATTAATGTCTTCCTCGGTCTCTATCTCCCAGATGACCGAACATGAGTCCCAAAATAACCCATAGTAATATCAGTCCTAAAAGATGTCTTTTCCCTGAATTTTGGCGTGGGTCAGTAACTTTTTTTTTAGTCAGGAGATTAGAGTCAGCATATATATTTGTTTTTAAGCTATCGCTCAAGATTTTATCAGACAAGCGATGTTTTTACTTTTGACAATGGAATGCGAGAAAGAAACTCCAAGCGCTCTCGCCCCAAATCTTAGTTGTGAGGGTTTGAGGAGCCGTTCGCTACGATCGCCTGGTTAGGTGTGCGATCGCCTGCTGTCGCGAGTCGGAGCGCCCGCTGCTGGCACTAACTACTTGTCTGCCCCCTTTTTTTATTGAATTTGAACTCACCACTTTTCTTTTATTTACACAAATCATTCAGAGGCGCTATAGCAGTTTCCCAGCTACTTTAAAAACGCTATATATAGAGGAATGCGATCGCAGTTATATCGTTTCCGGCTGCATCGGAATGATAAATTAGAGGGCAATTCATGAATAATTTTTACAAGTCGCCACCTATCTCGGCGCAATTTTCAGTTGTTCGCTTCACAGTCAATAGTCAACAGTCAACAGTCAACAGTCAACATCATGTATGAGTGCAACCGGAATTGATATTATTTACCCACGAGTGCTACAGCACCGCTTTGCAAAACAGGAATTTCAATGCGGAACTCTGCTCCTTGATGGGGTTGAGAAAAGCACTGGAGGAAGCCACCGTGCTTATCAACTACAATTTGATAGCTGATGGATAGCCCTAATCCAGTTCCTTTACCAGTTGGTTTTGTGGTGAAGAAGGGATTGAACACCTGTTGTCTGACAGTTTCCGTCATCCCAGGCCCATTGTCTTGAACTTGAATCACCACGTTTTTAGAATAACCAGCCTGAGTTTCGTTGGTGACTAGCTTAGTCCGAATAGTGATGCGACTGGGATTCTTTTGGATATCTTTTGGAGAACGCTGATTGTCGTAGTTTTCTAAAGCATCAATCGCATTTGCCAGAATATTCATAAAGACTTGGTTCAACTGTCCGGCATAGCACTCTACTCGCGGTAAGTCGCCGTACTCCTTGACAATTTCAATAGCAGTACGATCCGGATTTGCCTTCAGTCGATTTTGCAAAATCATCAATGTGCTGTCAATTCCCTCGTGGATATCAACTGGCTTCATTTCTGCCTCATCGAGCCGCGAGAAGTTTCGTAGCGACAGGACAATTTGACGAATGCGATCGGCTCCTACCTTCATTGAAGTCAGGATTTTGGGCAAATCTTCACTAATGAAGTCCAGCTCGAACTCTTCAATTTTTTCCTCAATTTGGGCATTAGTTGGATAGGTTTGCTGGTAAAGCTGAATCAACTGTAGTAAATTTTGCGTGTACTCGGATGTATAGCTCAGGTTGCCATAGATAAAGTTGACTGGATTATTAATTTCGTGAGCAACACCAGCAACCAGTTGCCCTAAACCTGACATTTTCTCTGCCTGAATAAGCTGTGCCTGAGTTTGCTGTAAGGTTTTGAGTGCAACCTCAGCTTCCTCTTTTGCTTGCCTTAACGCAGCTTCGGCTTGCTTGCGCTCAGTAATATCCAGTGCCAAGGATGCAACTCCAACAATATTTCCACCATCCCCTACTAAAGGCGTATTGAACCATTCGCAAATAATGATTTTGCCGTTTTTTGTAAAATTTTCATTGACGCTGTAGATTCCTTGGCTCTGCATCAACAACTCGTTCATAATTTGATCGACCACCTTTCTGGCAGATGCAGGCACAATTAATTCTGCGGCATGGTGTCCGATCGCCTCTGTAGCCGTGTAACCAAAAATCTTCTCTGCCGCTGGATTCCAGGCAGTGACTTTAAAGTTTAAATCCCATTCCACCACTGCCAGTGCACTTTGGCGGAATAGAAAAGATAGTCGCTGTTCCGACGCTTTGAGTTCCTCTTCTGCCTGTTTCCGTTGAGTAATGTCAATCCCTGTTTTGATGATGTACTCAATTTCACCTCGATCATCGACTAAAGCAGTATCTGACCAGGCAATGAGTCTGAGTTGTCGATCTTTGCTCACCCAACTGCCTTCATACTGCTGGGGAAAATTACCAGATTGTAAAGACTCAAAAGCAGTTTTGGCAAGTCCTGCTAAGTCTGAGTTCGGGAACAATTCCCAAATGTAGCGCCCTTTCACTTCACTAAACGAGTAATGAGTCATTTGTTCGCAAGCTCGGTTAAAGCGAACGATTTGTCCCTGCGGGTCGAGCACAACTACCAGGGCACCTGCAATTTCAAGAATTGCTGAAACAAAATTGCGTTCCACTTCAACTGCTTTAATCAGTTCCTCTAACTGGGTTGCCATATTGTTAAATGCGATCGCCAATGTCCCCAATTCGTTTTGGCTATCAATGTTGACCCGTGTCTCTAATTGCCCCGCACTGAGTTGAGTAGCTGCCGTGGTTAAGCGCTGGAGTGGCACCACAATTTGCCGAATAAATAGAAAGCCAATGCCAACAGCGACGATCGTCACCACCACCAATGAGCCTCCCATAATTGAGAGCATTTGGTAAACGGGAGCATAAGCCTCAGCCGTTGGCAGTTCTACAACCACATTCCAATTCACGCTCCGAACTAAGGCACTGGCTCCCAATACTTCTACCTGCTTTAGACCCGGATAAACGTTAAGGCGCTTCGTATCTTCGGATGCTTTCAAGAATTGAAAGAAGGGGCGCTTAGAAATATCTTGAAGTTGAAAGGTTTCTGGCTTACTACCCTTTTGAGCAATGAGAAAATTACGCTCATCAACTACATAGACATAACCCGTTTTGCCAACCTCGGTTTGGGAAACAATAAACCAGAGAAAGTTGAGATTTACCTGTGCTAATAGCACCCCATCCACCTCATCTCGCTCATTGCGAATCGGAACCGCCAGAATGGTGGTTGGTTGGTGAGTTTTAGGATTAATTTCTACAGGACTGACATAATCTTCCTGTTGTTTGAAGGCACGAATAAACAGTGGCGAATTGGCTGGATTTTCTAACTTGAGCGGTTGGTAGGGTGAAACTGACGCGACAACTTGTCCCTTCCGGTTCAAAATGGCAACGGCTTCATAAGCATCATTATGACGAGTCAACCCTTCCAACAGGCTCTGCTGCACTTGAGGTTGAAAGTTTGTGAGTCCTTTGACCCTAGCTAAATAGCTCAGTTTTCGTTTCAAGTCATCTAGATAATTATCAATCTGCCCTGCTGCTGTCTGACTGCGCTCTTGTTGGAGCGATCGCGATTGCTGGATCTGCGCCTGAAAGCTGAGGTAGATCAGCAAGCCACCAGTGGGCAGTAAGCTCAGGAGAACCAAAAATATCAAACCATAGCGGAGCTGATGTGCAATAGAAAAGAAGCGTTGCCAGGGATGATGAGAACGGGAGCTTCTGGCAATCGGCAGAACGCGATCGTGGCGTTGATTTTTCATCGGACTTAGGACTAATATTGGTAAATCAATTCATGGGCGCACTAAGGAGAAACATCTATTTTGCCAGTCGTCACAGCTTCTCGGATAATCTTGAAAGTATCCTCTTCCTGAGACGTGAGAGTGCCACGGAAAGGGGCAAAGTCGTAGATCTTTTCCTTCAGCCCAAACTTGTAAAGTTTACCTTCCCAGCGACCTTGCTGGGTTAACACGGCCGCATTTAGCACCAGATTGGGAATGTCCTGCAGAACGCTAGTTAGGACTTTGCGGGGAGCCAGTTCGTACTGATCCTTTGCCCAACCAATCACAAAGACTCCTGGCTTTTGCGTAACGGCTTTTAGGGCGGCTAATCCTGCCTCATCCGCGTTGAATGCCAAAACATCTACTCCAGAGGCAACCATATCCATTGCGACTTTGGTGGCTTTGTCCGTATCACTCCAAGTGTTGAGAAAAGCAGTCGAGGCTTGGACAGAGGGATTCGTTGCCTTCACTCCCCGCCTAAACAAAGCTTCTTCTTCTTTATAAACCGGATAAGCTGCACCCACAAGATAGCCAACTTTATTGCTTTTGGTCTTCATGGCAGCCAAAGTGCCTGTGAGGTACCCCACCTCACCCGATCGAAAGGCAACAGCCCCCAAATTTCTGTTATTCCCTGGATGCGTTGTAATCAGGGCAAATTTCGTTCGCGGAAATTCTTTAGCGACCTTTTCGGCAGCTTTGGCATAGGCACCACTGGCTGCAATTACCAGGTCATAGCCTGACTGGGCATATTTGCGAATGGCAGCTTCACTATGTTCACCGTCAATACTGCCAGTAAAGTCTACCTGAGCATTAAATTTATTTTTGATGAGATTCAATCCTTCAAAGCAAGCTTGATCCCAACTGTTGTTATCTTTAGGTCCTGTCGTGAGCAACGCCACTCTAAAGGTGCTAGAGGTACTTGCTTCAGGGGAAGAGTTTACGTTCGGAGTCGATCGACTGCAAGCGATCGCAAAAAATAGAGCTAGAGCCGCCAGAGTCATTTGTTTGAAAAGAGATTGAATTTGCATAATAGCTTTTCGCAGCAATATTACTTTTTCTACGCCGATAAACTTGTTGAGGGGTATCTCAACAATCTTCACGACTCTTACTCTAGCTGGCATTTAATGACTCTGACCGAAAGCATCCAGGATACAAGCCCCCGGATTCATCCGTCGGGTCAATGCTTCAATTCTTTAATCTTTAATCTTTAATCTTTAATCTTTAATCGCTTGACCGAAAGCATCCAGGATACAAGCCCCCGGATTCATCCGTCGGGTCAATGCTTCAATTCTTTAATCTTTAATCTCAAATCTCAAATCTCAAATCGCTTGACCGAAAGCATCCAGGATACAAGCCCCCGGATTCATCCGTGGAGAAATAAAAAACCTGTATCCGATAAACAAGCTCCCGAATTTACCCGTGGGGTCAATGCTTCAATTCTTTAATCTAAAATCTAAAATCTAAAATCGATTGGCAGATTCAGCGTAACACTCATTTAACCTCACAAATAAGTAAGGACACGGCAGTGCCGTGTCCCTACAAATATCACCGGAAATTAACCAGGTTTGCGATTACTTAACAAACAGCATTTCTTGATAAGTAGGCAGCGGCCACAAATCATCAGCCACTTCAGCTTCCAAAGCATCAGCATACTGGCGAACCTCATCCATCAAAGGACGAATTGTTTGCGAAGCATACTGCATATGCTCTTCTGTCGAAGCAAAATCGTGCTTGCTCAAAGCATCACTCAACTTGCTCGCAGTATCCATCATCGACTTAACCAGCGCCGCGACTTTTTGAGCAGTTGCCTTTTCTAATTCAATGCCAATCTCTTTCAAGCCAGCAATTGTGTTAGAAAGATCCGACAAATATCTCACCGCTGCGGGATAAATCATTGTTTTGGCAATGCTTCCTACCAGTTTTGCTTCGACTTCAATAGCCAGCAAATACTGCTCTGCATACACATCATAACGGCTTTCCAATTCAACCGGAGTCAGAACACCTGTCTTTTCAAACAAGTCCTCAATGTATTCTGCCTTCAACACGGGCAAAGCATCTGCCGTAGTCCGCAAGTTAGCTAAACCCCGTTCCTCAACGGCCATTTTGTGCCATTCTTCAGAATAGCCGTTGCCGCCAAAGACCACAGCGCCGTGCTCGTCCATCACTTCTTTCAAGAGTGTTTGGATGGCAGAATTCAGTTCAGTTCCCTTGGCTAAATCGCTTTCTAATTTGTTAGCAACCCAGTCCAAAGAATCTGCGAGAATTGTATTCATTGCCACCAGCGGGCCGGAAACAGATTGACCGGAACCTACGGCACGGAATTCAAAGCGGTTTCCTGTAAAGGCAAAGGGCGAAGTCCGGTTTCTGTCGCCGGCATCTTTTACGAAAACAGGCAGTGTTTCTACGCCTAAATTCATGATTCCCCGACCTTGAGAGCCCTTAACTCCTCCCTGGCGAATTTGCTCGAAGATATCTTCTAATTGCGAACCCAAATAGACAGAGATAATGGCTGGCGGAGCTTCATTTGCACCCAAGCGGTGGTCGTTGCTGGCAGTTGCAACTACGGCACGCAACAAGGGGCCGTATTTGTGAACGCCGCGAATTACAGCGCCGCAGAAAACTAGGAACTGTATGTTGGAGTGCGGTGTATCGCCGGGGTCTAATAAGTTGCCTTGGGTGGCGTTACCGACTGACCAGTTGACGTGTTTGCCGGAACCGTTGATTCCTGCAAAGGGCTTCTCGTGCAGCAAGCACATAAAACCGTGTTTCTTCGCAGTGTTGCGGAGAATTGTCATGGTTAATTGTTGGTGGTCGCTGGCGACGTTTGCTGCTTCAAAAACTGGTGCAATTTCAAACTGACCTGGTGCTACTTCGTTGTGGCGGGTTTTGGCGGGAATGCCCAGGCGGTACATTCTTTCTTCTACTTCCTGCATGAAGACTTGAACGCGCTCTGGAATTGCTCCAAAATAGTGGTCGTCAAATTGCTGACCTTTGGCGGGAGGTTTGCCGAACAGGGTGCGACCTGCTAATAACAAATCGGGGCGGCTGTTGGCGAAGTTGGCATCTATTAGGAAGTATTCTTGCTCGGAACCGCAACTGGAATTTACGGGAGCTACTTCGGTATTTCCTAACAGCTTTAACACTCGGGTTGCTGCTTTGTTCATTGCGGCAATGGAACGTAAAAGCGGCGTTTTCTTGTCTAAGGCTTCACCTGTCCAGGAGATGAAAACAGTGGGAATGCACAAAGTCATGCCGTTGTCTGTTTCCATGACATAGGCGGGGCTGGTGACATCCCAGGCTGTGTATCCGCGAGCGGCTGCGGTGGAGCGAATGCCGCCGTTGGGGAACGAGGAACCGTCGGGTTCGCCTTGTACTAGAAGTTTACCTGCAAATTCTGAGATGACGGAGCCGTCGCTTTGGACTGAGATGAAACCGTCGTGTTTTTCGGCGGTGCTGTTGGTTAGCGGGTAAAATACGTGGGCGTAGTAGAGGGCTCCTTTGGAAATAGCCCAATCTTTCATTGCTACTGCAACTACATCGGCTACGGAAGGATCGAGGGTTTGCCCGGTTTGAATGGTGTTTTTTACTGATTTGAAAATGCTTTTGGGCAGGCTTTCTTGCATTTTGCTCAGACTGAAAACGTCTGTTGCCCACATCTCTTCTAACCGCTTGGGAGGTTTGGCGGGGGTCAGTTTGCGGTTGACGATTTGAGAAATTGCTTGAACGCGCGATTCGTTTCCACTCATGGTTATTTTTATTGGGATTGCGAGACGAGTATTTGTGAAAAAATAAAGGTTAGCAAAAGTATAACGCTTGACTAATCTGTTGGATTTACTCAACATTTTTAGTCAAAGCTCACTTTTTGGAGAATGCCTTTTTTGGCAGGCTCTAAAAGATTGGAGGAGCGAGGCTCAATCACTTCGCCGTCCATCTGGGTGACAATGAGCGTGTCAGATAGATGCGGTTGGATTTTGGTTATTAGCAAGAAAATAGATGACAGGAGCCTGTACTAAGTTGAGTCAACATCGTAGATAGATGTCGGCGCTGTACGGATTTAGTAGCTAATTTTCACCCTGGTAAGCTCAAAAATTTTGTGCGAGTCAATTCCGATGAATTCTGGTCAAAACTACTTATGGTTTTTAACGGTTCGACGATCGATAAATCGCAGTCCAGCAAACAACGCACTTGTTTAGGGTTTTGGAGAATTATGGAGAGTACACAATCTACACTTGGAAAGTGTAAACAATCATTAACCAAATAAATGTATCGCAGGCTACAGAATTTTATGTTTTTTGGGCGAAGGGTCGATCGCCCGATCGCACGTAACGGCAGGATGGAAGTTGTAGGGTGCGTCAGCAGCGCGTTATTTTATCCATAATTGACGGCTCTAAGCTGACGTACTCTACTAACGGGATACTCTCAATAGCTTCTTGGGAGTCTGATGTTTCCGATTCCAAGATCCGAGTTAGCATTTGGGCAGCCACAACGCTAATATCTTGTCCCTGTCGCGAGGCTTTTTCGCGAAGCAGTGCCTCTATTTCTGGACTGAGGGAAATCGCAATAGTCATAGACTTGCTTCCTTAGCATTAAGACTCGTGCAAGTAATTATAGCAAACTGGGAAAGTGAAACTAGGGGCGATCGCACATAAGGCAGTTCGGCAACGGATTCCGTAACGGATTTAACGGATGAAAGTTGTAAGGTGCGTCAGCATTGCGTTATTTTCTCAATAATTGACGGTTGACAACTGACGCACCATACTAGCTCATTTCATGTCCGTTGAATTGCGCGCGATCTAATTTTGTCGCGTGGTGGGGGCGGGTTTATAGATATTGTTGGTTTGAGTCAGAGATTGTTGCTGAAACCCGCCCCTACAAGTATTGCGGTTAATTTACCGGAGATATCAATTATCCAATAAACCTCACTTAGTTTTTGCTTTCGCAGCCCGAGACTCCACTGTGAATCCGGGAATATCTTGCAATTCTGTGGCGCTCAAACTGTACTGTTCGCAAACCAAACTCAAGCGAGTTCCGGTACTTTTAACAGCGCTGACAGAGTGAGTCAAATCTCCTTGAAAATAGATGAGTGAATTGACTTGCGGCTTAATCTGTCCGACTTGCTGTTTGTTGCGCCGCAGTATCAACTCTCCGCCTTGCAAATTTGGCGGCACTTGTACGTACAAAACGCTGACGGCTGCGGGAGGTTCAACCGTTTTGCAGTACGATCGCAAAGATCGATCGATATGCGGATCGACGCGGGAACCTTCGCCCAGCAGCAGGGGATTGAGGTAAAAAGCATTGCATTCCGGCTGTAATGCTCGGTCTAGATAGGGTTTGAACAACGGGAAGCGGCGCTCTACTTCGGCGATTTCCGCACGTTGAAACACCACGGAAAAGCCTTTTGTGCCAATGAAATCGCGGTTGAGGTTGTTGGTTGCAAAGTAAGGTGAGGCTAGAATTGCTCCTCGCAAGTCGTTGAGATAGTCGATCGAGAAAGCGTTAGGATGTTGGCTGTAGTATTTCAAGGCGCTCAAAAATCATCAAAGTTTAAGGAAACAGCGGATAGGAATGCAGCAATTGCTCAGACTTGGGAAAAGCTTGGTTCCTCGCCCAGGATATGCGGAAGTTTCGCAACCGAGTAGTAACGGCAGAATATTATTGTACAGGCGATCGGCGATCGTCGCTCGTGGTTGTGATTCGATTATATTGGCAATACCATTATACATGATGCAGATCGGCAGCCGATCGCCCATTTATTTTAACTTGTCCAATTGCAGGGGCGAGCCTAATTTCCGCGATCGCATCCGGCCTCTGTTTTATAACCGATTTCTTGAGTTTGCTAGCTGGAAAACCGATGGCTGTTGGCGCTGTGTAGGAAACATCTTGCTAAAACAAGCAATCCGTGCATTAGGTCAAAATGCTGGGAGGGCGATCGACAATATCTAACTGGCGATCGAACGTTAATAAAGTTTACAAATAGAGGCTGGTCTAAAAAATACCAGCAGTCGCAACAGTTACTAAATAATTATTTTAGATAAAATTAATATTTCACAGGGTGAAAAAGCAAAGCTGCCAGCTATAATTAAAGAGTAAGTGAAAAAAAACAACTCGCTGAAACGATATGGCAACAACATTGTACGAAAAAATGGGTGGAGAGTCAGCCATTAAAGAGATGGTGGATGATTTTTACCGCGATGTTTTGGCGGACGAGATAGTGAGCCACTTCTTCGAGCATACAGATATGGAAAAGCAGCGGCGCCATCAAACTGCTTTTATCTCTTATGCCCTCGGCGGCCCCAAGCAATATTCAGGCCGTTCAATGGAGAAGGCCCACACAGGTTTGAATTTACAGCCAGAACACTTTGATGCAATTGTGAAGCATTTGACCGATGCCATCATTGCCCACGGCGCCTCCCAAGAGGATCTCGATGAAGCGCTAGGTAAGATCGCGACTTTGAAAGAGGCTATTTTGTACAAGTAATATCTAGTGAAGACAAGAGGTTTTTTGCTGCCACTAGAATAGTGATAAAAGTGGAGATTTCGTAATTGTGAAGCGAAAGCTCCACTTCGTTTTTTGCCGGATATAATGAACCGCGAAGACGCGAAGGAAGAGAAGAGAATAGTTCACAAGTGAGGCGAAGATAGCTAAAGTTATTTAACCGCTACCCCGTAGCAGTTGTGGGAAGCAATCGCGAGCGATATTGTAGACTTTTTAAGTTATTTTCCACTTAATTTATGGATACCTGTTTCATTTTTTATAGTAGCTTATTCGGCTAGCCACGGTATTGCTAAAGTATATTTTACCGCATTTGTTCATTTACTTGAAATGCTGAGAACTTATATTCCTCCTTTAGCTAGATGACGGTAGTCAAGTGCAGCTTGCACTATCGGTTTACTAATTGCCAATTACCAAATCCTATATGCCGCAATACTTCGGAAAACTCCAAACTACTGAACAACCTTGGTCAACGATCGGCTCCGTAGAATCCATAAATAAAACCGATTCCCTACGGGATAGCTGCGCCGCGCGTACAATTCACTTCAACTGTGGCGGAACTTCCCTAAACATCAGCGTACTTGCGCCAAATTTAATCCGAGTGCGAATGTCCCCGACAGGTGAATTCAAAAGCCGATCGCACTCAATAACTGTCCCTGACGAAGAGTGGGAAATTACACCATTTGAAGTGCGAGAAACAGACGAAAAAATAGAAATTGAAACACCGCAAATAACAATTTCAGTCAAGCGATCTCGCACTTCCATCGAATGCTTTGACAAATCGGGAAAACCCTTTGCTAGCGACTGCGATCCTAGTATGGGATGGCGCGCAGGTGCAACCGCGGGCTGGAAGCGCATCGAAGCAGACGAACACTTCTACGGTTTCGGCGAACGCACCGGCTTTCTCGACAAACTCTCCGAAGTCAAGACAAACTGGACAACCGACTCCCTCGACTACAATTCCCTCACCGATGAAATGTACCAGGCGATCGCATTTTACATCGCCCTGAATCCCGATCGCGCTTACGGCATTTTCTTCAACACGACATTTTGGAGTCAATTCGATATCGGCGCGGAACAACCGGGGGTTTTGCGGATGGAAACCAGAGACCCGGAACTCGACTACTACATCATTTACGGCCCGGAACCCGCCCAAATTATCGCCACCTACACCCAGTTAACCGGCCGGATGCCGCTTCCCCCAAAATGGGCGCTGGGATACCACCAATGTCGCTGGAGCTACGAATCAGAGGACATTGTGCGGGAGTTGGCGAAGGAATTTCGCGATCGGGCGATTCCCTGCGATGTCATCCACCTCGACATCGACTATATGCGCGGCTACCGCGTTTTTACCTGGAGCCCGAAGCGTTTCCCCGATCCCGCGAAACTGATCGCAGACTTGAAAGCAGCGGGTTTTAAGGTTGTCACGATTGTCGATCCCGGTGTCAAGTACGAACCGGAAGCAGATTATGAAATATTCGATCGGGGTGTGGAGAATGACTATTTCGTCCGCACCGCAGAGGGAAAGCTATTCCACGGTTACGTTTGGCCGGACAAAGCGGTGTTTCCCGACTTCCTGCGGCCGGAGGTGCGCCAGTGGTGGGGCGAATTGCACCAAACCCTGACAGATGTTGGGATTGCGGGGATTTGGAACGACATGAACGAACCTGCGATCGCAGAACGGCCTTTTGGTGACGGCGGCGAACACATCAGCTTTCCCCTGGATGCACCGCAAGGCCCGGAATCCGATCGCGCTACCCACGCGGAAACGCACAATTTGTATGGGTTGATGATGGCGAAAGCTTGTGCTGAGGGCTTGCAAAAATTGCGATCGGGCGATCGATCTTTTGTGCTGACGCGATCGGGTTTTGCGGGCGTTCAGCGTTACTCCTCGGTGTGGATGGGCGACAATCAATCGCAGTGGGAACACTTAGAAATGTCGCTACCAATGCTTTGCAACATGGGGCTTTCCGGCGTGGCCTTTGTCGGTTGCGACATCGGCGGTTTTGCGGGGAATGCAACCGCTGAACTGTTCGCGCGGTGGATGCAGGTGGGGATGCTGTATCCCTTGATGCGCGGTCATTCGGCGATGAGTACGGCGCAGCACGAACCGTGGGTTTTTGGCGATCGTACTGAGAAGATTTGCCGCGAATACATCAATTTGCGCTATCAGTTGTTGCCTTACATTTACACGTTGTTTTGGGAAGCTGCGACGACGGGAACGCCGATTTTGCGACCGCTACTGTATCACTTTCCGCGCGATCGGGCAACTTATCACCTTTACGATCAAGTATTGCTGGGCCCGTCGCTGATGGCTGCACCTGTTTACCGCCCGGGAGTTGAACACCGCGCCGTGTATTTGCCGGAGGGGACTTGGTTTGATTGGTGGACGGGCGAATGCTATCAGGGCCCGAGGCACATTTTAACTTATGCACCTTTGGAGAGAATGCCGCTTTACGTGCGGGGTGGGGGCATAATTGCGTTAGCGAAGCCCTCGAAGAGGATCGCGCCTGTGAGGCAATTTGTCAGCGAAGAACCGCTTGATTCATTGAAAATGCGAATTTGGCCCGGAAGCGGTGAATGGACGCTTTATGAGGATGACGGACACAGTTTTGAACACGAACAAGGTGTCTGGGCAACGACTAATTACAAAGTGTATTTGGAAGAGGAAAAAATCATCGTTGAAATTGCCGCGCGGGAGGGGGAATTTGCGATTTGCGATCGCGAAGTTATTGTGGAAGTTGTTGGCGTTGGCGAACAGCGATTTACGGATGACGGCAAGTTCCGCCGCCTGACATTTTGATAGTTGGGGCATAAAGCGGTTTATAAATCTCGCTGTCAACTGTCAACTGTCAACTGTCAACTGTTTATGCTATGGTGGGATTCATTCAGGACGATCGCTCGATCTGGCAGAGTTTGAGATGGAAAGGGCGATCGTCTGTGATTCATGTGTAGCTACATAAAATTCATTTCTAGGGTAGCAAAGATGTTAACGGGTTAGAGAAATCCCAAAAAATCTCCAAAAAATTCGGCAAAGGAGTGGGATAAATTGTAAAGTAAAGGTTTTCAGGATATTGTTTCCCCTGAAGAGCGAAACACTTTTAAAGTCTTACAAGAACAATGGAAATTTGATCGGTATGATTATCTCCCATATAGCTCTGAAAAATTGGCGCAATTTTCAGTCAGTGAATGTTGATTTGCGCGATCGCGTTTTTGTGGTAGGCCCTAATGCTTGTGGTAAGTCAAACTTTCTCGATTCATTGCGCTTTTTGCGGGATCTGGCTAAAGCAGGAGGCGGATTGCAGAAAGCCGTGAGCGATCGAGGCGGCGTATCAAAAATTCGCAGTCTTTATGCGCGCCGTTATCCAGATGTAGAAATAGAAATTCAGCTTTCAGACTCTAATAATGAAAGTCCCTCATGGAAATATGCCATTGGAATTAAACATAAAAAAGGCGGCAAAAATGAGCCTATTGTTGCCTACGAACGAGTTTGGAAAGGCGATGAGCAAATTGTCAATCGCCCTACTGAAGAAGATGACAAAGATGAGCTACGTCTCACCCAGACTTATTTAGAGCAAATTAATGCCAATGCAGAATTCCGAGAAATTTCTAAATTTTTAGAATCGATTTTATATTTACATTTAATTCCTCAGTTAGTTCGCCATCCCGAAGCTTTTGCTACCCCTGGACTTTCCGAAGATCCTTTTGGCAGAACTTTTTTAGAGCGAGTTGTTAAAACTTCCGAAAAAACTCGAAGATCGCGATTAAAAAAAATTGAAGATGCTTTAAAGCTGGCTGTCCCACAATTGAAAAACCTCACAGATACCAAAGATGTGATGGGAGTTCCGCATTTGGAAGCTGTTTACGAACATTGGCGACCCGGAGCGGGAAAACAACGGGAAGACCAATTTTCTGACGGAACGTTACGGTTAATTGGTTTGCTCTGGTCGCTGTTAGAAAGCGAGTCATTATTGTTACTAGAAGAACCAGAACTTTCCTTAAATTCAGCGATTGTTAGCCATCTCCCCTCTCTGATTTATCGCCTTCAGCGTCCGAGAAAGCGACAGGTTATTCTCAGTACCCATAGTGCTGATTTGCTCTCAGACAAAGGCATTGGTGGCGAAGAGGTGCTGCTAATGACACCGACTCCTGAAGGAACTCAGGTAAAACTTGCTTCAAGTAATGAACAAATCAAAATGCTATTAGAAGGAAATTTAAGCATAGCCGATGCGGCACTTCCTCTCACAGCGCCACCCGCGATTGAAAAACTGAGTTTATTCAAATGACGGATATTCCCATCAATTTAGTGTTTGAGGATGTGCTGAGTGAAGCAGTTCTTAAACAAATGCTCAAACAGTCTCAACGTCCATTTTCAGTGGGACAGTGCTTGAATCAGAGAGGATATGGCAAAATTAAAAAGATTATTTCGGGATTAAATTATGCGGCCAAGGGAATGCCATACTTAGTATTAACGGATTTGGATAACGCAGAATGTCCCCTAGTAATTATTTCGGAGTGGTTAACTCAACCAAAACATCCTAATCTGCTGTTTCGGATTGCTGTTAAAGAAGTGGAAGCGTGGTTACTTGCACATCGATCGGCATTTGCCGAATTTCTGGGTATTTCAGTAGACTTGATTCCTGGCGACGCGGATCGAATTCCTGACCCCAAGCAGCTTTTAATCAATCTGGCTAAAAAGTCAAAGAAGCGAAATCTGCGGGATGCGATCGTCCCCGATCCTAATAGTACGGCAAAAATTGGTAAAGACTACAATGGTCAACTGATCCAGTTTGTCAATCAAAGTTGGCAGGTTGCGTCAGCACAGACTAATTCCCCCAGTTTGGAACGAGCTATGGATGCACTCATAAATTTTCAACCAACCTGGGAAAATTGAGGAGAAAGACCAATACTGCGCCCTGTCTATGCTTGGCAAACAGTTAATAAATACTGTTACAATATACCGTCCGGGATGAGTAGACCACACACCTACCCACAAACTATGCAACCCATCCAAATTACCACATTTCAAGCCTTGCGGCGCAGCCTGGGCCTGATCGTCAAAGCCGCACCAATAGAACTCCGCAACTTAATAATACTCAACATCATCCGCGGTGCAGCCCCATCTGGCGTGCTATTTTTAGATAAATTAATTATTGATGAAGTATCTCGGTTGCTGTCGCGAACCCAAACAGCACAGCCCTTAGCTTTGATGCTTTCTCAGCCAATCTTGCTGTGGAGTATTGTCGGAGTCTTAACTCTCAAATTAGTCGGCGACTCCCTCGAAACCATGAGCTCATTTGCAGCGACATCTTTGCGCGATCGCGTTCAAGGCGCAGTCGAAGGAAAAGTCCTCGAAAAAGTCGCCAATTTCGACGATATCGCCCTGTTTGAAAACCCCGAACTATTAAATATTGTAGAACTAGCGAAAACCGGAGTCTCCAAAATACAGCAACTAGCATTTACCCTCAGCATGACAATCACCGGAATTTTTATTTTGATTCCATCTATCAGCCTTGCTGCTGCCATAGCTTGGTGGGTTCCTCTGCTGATGTTGATTTCATCATCTCCCTCAATTTACATCCAAAGAAAGTATAGCAGAATCATTTGGAGAGTTCAAAAAAAGCAAGCTAAAATCAGTCGCGAAATGAACTTATCCGCTAGAGTATTGACGGGCGAAGAATATGCTAAAGAATTGCGTTTGTTTGGCTTGCAGGAACTTTGGCTAAAACGCTGGCAGGGTCAGTTTTTGCAGTTTTTTAGCGAAATGCAGCGCATCCGAAAAAAAGGAGCGCTTGTTGTACTATTGTGGTCAATATTTAGTAGAATAGGAGTAGCCTTGCCATTTGTTTATGTGGTAATGGGAGCTTTGGGAGGGCGCTATACTTTGGGGGATTTGGCGCTTTATTCGGGTTTGATTGTCCAAGTAGAGAACAGTTTGCAATTATTGATTGGGAATTACACTAATTTGTACGATATCTCCCTCGGCGTTAGTCCGATTTTTCAACTGTTGGAACTCAACCCAGAATTGCAGTCTCCGCTTGGAGATGTGGCGTCTCGTTTACCAGATGGCAGGCAAGATGCCCGCCCCACAAAAGATAAAATTGGCATCGAGATTAAGCATTTATCTTTTTGCTATCCCGGTAGCAATAAAAGCACGGTTGAAGATATCAATTTAACCATTAATCCGGGTGAAATGCTAGTGCTTGTTGGTGAAAATGGCGCGGGTAAAACAACTCTTGGCAAACTACTCGGTCGCCTGTACGACCCGACAAGTGGTACGATCGCCTGGAACGGCAAAGATTTGCGATCGTACTCTCTAGCATACGTGCGATCGCGCATCGCCGTCGTTATGCAAGATTACGCCCGTTTCCCCTCGACAGTCCGCGAAAACGTCGGTTTCGGCGACTTGCTTTCACTGTCGGATGACACCGCAATTAACGAAGCTATTTCCGAAGCAGGAATTGCAGCTAAAGTCAATACTTTAGAGCAAGGTTTAGAAACACCCTTGGGGAAACAATTAGAAGACGGCATAGACTTATCGGGGGGACAGTGGCAAAGAATTGCGATCGCCCGCGCCTTAATGCGGCTTTCTACAGCCGAAGTGCTCATTTTTGACGAACCAACCGCCGCCCTAGACCCCAAGACAGAACACGAAATTTACAGCATCTTCCGCCAAATAGCCGCCGGGAAAACCACGATTGTCATCAGCCACAGGTTGGGATTGGCCAAAATTGCCGATCGTATCGCCGTCATGGAAAACGGTAAAATAGCAGAAATAGGAACTCACGACGAATTGATCGCATCAAACGGAATTTATTGTGCGATGTTCACCCGTCAAGCCAGTAGTTACATTTAGAGTTCAACAAACAGTCCGCCAGGGGTTAAAACCCCTGTCTCATAGCGAAAGTCGGTTGAAACCGACTGGGGAGATATTGCAATGCTTCTTCAAAAATGTGTCTTTCAGTCCTCTTTGAGAGGACTTTTGCTATGAGACGGGGGTTTTCAACCCCCGGCGGACTTGTGGGTTAGCGTGGGGAATTTGGCGCGGGTGATTGTGATAAATTATCGCGGATTTGCGATCTAATTTCTCTCGCTGCGTGGCAAGAAACCTGGTTTCTGCGACAATTTTCGACCTCGCACGAGAAATATCCGAAGAAACCCGGTTTCTGGGATTAGCTGCGTGGCGAGAAACCTGGTTTCTGCGACAATTTTCAGTTTAGTACGAGAAATATCGGAAGAAACCCGGTTTCTGAGCGTGCGATCTTTTTGAGAAAATTGTCAGAAAGTGCGAGCTATAATAAAATCAACCTAGTTGGCGATAATATCAACGATGGAAACTATAACTCTCAACCTACCTGCCGCCGTCGCTTTAACCGACGAACAATTTTATCAATTATCCATCGCTAATGAAGAGTGGCGATTAGAACAAACCCCCGAAGGAGAACTAATTATTATGCCTCCAACAGGCGGCGAAAGCGGCATCAGAAATTCCGATCTCAACCTGCGAGTCGGCTTGTGGAATGAACGGACTCAATTAGGAAAAGTCTTTGACTCTTCCACCGTCTTTCAATTACCCAACGGTGCGAAGCGTTCCCCTGATGCTGCTTGGGTACTCCGAGAACGCTGGGAAGCACTATCCGCAGAAGATAAGCGCAAGTTTCCTCCACTGTGCCCGGACTTTATAATTGAATTGCGTTCCCAAACTGATTCGTTAGAAACATTGCGGGCTAAAATGCGGTATTATCGAACTAACGGCTGTCGCTTAGGTTGGCTAATTGACCCGCAAACCCCTTTAGTAGAAATCTATCGGTTGTCTGAAGATGTAGCAGAAGTTATTAATTTCTCTTTTGACCAACCGCCAACACTTTCCGGTGAAGATGTACTTCCCGGATTTCTTCTAGATCTTACACGTGTTCTCAATCCTTGAATTTCAATCCATTTTCTTTAGTTGAGTAGCGAGAAACCGGGTTTCTGCGACAATTTTGGTGTGAGGACGAAAAATGTAGGAAGAAACCCGGTTTCTGGGATTAGTGCGAGCTAATTTGATTCCCTGCGTGGCGAGAAACCGGGTTTCTATGAAGATTTTCGGCCCAGTACGAGAGATACAGGAAGAAACCCGGTTTCTGAGATTATTGTGCCTCCGAAAAGTCGATCGCAAATTATCTCCCCGTCAGCGTATCCGCATAAGGATCGGGCAAAGCTTGCTGCACTTCAAGCGACAAAGAATCTCCAGTCAACGCTTGGCTAATCAAATTTTTTTTTACCCCATCCCCCCGGCGATCGCGCTCTTGCAACTTCAGCAATTCCTCTTGATAAACAGCAACAATTCGCCCTAAACTCAGCACCAAATCATCCCAATTATCATCTCCCACCAACTTCTCAGAAATGCCCTCAAATAACTCTCCCGCTTGCCTTTTTTGAACATAAGCTTTCAAAAGCTTTCCCGACTTTTGCAAAACCGCCTGATAAATATCCCCATCAGACCACCACAGCCCCTGTTGACTCAGCAGCCAAGTCAAAATATACTCGCGAGCGTGTTGCTCCTTCACCCAGGCCGCGAGATACTGCAAATCTTCCATAATGACAACAGTCTCCTAAATTTTCCTTAAAATGTCCGCTTGTTTGTATCTACCGTTACTGCGATCGACATAATACTTGCCTTATCATCTCCTGCCCGCGTCATTAATACCCCTTAAATCTTAAAAAAACCCTACTGATTTACCAAACAGCAATTCAGAGAATATAAAAATAAACCTAAACCTCCTAGGTCTATTGTCCAATACTTTTAGTCCACCGGAAAGCGGTACACCCCGCCTCGCTTTCCTCTTTCCCAAATCAATCCTCAAGCGGGAACAACCAGCGGGTTATTAGCATGACAAAGCAAAATTTTGGTTTAATCGGTCTAGCAGTGATGGGCGAAAACCTAGCCCTCAACGTCGAAAGCAGAGGCTTCTCAGTAGCCGTGTACAACCGCACAGCAGCCAAAACCGACGACTTCATGGCAAAACGCGCCCCCGGCAAAAACATTGTCGCCGCCAAGACTCTCACAGAATTCGTCGATGCCCTAGAAACCCCGCGCCGCATCTTAGTCATGGTGCAAGCTGGCAAACCAGTAGATGCAGTCATCGAGCAGCTCAAACCCATGCTGTCACCGGGCGACATGATTATTGACGGCGGCAACTCGCTTTACGACGACACCGAACGCCGCACCAAAGATTTAGAAGCAGCCGGATTGGGATTTGTCGGCATGGGCATCAGCGGCGGCGAAGAAGGCGCCCTCAACGGTGCTAGCCTCATGCCCGGTGGCACCCACGCTGCATACGGCATCCTAGAGCCAATTCTCACCAAAATTGCGGCTCAAGTAGATGACGGCCCCTGCGTCACATTCATCGGCCCAGGTGGCGCCGGTCACTACGTGAAGATGGTTCACAACGGCATTGAGTACGGGGATATGCAGCTCATTGCGGAAGCCTACGATTTGCTCAAAAACGTGGCGGGACTCAGCGGCCAGGAGTTGCAGGAAGTGTTTGCCGAATGGAATACTACCGACGAACTCAACTCGTTTTTGATTGAAATTACGGCTAACATTTTCAAGTACATTGACCCGGAAACTAAGCAACCCTTAGTTGAGGTAATTATGGACGCCGCCGGTCAAAAAGGCACCGGCCGCTGGACTGTAATGAGTGCTTTGGAATTGGGCGTGAGCATTCCCACAATTATCGCTGCTGTGAATGCCAGAATCATGTCTTCTTACAAGGAAGAGCGCGTCAAAGCTTCGCAACAACTGACGGGGCCTAGCACCAAGTACGAAGGCGATCCTAAAGAGTTTGTGAACAAAGTTCGGGATGCGCTTTACTGCTCGAAGATTTGCTCCTACGCGCAAGGCATGGCGCTGTTGAGCGCGGCCTCGAAGTCGTACAACTATGACTTGAGTTTGAGCGAAATTTCCAGAATTTGGAAGGGCGGCTGTATTATTCGGGCTGGATTTTTGGACAAGATTAAAAAAGCTTTCAAGGACGATCCCGCGCTGCCGAATTTGTTATTAGCACCGGAGTTCAAACAGAGCATTCTCGATCGCCAATCAGCTTGGCGGGAAGTGTTATCTACTGCTAGCCTGCTGGGTATCGCAGTACCGGCCTTCAGCGCGTCGCTGGACTATTTCGACAGCTACCGGCGCGAAAGATTGCCGCAAAACCTGACGCAAGCTCAGCGCGATTATTTCGGGGCTCACACCTACGAGCGCACCGACAAACCCCGCGGCGAATTCTTCCACTCAGAGTGGACGCAGGCTGCTAAAGAGTCGCTGCAAACCGGTACTACCGACTAATTAATTTTTGTAGGGTGCGTTTCGGCGCACCTTACTAATTTATCTGGGGTTGTAAATTGTTTTGACGTTTGTTTTTGAGATAGGTTTTAATATATTCGTCGTTAAAGAGCGATCGGGCGATCGTGAGTGCTTCTTGTCTTTCTTCGTCTGTCATGTAATCGTCGCCTTTTAAACCTGATGGCGGGTGTCGAGGATCGCCGCCAGCATCGAGGAATCGCTGACGTGCGATCGCCATTAATTCTCCTAATCTGCGGTCTTGTTCTCGAATGATATCATGCGGTTTCGTCATAGTCTTCAAGCTCGTCTATACGAACAACCTCGCCACTTTGTAGTATAGCAGCTCTTGGTAAAACTCGACTAGGGGTTTCGATGTACCAAAAGCCCTTTTCTTCATCATATATTCTCCAGATTAGCAAGTCGAGAGTTTCCAAGGCATTGATAATTAAGTATTGAACTCCTGATGATGGCATAGGTCGATCGAGTTTAGTTGAGCCTGTTGGCTATTGTATCACCCATTGCTGACAGGATTTTCAGTTATCATTGATTGTATCCCTCCACCTATTATCAATTCTCAAAAAATCAGGGTTTCCGTAGATGATCAGTAATTAAGATCACAATGTGCTTGTGATATGGGTAGATAACTATACTGAATAAATCTGGTACGCTCGTAAATACTTCTTTAAACTAAATATAATTTTATGTTGGATTTTATATTAGATTTTATATTAGTAGCCGCTCTCGTTATCACTGCGGTAAGTATGATTGTGGAATGGGTAGATACATGGAAAGAAGAAGAGTCAAGAAAATGTTTATCAGACAGTGGTATTCTGGAAGTGGATGAAATGACTGGAAAAGAGTTTGAAAGATTTCTAGCTGTCCATTTTAGAAACTGTGGTTATATTGTTAATTTAACTCGAGATAGTCAAGATTATGGAGCTGATTTAATTTTGTACAAAGATGGCTTAAAAACGGTGGTTCAAGCAAAAAGAAGCAAAAACCCAGTTGGGATTAAAGCAGTTCAAGAAGTAGCAGGAGCCGTCAGACATTACAAAGGAAATAAAGGCAGAGTAATCACTAACAACAGATTTACAGCAAACGCTTACAAACTTGCTCAATCTAACGACGTAGAGTTATGGGATAGAAAAAGACTCATCGAATTCATCCTGACAGCTAATCATTATTAACTATACTGAGCAAATCTGGTACAATCCTAACTACTCCTTTAAAATAAATGTAATTTTATGAAGTCTTTTATAGTAAGAGCCGCTGCCGTTATCGGTGATATTGCGGTATCGGTATTTGATACATTGAAAGAAGAAGAATCAAGAAAACGTTTATTAGACAGTGGTATTATGGAAGTGGATGAAATGACTGGAAAAGAGTTTGAAAGATTTCTAGCTGTCCATTTTAGAAACAGTGGTTATATTGTTAATTTAACTCAAGACAGTCAAGATTATGGAGCTGATTTAATTTTGGACAAAGATGGCTCAAAAACGGTGGTTCAAGCAAAAAGAAGCAAAAACCCAGTTGGGATTAAAGCAGTTCAAGAAGTAGCAGGAGCCGTCAGACATTACAAAGGAAATAAAGGCAGAGTAATCACTAACAACAGATTTACAGAAAACGCTTGCAAACTTGCTCAATCTAACGACGTAGAGTTATGGGATAGAAAAAAACTAATCGAATTCATCCTGAAAGCTAAGAATTCAGGACTTACGCACTCCGACTAAAGAAACCGGGTTTTTTACGCCCGTGTGCGGGCTGCAACGCGTCTTTTGGTAAAAAACCCGGTTTCACCAGCCCCCATGCGTCAGTCCTAGACTAAGCTAAGTTATAGACATCTCCTAAAAATCAGGTTTTGAACAGGTAGGATGCCTGTTCCACAAGAATTATGGGAGATGTCTTATATATAAAAATCGATCGTGCTACAAATTTCTAACACAGTGTTCATTGACGATCGCGAAATCGAGATTAGCGCCATTCGCTCTCAAGGCGCGGGCGGGCAAAATGTCAATAAGGTAGCAACCGCTATTCACCTGCGCTTTGACATCGGCGCTTCTTCATTGCCCGATCGCTACAAGCAGCGTTTGTTGCAAATCAACGACCAGCGCATCACCTCCGAAGGTGTGATTGTCATCAAAGCGCAGGAACACCGCAGCCAGGAACAAAACCGGGAGGAGGCTTTGAGACGGCTGCAAGAACTGATTAAAAGTGCGATCGTCATACCGAAAAGGCGCAAACCCACCAAAGCAACTCGCAGTTCCCAGCGCCAGCGTCTCGACAGCAAAACCAAGCGGGGCCAGATAAAGGCTCTGAGAGGGAAAATCACGGATTGAGTGATGACTCGGGCCGGTACGTAGTTGCGCTTCAGCGCTCTTTATTATATGGAAAGAGCGCTGAAGCGCAACTACGTACCTTATGTTGTGCCAGTTACGATCGACCTTTTGGACTTTTTATGTGTCAGGATTTCGTGGCCCTAAGTCATTCGGTAAATCGTTAAGCGTTTTTCCGAGAGCTTTGCAAAGAGCTTTCATGTAAACTACCCGCCACCAACCGCTAAGAGCGGTATGGTGGGGGCTTTCAATAGCCCTGAGACATCACTGCTCAAACAACAGCAAAGCCCCGAACCTTTAGGC
The DNA here is from genome assembly GCF_036705795.1 of Microcoleus sp. ARI1-B5. Lineage (NCBI taxonomy): Bacteria > Bacillati > Cyanobacteriota > Cyanophyceae > Oscillatoriales > Microcoleaceae > Microcoleus > Microcoleus sp. ARI1-B5. The sequence continues at coordinate 225,024 of NZ_JAUBVK010000002.1, forward strand.
TGGTTTACAACAGCCCCAAGAGCCGAAATATTTTTCGCCCCGTTATAGTCAGCATCACCAACATAGCCACAGTGTCCACAAGCAAACTTCTTGCCTTTCCGATAAGATTCACCTCGAACAGGGTGGATATGGTTGCAATTGTGGCAAGTTTGCGACGTGTGTCTCGGGTCGACCAACAAGATTTTTACGCCATATTTTATCGCTTTGTAGATCAAAAATTGCCGTAACTGGAAAAACGCCCAACTATTGCTAAGTCTCCGCTCTTTTTTGCTGCGCTTAAGGCTATTAGTTCGTTCTCTGATTCCGGTCAAGTCTTCCAACGCAATAGCTTGGCTACTCGATTTAGCTCTAGATATCAATCGGTGGCTGATGGTGTGATTTACCAATTCTTGGAAGCGTTTTTCCTTGCCCGACAACCGTTTCAACAATGCCCGACATCTGCGTCGAGTACTGCGTGTGCCTCTCGTAGCTTTTTGTTGGAGATCCGCTCTAAGTTTGGCGTAATGATTCCTAATTCTAGTAATTTCTTTGCCGCTAAATTTACCCCCTTCAGAGGTAACAACAATGTCAGTTCGACCCAAATCACACCCCAAAACCTTGTCGGTTTCGATTGGTTCTGGGGGGACAGATTCAAGCTGAATATTCAGATAGTAAGTACCATCTTTGCGTTTTACCAGCGTGGCTGTTTTAGGAACTTGTCCTTTCAACAATCCAAGCTGATAGTTGCCGATAGCCAGCTTAAACCGCTCTCTACCGTCAATAGTGGTCAAGCTTACAGTCCAATCTTTCTCCCTAAAAGAGAAAGTACGGGGGTCGTAAGTGGCACTGGTTGGGGCAAAGTTTTTAACTGGCTTGCCATCTTTTTTAGCCGTCTTCCTATTACCAGAAACTCGTCTAATTGCATGAATAGCCAACTGAGCAGACAAGCCGAATCTAGCTCTGACATCGTGATAAACCAAGGACTGCATCGCCAACTCGTTTGTCAAAGTTGGAGGGACAGTCTGGTTCACGTATTCGCAAGCAGCAGCAAACGCCAAGAGCGTAGAATCGATTTTTGTCGATTGCTCTGGTGCTACTTCGAGCTTGCAAGATACTGTCAGGACTTGTTTCATGATTCCATTATATCTCAATACGTGAAATTTTGGCAATAACAAGGGATTTGTTCGCCTCCTCATGCACCGCCTCTCGTGTCGAGAGCTGCGAAGAGTCGAATTGGTCGGCGGTGCAATCGTCTTCTCACGCGAATTCCTCCCACCGCTCACCTGGGTACAGGTAGAGCGGGGGACTCCTTCTGTTCGAGTTGAATAACCGCCTTACTTGTGCTGTCTATCAATTGTGCTGGCATACAAGAGCCTATTTTCGGGGTGTGAGTGCATACCTCAAGCCCCTTTCTCTGAACTCCGAGGAGGTGATGCGATGTAAAAGGTCGATCGACCCACAGCACAACCCAACTCAAAATTGTACCAAAGATCCCGACCAAAACATCGCTCTGTTGGTTAGCTGTCCCTCGGCGGCACATAATCATCAACAAGTCCTGACACATCTAGCCCGATCGAGTGACAGAACTGTTTCAAGCTAATATTTAGGGCTGTACAGATGGCTATTGCAGTATCAACTCTGGGTTTTTGTTTTCTTTTTTCTATGGAATACAAAGTATCTTCAGAGACTTTCCCCGTCAGTTGCAGGCTAAGCTCACGGCGACTAAAGCCCCTGTATTCTCTAATTTCCGCAAGGCTCATTTCGTATAAATCCCGTACTTCTTGATTCATTATGCAGGATATTTCGTAGTTTACCCTTGACAAAAGCAGGAAGCCTGACTAAACTACGATTAGTGGACATAGCAAAGCGGCCTAGCAAGCCTCCTTTCGTCAAAATGCAGGTTTGAAGAACCGCCTTATTTGTAGTGTCTATCAATTATGCACCTGCATACCCTTAGTATTTTCGGGGTTTGAGTGCATACCTCAAGCCCCTTTCTCTGAACTCCGAGGAGGTGATGCGATGTAAAAGGTCGATCGACCCACAGCACAACCCAACTCAAAATTGTACCAAAGATACCGACCAAAACTTCAACTTTGCGATCGCCCAACTTCCGTGCTATCGTTCCCTTTCTCGAACCATTCCAGATCATGACCACATCTACCGACAACTTCTACCTAGGCGATGTCGCCTCCAACTTTCACTTTGCAGGCCCGCTGCTAGACTTTGAAGAAGAAATCCAGAATCAATCGCCCTTTCACGATTTAGACTACCTCACAGGCGAAATTAAAAGGGGATTCCTCGACTACGTGCGGCAAGGGATCATGCTGGACGCGATCCGAAAACTGCGATTGTACAAACACAAGTTCAAAACCTTTAAAAGTTACTGCGAACAAGCATTAGGCAGGCAGTATTTTTACTGCACCCAAATTATCAAATCTGCTGCTATTTGCCTGCGCTTAATTAAAGCCGGATTTGAGATTTTGCCGAGCTGCGTCGCTCAAGTTGTCCCTTTGTTCAAACACGCAGTCACCGACCAATACGGCGACTGTGCTTTGCAGGAAAAGTGGCAAGAAGTTGTGGATGTCATCCCCAAAGAAAGGATTACAGCAATAACTATTGCCGAAACAGTTGACAACAACCCCAACCTCAGGTTAAAACAAATTCGGATCAAAACCGACACCTACGCTCTTTTAACGAAAAAAGCAGCCGCTGCGGGAATGTCAATTTCGGAATTTTTGGGCAGGCTGGTTGACGAATACAACCCCAGAAATTTAGAGCAACCCGCAGAGCACACTCCCGAACAGGAGGAGATTTTAGACCAGTTAGACGCCCAGTTTAAGAAGCCGGCAGCCGAACCGACTTCTACGGCAGCTAAAGACAAAGTTAAATCTAAAGGTTTTGGAGTAAAAATTGAGGCAAAAGGTGGTACAAGGGAGGTGAAGGCGAAAAGTTCGGAAGGTAAGGTTAAGGCTAAAAGTGCAGAAAGTGAAATTAAGTTGAAAACTAAGCAAACTGAAATCCCCGCAACAAAACTGTCTAATTCATTTAACGAGAAAAATCATGAAGTCATCTGCCCAAAATCCAATCATGCGTCAACTGAAACTGATGGAAGCTCAATTGAGCGAGATTCAGTGCCAACTGATTAAAGCCACTGTGTTGAATTGGTGGCAAATAGTTTTGCCTGACGGACAGAAGATTGCGATCGAGCACGCGGGCGGCGGACACTGGATTTTTCGGGCTAACGGGCTGGAAAAATCGCATCCTGAAGTGCGGAAAGCTGTGTTAATGGCGATCGCCGAAGGTTGTCGCCGATAAGCTACGCTAAGGACACGGCGCGGTGCCGTGTCCCTACTGGGTGATGGGATTTGGTGTGATTTGGGGATGTTGGGGCGATCGAGATTAGTTGCGATTGCGATCGAAGTGTCCCAACTGTGGGGCAAAGTTTAAAGTTCCGGCGTTGTGGGCGGATGGCTGGTGTCAACGATGTTTTCTGGGGTTTGGGAAGATGGCGGAGTATCAGAAATCTTGCTGATTCCTGGAGACAATAAGGTTCTGTATGCTTGCTGAGGATGAGTTGGTTCGTCAGGATATTTGAGTTCTAGTAATTTTTCTGACAACATTGGATTAATAAAATGAGTCCTAATTGTTTCAGAACTGCGATTCAATAGTTCAGCTAATCTTTTGACAGTTAAATATCTTTCCGAGCAAAGTTTCAGAATAGTATTTCTCATCAACTCAGGACTTACCCGTTGCTTTTCTCGAATAGGAGCAGCTATTTCTAGTAAAAATAAGTTTTCATCATTATGCACAGAGTTAGGCTCGTTATGCACGGAGCTTGATTCATTATGCACGGAGTTAGGAGCGTTACGCACGGAGCTAGGCTCATTATGCACGGAGCTAGGCTCGTTATGTTCGGAGCTTGGAAGCAGTGAAAGCAAATCCGATTGACCTTTATTTGGTAGAGCGTACTGGGTTCCACGCCCACGTCCTGATTGCGCCAACCAGCCGTTATTGACCAAGTGCTTTAGGCACTCTCCTATGTCTCTAGGATGTTCCTGTCTGTAACACTGAATGTCACTATTACTAATTTCTCCAAACTGATGCGCTAGTACCAAAATAATCCGATCTAATTCTGTTAGTTGACAGTAGTTATCTCCCACTATTTCTTTTAGTTCTTGCTCCACGTCTTCGGGAATTAAACTAAGCATTGGTAGGGCAACTGATGTCATTTCTAAATCAAATTTTTCTGAGACGAGTGGCCTAAACCATTGTTGTTCTTTCCAGGCTCGTAGAATCTTTCTAAAACCAGAGCCGGCTTTTTCACCTAAACCAAGCATTTGAAACATCGTTTGCAGTTTAGGATTGCGCGGATCGCTGATACCCCCATCATAAAGTTGCAAAAGAGAAATCCTTAATCGACCTGGATTATTGAATAAAAAACCATTAGGAAACTTAGTTACTATAACAGGACGAGAAGATAAGTGATCCGCATGAATTAAAGCATTTACCAGAGCCTCTCTAACAGCTTCATGGACATGAGTTTCTCCTCGTCTCACGGCATCTTTATCTAGTTTAAAGGGAATATCTAAATCATTAACTAAACGACTATAGACGCGATAATAAAAATTGAAAAGATTAGGCTCCCACTTGCCATCAAGTGTCAGCCGATATGTCCAGCGAACTTCTGGATCGTTAGACAGTCGTTCTTGATAGTCTAGTTGATAGCGGGGAAGTGCATCTAAAATACTATTTCCTCTCCCAAACATCAGTAAACCAGCTATAGTTAACCCTTCTTTATCAGTATTTCTATCGCGCCTCCATCCCCCTAACTGAATCAATAAATTGCGATCGTCGAATCCGAGCCAAGGATGATCTGGTTCTCTGGAACTAAACCGTTGGCGAAAAGATTTTAAAGTTTCTGAATCGAGGTCGCCAAGGTCAAATTTATCTAAAATTTGGATATCTTGAGGATCGTTGCTGGCATCGCGCAACATTTGACGAACTTCATCATCAGTGCAAGGATAATCCCCGTCATGGTTACGTTTATAGGTTCCCATCATGGGATTTTTATTAAGATAAACTGGGCGTTGGGTTCTTGTTGCTCTGGGGACTTTAATAATAACTAAATTACGATCTTCTATCTTCAAAGTTTGTACGTCAGAATTGCCGCAAATTGAGAAACTCAGTTTTTGCAGATTATTATGATTATTCCAAAACTCTTTAAGTAAAACGTTAGGATTGCGGACACCTGAAATCTCGAACCTATTTCGATTTTCCGTGACACCTAGAACAATATAGCCGCCATCTGTATTGGCAAATGCTGATACAGTTTTCCAAACTTCATTGGGGAAACCACCGTCAGCAGACTTAAATTCAATGTCTTGGTCTTCTCCAAGGTTTATGCGATCGAGTAATGTTTCTAAATCCATTACCTTTATACCCTCCGAAATGTCAAAATCTCTGTGATGTCAGTCAGCATAATTCGATTAGCTTTAGCTTGATTATTCATTCTAGCCATCTGTGGGGTTTGATTTTGCTGAATTCTTCGACTTGAATAAGCTTTATCGTAAAGCGTATAGCCAGCAGATTCCCACAATGCTCGAATTATATCTGTAACCATCACAATTAATTCTTTTGCTACATCTCGATAGTTGGAAGATATAACGGTGCAAAGGGTTCCTGAACGTTGCGCGACAGCGCAATTTTTGGCTATCGCCCCCATTGCTACCTGCCAATCTTCTAAAGCCATGTTAGCTAAATCTTCAGGCTTGTTAGAATACTGTTGGGCAACCATCCCATAATAAGGAATGTCCATAACAATGTAATCAGGATTTTCAACCGGGAAGCTTTTTGTCAAATCATGTTGAGTAATTAAATCTTTGTACTTCCCGCGTGGAGTCAGATCAAACATTTTTAATTTAAAATCATAAACGTGCTGACCCATCCATTCTTGACGAGCTTCATACACTCGCAAAACCTGACCAGATCCTGCCATCGGTGAAATTACTAAATTCCCTGGCTTGACGTAGTACCAGAAGCAGTTAGCATAAATTTCTCCAGGAATGTAACCTCTGTATTCCCCCAATTTTTCATCGATCCGACCATATTGAACCGTGCTAAAGTTCCAGTTGTCAGAAGGCTTGATAATAGGGCTAAATAGTGGTTCGCTATCTTTTTTATGCTCATTCCGAATAGCCCGTACTATTCCGGTTGTGGATAAGGCTGTCTGCCTTTTAATGGCTGCTTCAGTCCTCAGATCAGTTATAACAGCCTCAAATACTTTTTGTGGAGTGCTTGCAAGTTCCTGGAATTTTGACAACTCATTTTTTGTGAAACTAAGGTTCGATTGGATGCTTTTATAATTTTCCGAATCAAAATCGACCTTACCTAAGTTTTGATTCGTGTTTTTTATATCTTCTTTTCTGCTTTCAGTTTTTTGGTTTAATATTTTTCCCAATTGGCGTTCAATCCGAATCCGTAATTCAGTAGCATCAAGCTGGACTTCCTTACTTAATCGGAATTTTTTAGATAGAGCTTCCAGCGCATTTACTTTTTGCCAAACCTCCTGGATTTCTTCTAGAGTTTTAGCTTGCTTAACTAATTCTGTTGCCGCTGTCAAAAACTGGACAACAACCGTTTCTTGATTGCCACTAACAATAGTGGGGATAATAGCAAATTGGTCGTCAGAGAAATGATTTTTCATTGATTGATTTCCTCCTGACTACCGAGAACAATAGTTAGGACGACAGAAGATGAAGCCAGGAACTCTGGCTGTTGATTTTGTATCTCTTGCATGGGCTATATTTTATCGCCGAATAGTTTTTATGATGTCCTTGCAATTAGAATGGCATTTCTTCTTCCTGTGCCAATAGTTCCTGCTGTGGTTGTTGTGCTTGCTGTAGCTGTTGCTCTTGCTGCTGCAATAACTCCTCAGTAGTAAGCTGAAAAGGCGATAAACGCATTCTGGCATTAACTACTGCTGAAGCACCAAATAGATCGACAAGTGCCTCACCAGGCCCAAAATTCTTGGTCATCGAAATTTGGGCATCTGCGGCTTTCTCTAATGCTCGCTGTGCTTCACTGGCTCGGTTATGCCGATGAATAATGCGAGTGTTTAAATTATTTAAGATATCATCAGGTATTTGAGCAGCACTCTGAACAGCAATTGTAAAAGCAATTTGTCGGCTTCTGCCTTTACGGACTCCTTCACTAAGCACATTACCCATTGCAGAGGCAAACTGCTTGCTACCATTAAAGAGGTCTTGAGCTTCATCAATATGATGCAGGACTGGGAAAGTAATGTGGCGTTGCTCTTTCAGCTCGTAAACTCTCTTCAGCATATAGTTGAGAAACAATCCATAGTCACGTCCTCCACCGGCCTGTCCCACGCGGATAACTAATGCTCTTCCAGTTTGTAATAGAGTAGTAGGATCAAACCATTGTGGTTGCTGAGGGGTCTGAACCAAATTTAACATAGCCGCATTTGGATCGATCCTGATATTTCTATTACCGTTAGAATTCCCTGTTGGACGGATTGGTAGTCCACCGTCAACCCAAGCCGGACGACGATTACGACGGAGCATTTTGCTCACCATAGTTTTGTAAGTTGATGCTTGTTTTCCTGCCAGTCGCTCTCTGGCAGATTCAGGTGGCTGCCAAGAATTTTGGTTGCTAGTGACCCATTGGAAAAAGTCCCTTAGCGTCCAAATTACTGGCTCATTACCATTCTGATTTGCCTGTTGCTCGTCGTCGAATTCTTCTAATAAAGTCTCGAATTCTTCACGTTGGTTTGTTTCATTAGGAGGATAGTACATTACTGCTGCCAGAACTGCTGGATCGAACTCTGAGGCAGGAATAGCAATTGAAGTACCTTGAAAGGCAGTTGATTCCTCTCCCAAGTAGTAAAAATTAGCATTAACTCCTTCAATCCAGGTTGTGTCTTGGTCTGTTTGACCATTCCTATTTAAAATGTCTATTGCATCTTGATTTGGTCTATTAATATGCTGATAATCAGGTTTATGATCGTAAATGATAACCGCAAAGTCCATTTGTAATGCTGCGCGGATGTAATTGGCACAAGAATTAGTTTTTCCGCTCCCTGTTGAACCAGCAATCAAGCTTTGATAAAAAAGAGTTCTGGAATTGACATAAACGCCAATGTTTGTATCGATAATTTGTCCAATTCGATAGCGTTCATCCGCAGGAGGTAAGCTTAGGTATCTGATGATCTCATCTTCTGTTGCTTGTCTGGCAATAGAGCCAATTTGAGGTCGCCGACGCGCGCTACTTGGTGGGTCTTGAGTAATATCTTTAATCAGATTTACCTGGTAAAAATAAACCTCTCGAACTACAACTTCACGAGCGTAGTTATTCTGCTCTAGCTGCTCAAAAGCATTGATGGTCGCGTTATCTTGTGGGCCAAGTGCCGAGCGATTTAAGTTGGCTTGTGGCCCAACAACTTGTCCAAAATAGTTCCTTTGGCTGGCGCGATCTTCAACGATTACAAAATCGTTGGCTGATAATTCTGGCTGATTAAAAGTGTAGCCACAGATTAAACTTAAGTCGGAATTGATTGTGTCAGGAATTTGAATGAGTGTCATCGGTAGTTACCTTCATTTGTAATATCTACTCCCATGCGATAGTTATTGCGTTGGATTTCGCTAATAAAGGAGTGTTTAATTGCCTGGGAGTTGTTGCTTCCTCTGAGATGCCAATCAACAGTTTCAAGCAAAAGCGGGATTTCGTGGTTAATTGTTGGACTAGCATCTTGCCGCAACAAGCTGACTGCGTATGAAAAATCAGCTAGAGCGCATTCAAAGGCAAATGCTTTCTCAGCAGGACGATAAACGACCCGAACATACTGCCCAGACAATGAGCCAATCCAGTTATTAATGCTTCTGTTATCTTGGAACCTTATTTGATATTGTTCTTGGATAGGACACAGGACAAATCCCTCTCCTCGCTCTAAACTCATTGCTGTCCACTTACTCATTGCCCATGAGCTCCCTAAATCTTTGATGACACCAATAAAACGCTTCCCTGTTTGCATCATCCTAGAATAAAGTTCTCGTCCCGAACGCTGAGTAATCAAGTTTTGAGTAAAAACAGGTCCATCTAGTAGCACGGTTTTTTGCTCACAGCAATCAATTGCAAACTCTCTTTCTTTGTATTCCCGAAATGTAGTTGCCCAAGATCCTTTAGTCTCCCGAACTTTGTCTAATTCGTTGCATAAACTAAGCAAATCTTCATTTTTCAATACAATCTCTTCACGTCTTATATAGCGAGTGTCTGTAGTAGTCAAAACAACCTCTGGACTATGGCGAGTCCGACTGGTAATACATCCAACTCCAACGGCATAAAAGGAAGTATTCATTAAGTCAGTAACAGGCAAAACATCTGTGGAATCAATTGCAGCAATTGCTCCACCGCTTAAATCTGCTGCTACTTCTTCATCGGAATCATTACCGTATGTTTGGAAGTCAAATAAAAATTGAGTTGGACTCTTGGCGGATTCCATGAATTGGCGAATCCGACGCTGCACTGCTTCATCAGATTGGTGAACATTCTGGGCAATTGTTTGGTCTGCCGAAAAATCAAGGAAGAAGGTTTCTGAAACTGGGCGTTGATTGGTGAGCGCAGAATCGAATATCCCCTCATCAGGCTGTGTATTTCTATTGGTCATCAAGCATTATCTCCCATACAGATTAAGTATATTCGTTCCGCTTATTGAGTCAGTCTGTCATTTAACTGCTGATGAATCACATTTAACCACATCGGAATTACAGGCTGACATTTATCTAGGAATTAATCGCCCTTACCACACAATCCAACACCACAAACAACAAAACCCGCTACCAGAGCGGGCTTCAGAAGATGGACACAACTGGACTCGAACCAGTGACCCCTACGATGTCAACGTAGTGCTCTAACCAACTGAGCTATGCGTCCTCACGAATTACTAACTTAGCACAACATTCGATCGCCTGTCAAGCATAAATATAAAATTTTTCCAGCAGACACCCACAGCCACCGCCCTAATTCCCAACCCGCCAAATCTTAACAGTTCGATCGCCCGCACCGCTAGCCAAACACCCCCCACCAGCACCAAACGCCACCGACAAAACCTCCCCCCCGTGCCCCGTCAGAAGTTCCAGCAAACCCCCCGTAGCAGCATCCCACAAATAAATCGAACCATCCCGACTCCCCGTCGCCAAAACCCGACCATCCGGGCTTAACGCCACACACAAAACATCCCCAGAATTGTCCCTCATACTCCGCAGCAGCGTACCTCGCCCATCAGCATCCACCCGCCACAGCTTCGCCGTACCGTCCCGACTCCCACTAACCAAAATCGATCCTTCTCCTACTCCCCCCCTTACCAAGGGGGGGCTGGGGGGGGTAGATGCTCCCCCCCTTACCAAGGGGGGGCTGGGGGGGGTAGATGCTCCCCCCCTTACCAAGGGGGGGCTGGGGGGGGTTCCAGCAAATGCGATCGCCCGCACCCAATCCCCGTGCTCTGCTAAAGTACAAATCGATCGACCATTTCGCCAATCCCACAACTGCAAACTCTTATCCCGACTACCACTAGCCAAAAACTCCCCACCAGGACTAAAAGCCACAGCCTCCACCCCACCAGCGTGACCATTCAAAGCCGACATCGGCCTACCCTTATTCAAATTCCACAACTGCACAGTCTTGTCCCGACTCCCCGTCGCCAAAACCTGACCGTCGGGACTGAAGGCCACAGCATAAACCCGATCCTCATGGCCGCGCAAAGCGTACCACCACTTACCCTTATTCAAATCCCAAATTTGAATAGTTTTATCCCGGCCGCCGCTAGCCAAAGTCGCGCCATCAGGACTAAACGCCACACAAGTCACCCAGTCAGAATGACCCGTGAGAGTGTACCACCGCTTACCCGCGTCCAACTTCCACATCTCAATCGTCTTATCCTCACTCCCGCTAGCTAAAGTCGCGCCGTCGGGACTGAAAGCTACCGATGTAACAGCCTGGGAATGCCCTACCAGAGTGTGAACGCACCTCCAAGTAGGCGCGCGTGCGGGAACAACCCGCTGCATCAGCGGCACAGGTATAATAGTGCCTGCAACCGTTGGCGGGACTGCATTCTGCACCGCAGGCGCAGTCTGCGGCACCGAAATTGCTCTTGGCGCCGGAGTCGGGGGAATTTGCGCAGGCGAATGCTGCGGCTGCAAATCTTGGAGAACTTCAGCGACAGATTTGTAGCGGCGACTGAGACTCGGTTCGATCGTTTTGTCGAGGATGCGGCTTAATTTCGGATCGATTTGAACCTTCAAAAAATCTCGCCAAACCCAAACATCTTGATTGATATCGAACAAATCAAACGGAGATATTTGAGTCAGCAAATAAATGCAAGTTACTCCCAAACTGTACAAATCGCTGGCATAAACCGCTTGACCTCGAATTTGTTCCGGCGCGACGAATTCGGGCGAACCGATGACTGTACCTGTTTCTCTCAAACCCTCGACCAGTTTTGCAGCGCCAAAATCAACTAAAACTAATTCCCCAGTTAATGTTGGGTAAGTATAAATAATCGGAGTTTGAGAAATGCGGCGGCGGATAATATTTGGCGGTTTGATGTCTCGGTGAATTACACTGCGATCGTGCACGAACTGCAATACTGGCAATAAATCTTTCAGCAGCCCCAGAATTTGACTTTCGCTGAAAGGGCCAGTCCGCGCCAACTCTTCCTGTAAATTCTGACCTTCTATAAATTCCTGTACCAAATACTGATAGCGTTCCTGCTGAAAGTGCGCCAGCAGTTCGGGAATTTGCGGGTGTTTCCCCAATTCGTCCAGCCGCACTGCTTCTCGGTTGAATAATTCTGCTGCTTTTTCGGCGCTGCTGGTTCCTTGGGATAGGGGGAAAAATTGTTTGATTGCACAGCGCGGTTTCGAGGGTTTGTCTTCGTCAACGGCTAAAAAAGTACGGCCGAAACCGCCTCTACCGAGGGGTTTGATGGCGCGGTAACGCTCTCTGAGCAACAGTTTGGTGCCGCAATTCAGGCAGAATTGAGTTCGATCGGCATTTTGCGGGTTTTGACAGGCGGGGTTTAGGCAATAACTCATACCATTTTCGATTTTCGATTTTCGATTTTCGATCGGGAATGACTGATGACATCCGGGTTGGGAAGTTGCCTGCAGTTGCTTTTTTTTATAAGTGAACCGGGAAGCAATCAGCAGCATATCTCTATGATACTGATGCCGGGGGGCGATCGACCTTCGCGTTACAATTTAAAATTAAAGGACTGAAGTCCTTACTACAAACCAGTTTGTAGTGAGGACTTCAGTCCGCAGCATTTAAGATCTAGCTTTAACATTCAGAGCATACTCTTTAAACCTTTCCAAGTCAGCCTGAATAGTCGATTCAACAACTCGCCCTACAAATGAATTGTCCATCAATTTTGCCAGCCAGCCGGGAACTCCATAAGCCACCGTCAGTTTGACAATGCTGCTGTTTTTGCGATCGTAAAACCGCACCGCACCCCGATTGGGCAAACCGTCTACCGATTCCCACTGAATTATCTGATTCGGCACTAATTTGACAATCCGAGAAAGCCAGCTAAATTCTAACCCGCCTGTGGCGAGTTTCCAGCGAGACAATTCTGGATTTTCTTCGAGAACGCGAACTGAGTCTATCCACTTCATCCAGCGCGGCATTTGCTCTAAGTCAGACCAAAGTTCCCACGCTAATTCGATAGGAATTGCCACTTCTACTTGTACGCTGTGCTCTAACCAATCAGTCATGGGATTTTAGATTTTAGATTTTAGATTTTAGATTGTTTCTTTTTCGTTCTTGTCTCGTTACCAGGCTCTGCCTGGTAACGCATATCCAGAGGCTCTGCCTCGCTTGGACTCTCGAATATCGGGAGGCAGAGCCTCCATATTGGCATTCCCAGGCAGAGCCTGGAAACGAGAGGATAACTAACAACTAATGACTGTAAGCTTCGAGAATTGCCTTAGCCGCTTGATGGCCTGAAAGTGTCGCTCCTTCCATGCTATCAATGTAGTCTTGCTGAGTGTAACTTCCTGCTAGAAAGAAATTAACAACAGGAGTTTTTTGAGCAGGACGGTAAACATCCATTCCCGGTGCTTCGCGATACAAAGATTGAGCTAGCTTAACTACACTGTACCAAGTCATGTTTAATTCCCGTGCTGATGGAAATAAATCCTGAACTTGCTTGAGTACGTGTTGGGCGATCGCCTCATTGCTTTGTTTAATAAACGGATCTCCCGGTGTCAGCACCAACTGCAGCAGCGAGCCTTGTCCTTCTTTATAATAATCCTTGGGACTTGCCAGCGCTAGGTCTGCAAAACAGGAAAAGTCTGCATCTGCTGAATACAGCAAATTATCGATTCCTACAGCATGACTCAACTGTTTGCGCTTGGCTTCATCTTCCAGTTCCGTTACCCAACCGTCGAACCGCAATTGTACTGTAGCAACCGGTACCGCATCTAACTTATAAATGTTGTCAAATTCCGACCATTTGCGCCACGCTGGGGGCAATATTTTTTGAATCCCAGGCACGTCACAGGCAAAAACGTAAGCGTCTGCGGTAATATTTTCTTCTGTTTCGCCGTTAGCTACTACCAGACCTGTCACGCGCGTTTCTTCGGCTTCTTGAAACTGAATTTCTCGCACTCTGCGCCGCGTGTAAATTTTGGTTCCTTTGCTTTCCAAATATTCGACAATTGGTTTGTGCAAATATTCGTTGGGAGAACCGGCCAGCATCCGCATCACAGAGGCTTCGGTTTTAGATGCAAAAAATTGAAAGATTGTCAACATACACCGGGCCGAAATATTTTCGGTATCGATAAAACCCAGTGCGTAGGCGATCGGATTCCACATTCTTTTGAGCGAGTTTTGATTGCCGCCGTGGCTGCGGAACCAGTCAGCAAAGCTGATTTTATCCAAATCGCGGATGGTTTTCATTGCCCCGTCAAAGTCTATCAAACCACGGACGATCGGGCTTGTTCCCAGGGCGATCGCATTTTGAATTTTGTCTTGTACCGATAGCTGGGATGTAGTGAAAAATGCCTTCAATCCGTGCAAAGGTGCGCCCACCGGAAAGCGAAAATCCAAAGAACCAGTTTCGCCGCCTCGATTGATAAAAGTGTGGACGTGTTCTTTGAGGAGCAAATCGTCAAAAGCTCCCACTTTTTTCATCAGGGCAAATAAGTTATAATAGCAGCCGAAGAAGACGTGCAAACCCATTTCAACGTGATTCCCGTCGGGATCTACCCAACTGCTGACTTTGCCGCCGACAAAGGGGCGGGACTCAAAAATTTCTACTTCGTGGCCGGCATCCACTAAATCGACTGCTGTGGTCATTCCAGCCAGTCCCGCACCTGCGATCGCAACCCGCATTTTACAATTCCTTATCCAGTATTTTTACAGATTGTAACAAATTTTAGAGTTTCCACGCTATTCAAAGTGCGTAAATGCCGATCGCCACTTGCACCCCTCTCTGAATTCTTGCCAAAAAATCCGCACTAATTTCACCGTAAGGGCCTTGTTCCAGATAAGTTTGGCGCAAAGCAGACACATTTTCGCAGACAGCTAAAGAATCAGCTTGCAATCCTCCCTCACCTGCCGGAATTAAGATGCGAGTAGGATTATCGACGCCTGTAAGGTTACTTGTGAAAGGAACAACAATCACAGAATCGCTAAACTCGTTGCGGATGTCAGGAGAAACCACAACTACAGGTCTTTTTTTGGTATCTCCTAACTGACGCAAAGCCCTGGAAAGATAAATCTCCCCTTGTCTGGGATAAGTTGTATTTATTGAATTAGAGTCCATCGGCGTTCCATGCTTCCTCTATCTGTTCTTCTACAAAATCAAACCACTCTTTTTCATCCTGAATATCTTCCGGGCTGCGGTTGAGATAAAATTTCCGCAACTTATCTTCTATTTGCTTAGCGTACCAGAGACGGAGAGCTTGTTCGATCGCCTCCGTCCAATTATCAGTAAGCTGGTCTATTTTCTCAGCGAATTCGGCATCTAGGGCGACTAACACTTCTCGCTTTTGAGTATAATTTGACATAATCATTCTCCTGAATAATTTTACAAGTAGGGTGCGCCGAAGAGCACCTTACCTATTACTTTTACATCTTTCCTCTTTCCTCTTTCCTCTTTCCTCTTTCCTCTTACATCTTCCTTCTGTCAACTGTCAACTGTCAACTGTCAACTGTCAACCCTTCCTTCAAAACATCGGCATCAACTGAAGCGGCCCAATTCCCAAGTCTTTAGCAGACACCCAGCGCACCTCAAACAAAGCGATCATATCCTTAAACTGAGGCTGACCGCGAGAAGCACCCATCAACCCTTTAGCAATCACCAAACCGCACCAACCGTTCGTTGATTTACAGCGGCGCTCCCACTTTTTGCGAGCTTCTTGATGCACCGGATCGTTTTCATTAAACTCGCCAAACAAATACAGTTCCCCATTTTTAGTTTGCAAAATACCCAAGTCGTATTCCTCGTCTTGAAAAGGATCTTCGCCCGGATTAAAACAAATTGCCTTCACCCCTCCAGCTTCTTTCAAATCCTGAATCATAGTTTTTGCCTTCGGATTGGAAGTTTGAATCATCACTACCGGCAAACCGTCTCCAGCGGTATTAAGATCGAGTTCTGCACCTTGGTGAAACTGGACACTTCCCCGCAGAAACTCTACGGTTTCCCAAGGTACGGCGCCGAGACTCAAAAATGAATTTTGCGGTACCAAATCGTCCCGCAGCAGTGGCATTTCAAATTCATCACCGTCATCATCACCGTCATCACCAAGCATCTCTAATAATTCGTCGGACACCTCGGGCATCGTCGAAACTTTAACGGATACCTGTTGAGTTTCTCCGTCAGGCTGCGGAACTGGGATGCGGTAGCGGCTGTTGAGCGTGGGAAATGTGTCTGCTCCCAATTTCCGGCGGCTGTTGCGGAAAAAGCGGTGAAATGCTTCGAGAGCAACTAACATCGTCAGGGCTTCTTCTTCGTAAAGAATCGATCGCAATCCTTCTAAAGGATGCAGGTTGCCAAAATTCGGTTCTATTTCCGATGGAGGCAAATCGGCTAAATCAATTTCGTCTTCGTCGTCCTCATCAATATCGCCGGCACTTTCAAAGGTGAGAAACAAACAGTCTTGACCTAAAAAAGCCTGTTCTAAATCTTCAAAAGATTCATCGTTGACGACTCGCTCTCGAAACCGCTTCAAGGATTCTAGAGAGCGGTACAGCAAAACTCCGTAATCCATTCTGCCTTGCCCCAATACCGACACGTAGAGGCTGGCGACATCCCACTGATTGATTTCAATAGATATAATTTGGTGTTCGCTCAAAGTCCGCCACGGAGCATCGTGCCAAATTTGAGCTGCTTTTTCCATCAGCACTTCAGCGTACTGAGGCGGCAACTCGGGAGGCCGATTGACAGCCACCTCTTCCATTCCCCGAAATATTTCGTCAATGAGGGGCAATTCCGGTACGTAGTCAATGGAAATGCCTAAATCTTGAAGTACGCCCCGGAGGTAAAATTGAATTTCTCGGTTTTTGACTACGATTTTTTGGGGGCGGACTGCGGGAGCTGGACTTTGGGGATGTTCCATTGCCCGCAGCAGAGCCCGGACGATCGCCTCGGGGCCGGCATCTGGGCCTACCATGTCCATAGCCCTGACGATGCCTTCAGAGCCGTCCACCCACAGAATGCACTCGCCACCGGCTTCTGGATCGTCGTCGTCCTCTAGCATCATGTGCGAGTCAGCATTTGATAACGGTCGGCGGTCGCCCTCCCACACGCTGGGAATTTGAGGTAAGTTTTGTAGCCGACGAAGAGTAGAGCGATTCAGCGCTGCCATAGAGTAAGCCCGTTGGGTGAAGCATTGTTGCGGTGCCACAAAGGGTCAACCGCTGCTTCTCAATCATAAACCCTATAGGGGGAGAGGACATCAAGCTTGGAAACGAGGCCCCACGGAAATTAAATTTTTCACGGTAAAAATTATTATGCGTTCAGCATCGATCGCAACCCCCCTGACGGTGAGGACTTTCTTAATTCCCCAAACCCTTCTACCTTCTTCCTAATGACCGATGACCGATGACCGATGACCGATGACCGATGACCGATGACCGATGACCGATGACCGATGACCGATGACCGATGACCAATGACTTCTTCCCTGTACAATGGAGGAATAAGATTAAACTCAAGCGCGTTGCACAGTCTCAGGAGTTCGGCAAATTATGACTCAAGCGATTTCCCAACAGCGGGGCATTCTAATGACGGACTCTGCTGTCCGTCAAGTTTTAGCTCTTCGAGAAAAACAAGGTAAAGACCTCTGCTTGCGAGTAGGGGTGCGCCAGGGCGGCTGCTCTGGTATGTCTTACGTGATGGATTTCGCAGACCCCAGCACTGTGAAATCGGACGATGAGGTGTTCGACTACGAAGGTTTTCAGGTAGTTTGCGATCGCAAGAGCATTCTTTATCTCTACGGTTTGGTGCTCGATTTCAGCGATGCCATGATCGGCGGCGGCTTTAAGTTTACCAACCCCAACGCTACTCAAACTTGCGGCTGCGGCAGTTCTTTTTCTGCTTAAATGGGAAAATTGCTTGGGGGCACGGGCATGGGGCATCGGTAATTGGTCTGAAGCTAAATTGCTAACAGTTCACCGACAATGGCGATCGACCATTAGCATCAGATTGGGTTCCTTTATCCCGCACCCAATGCTTTCAAGCAATTATTGAATCCAAAATCCCAAATTGCAGAACCTCGGATTGACTTAGGAGTGTCCCGCACGGATGCTTTCAATCAATTCTTTAATCTAAAATCCAAAATCCAAAATCGAATGACCCCTGAAGAAATGTTTAAAGATGGTTTCGATCGCTACCAAGCTGGCGAAGCCCCTGCTAATCTGATCCCCGTGTTCAAAGAATTGTGCGAGAAATCTCCCAAAAATGGCAATGCCTGGGCTAGCCTCGCGTGGCTCTACCTTTTGGAAAATAAACCCACCTCGGCTCAAAAGGCAGCGAAAACCGCCGTTAAATTGAACCCTCACGACCCCCAAGCTCGCATCAACCTAGCAGTCGCGATCCTCGACCTCAAAGAAAAAGGAGTGCGCCCCCACGTTGAAGTCGCTCAGCAACTCCTGATGGCTTCCGATGAGTTGCTCGACGAAGTTAAAAAAAATTTTGAAGAAGGATTAAGCAGAAAACCGGACTGGAAAAGTCTCGCCCGCGTTAAACAGTGGCTTCTGGAGCCGTAACCGCGCAAACAAGTCGATTGGGTGGCGGGGATCAAGGTAATCGAGTTTGCGGTTTATTACGAGATCGTAATAAATCAATAAATAACTTTATGGAAAACTCAGCAAGCCAGTGCTAGTATTTGAAAACTTAGACGATCGACAAACCGGCACAGCGGTTTTCAGACTTGACTACCATAAATACTAGGAGTTGTAACGACATGAGCACTGACAGCCACGTTAACATCAAACCAGCAACCCGCAACCACAAAGGTTTCTTTATTCAGCCCGCTTCTTACAAGTTGATGAGCATTGATAAATCCGGCTGGGCCTTGATTTGCATGGACAAAGCAGTTTGTCATTATGTAGATCCTGATGACTTGCAATTGCCGAATAAGTCGGGAACGTCTGAAGGTTAATCCAGAAGTTTTGAGAGACATTAAAATGCTTTACTGAAGTAGCTGCCCTCGATTGAGAGGCAGCATCTTTTTTTTGTCAGTTGTCAGTAGTTAGTAGTCAGTTGTCAGTTGTCAGTTGTCCTGCCGTCGGGCCGTCGGGCCGTCGGGCCGTCCTGCCGTCGGGCAGTCATCAGTCATCAGTCAGAATTGTACTGGCTCTAACCAATGTAAGGAAGTTCGGCAACGGATTGTGTAGCGGATGTAACGGATAGAATTCCCAATTACCAATTCCCAATTACCAATTACCAATTACCAATTCCCAATTCCCAATTACCAATTACCAATTACCAATTCCCGATCGCCTAATTGTTAGATTTGAAGGCAAAAAGCATTTCAAGCTGAGCAGTTGTTGGTTGTGTGGAAGCTGTGGCTACGCTGACTCCTCGGAGAGAATTGAGCAATTCAGCGACGGGCGGCGAAACTAAATTTGGCTGTACTGCAAGCAAATAACGGTTGGCCCAGGACATGGTTTTTTCCATATCTATGTAACAGTAACCTTGGTTGGCTTGCGGTAAAGAAGTGGCGATCGCCTGAAAACTCGGACTGCTGCTTAAGGGTTGCGGCGGCGTCGAAGTAATCACATCAACTAAAGGGCCGCCGAAAGCGACAAACACAGAATTTTCATTCAGCCAACCGTGCCCGAATAAAGTGCCTTGCTCGGGTATTTGCCACTCTGTAACCTCTTTCCCCTGCACTTGTCTGGGGGCGACGCTGACTGTGGGATTGCTTTTGGCGATCGCATCGAGCTTTTTCAGGGTTGCTTCCGCTGCGGGGCGATCGCTCGTTTCAAAAATCATCGCCGCCCCCATCCCCAACTGAGACAAAATACCTCGATCCGAACCGATCGCCCCGATCGCAAATTCCCCATTCATCCAACCAAAAACATCACGATCCGCATCCAAATCCAAGCGTTTAAAACTACTTCTCACCTGCTGAATGCCGCTGTCCACTTCCGGGCTATCTTTTGCCTCTGCCGTCGCCTGCGACCAAATGCGATCGAGTCCCTTACCGCCGACTAAAGCAATGGTTTCGCCGGGAAATCTGGGCAACAGTTTCGACGGGAATTGCTTTTGTTGCTGCGCGAATTTAGGATCTAGCTGAGCGATGGTTTTTACTCTCAATCCCGAACTGTCCGCCCCAATTCCCGCAACCATTGACTTGACTTGTTTGAACTGTCCAAGCACTGTCGAAGGCAACTGGAAATCAGCGGGCAAATTAGCTTTTAATTGCTCGATTGCAGCAGGATAGTCAGCAATGTAAATAGTTGCGATCGGATTCGGTACGCCAGCACTCTCGGAAAAAAACTTAGTTGTACTCTTCTGGGTGGCGAGGGAGGGTTGTCCTTTAAAAGTATCGATCGCCAATTCCACAGGCTTTCTCAAAGGAGCCATAACTAATTGGTCGTTCAACAAAGCCACACTGTAGCGCTTGCCGGTTGGCTCTGCAATCTCAGAAATTTTAACTCCTTTATACTCAGTTTCTTGAGTTGTAGCACCAGGCTGAGATTTTAATTTATTCGCAAAATTCCAAGCGCTAATTTTATTTTTGACGCTGACTACAACCAGCAGCTTAGGAGGCTCTGTTTTTGCCCCAGCATCCGGTGGCAGCAAAGCCACCATCACCCCCCCCAGCCACGGCTTTAAGTCCCTCTCAAAGTCGATTTGAGTGCCTGCCAAGCTTTGTTCTTGAAAGGCCTTCAAACCCGCACCGACCAACTTTTGAGCGCCTGGGGTGCCAAATTGCTGCAACTCGGACAGCGCTTGGGGATTGGGGGAGATGAAGGTGGCCATGGTTGCTTCGTCGGGTACAACTTTAGCGCTGTCTTGGGGGTTGGATACTTGTTGGCTCAAACCCTGGAAGTAAAAGTAGACCGCGGCGCTACCTGCTGCGACGGCGGCGGCAGCAATTAGAAGCTTTGGTTTTTTTGCAGGCATTGTTTTTGATCCTCGCGTCCTTTATCAGTTTAATGAAAATAGACTTGGCTTGTGGGGAGGCGATCGAGCTTGCCATTTATTTTTGTATAATTTAAAACGGGTTTGGACGATCGTCTAAACTACTGTTCATGTGCATTGCGGGAAGAAAGATGAAAGTAGCGATCGCGGGAGCAACGGGATTTGTAGGTAGCCGGCTGGTGGAGAAGCTGCAAGCTGCGGGACATCAAACGGTGGTTTTGAGCAGGGATGCGCAGAGGGCGGGGCGAGTTTTTCCGGCTTCGGCTTATCCAAATTTGGAAGTTGTCGCCTACACTCCAGCGGAGTCCGGTGATTGGCTGCATTCGATCGCGGGCTGCGACGCTGTTGTCAATTTAGCTGGGGTGCCGATTGCGGAGGAAAGGTGGACGGCGGCGCGCCAGCAAGCGATTCTCGACAGTCGCAAACTGACGACGGCAAAACTGGTAGAGGCGATCGTCAATGCTAATCCTAGGCCATCTGTGTTTGTGAGCGCATCGGCGATCGGCTACTACGGAACCAGCGAAACCGCTGAGTTTGACGAAAATAGTCCTGCGGGAAACGATTTTTTAGCAGCAGTTTGCAAAGAGTGGGAAGCCGCCGCCCAACCTGCAAAAAATGCAGGCACCAGGCTAGCAATTTTGCGATTGGGAATAGTTTTGGGAATGGGAGGCGCGCTGGCAAAAATGCTGCCACCTTTTAAACTATTTGCGGGCGGCCCGATTGGCACAGGAAAACAGTGGTTTTCTTGGATTCACCGCGAGGATGTGGTTGATTTAATTTTGTACGCCCTGCAAAATCCGCAAGTTGAAGGCGTTTTGAATGCGACAGCGCCGAATCCGGTGCGGATGAATGAATTGTGCCAAACTTTAGGGGAAGTTTTAAGTCGGCCTTCTTGGTTGCCGGTGCCAGGTTTTGCTTTAGAATTGCTCTTGGGAGATGGTGCTAAAGTTGTTTTGGAAGGGCAGAAAGTTTTGCCTAAACAAACTTTGGCTAGCGGTTTTCAATATCAGTATCCGACGCTTAAATTAGCACTGGAAGAGATTTTTGCTGGTAATTAAATCCTTCGTTTTTAGATATCCCTCGTTACCAGGATCTGCCTGGTAACGCAGATCCTGAGGCAGAGCCTCGTTCCTTCAAATGCCTCGTTCCCCGGCTCTCTCTGCCTGGGAACGCAAATGAGCGAGCCTCTGCATCGCTCCTTAAAATAAATCATCCGACTCAACAATCAATCACATCAACAAGCAGCAATCCATCGCGATCGATATAGTTTCGATAACTCGAATATCTCCAACAAGCTGGATCGTCCACATAGCCGCGCTTGACAGGATTATGCGGAAGCTGCTTATCAAGTGATGCAACCGCTATAGCGAGCGATTCAGTATTTCCAAGAACCTCCTGAAGATCGGGAAAAATGCTATGAGATTTTGAGTATCGCAGAACCAAATAAAGTTATTGACGGTATCGATTTACTAGCTCAGGATTTAGGAAAGGAAGCAACAGTCAGGACTTTTAGGGAAGATGTGCAGGATTTTGACTTTCTCTAGTCCGGGAGGTAGAAAAATGGTTTGATGATTGATAAAACTGGGTTTCTGTGTTTTCACTAATGATTTGCGATCGCCATATCGCGCTCACCATGATACAATTAAGTTACAATTCAAAACTTAACACGTTTGTCATTATACCATGACTAGCCCTACTGCAACTCTTTTAATTGCCTGTCCCGATCGCAAAGGGCTTGTCGCCTTACTTGCTAATTTTATCGCCTCCCATAATGGCAATATTATCCACGCCGATCACCATACTGATTTTACCGCAGGATTATTTTTAAGTCGTCTGGAATGGCAATTAGACGGTTTTGACTTAAGCATTGAAGAAATGACAGATGCTTTTAGCGAACTTGCCAAGGATTTACAAGCAAATTGGCAATTGCATTTCTCCCATAATATTCGACGGATCGCGCTCTGGGTAAGCCGTCAAGATCATTGTTTATTAGACTTGATTTGGCGAGAACGCTCTAAAGAAATTAATGGTGAAATTCCCTTAATTCTGAGCAACCATGAAAAGTTAAAGCCCATTGCCGAACAGTATGGTATCGACTTTGAGTATATTCCCATTACTAAAGACAATAAAGCTGTTCAAGAAGCACGACAGTTAGAGATTCTTAAAAATTATAACATTGATTTAGTGGTTTTGGCGAAATATATGCAAATATTGAGTCACGATTTTATGATGAAGTTTCCTAACGTGATTAATATTCACCATTCATTTTTGCCCGCGTTTGTGGGGGCAAATCCCTACGAAAGGGCTTATGAAAGAGGTGTGAAAATTATTGGTGCAACTGCCCACTATGTGACACCCGATTTAGATGCTGGCCCGATTATTGAGCAAGATGTTGTGCGCGTGAGTCACCGCGATGAAGTGTCGGATTTGGTTCGCAAAGGTAAAGATTTAGAAAGGGTTGTTTTGGCAAGGGCGGTGCGATATCATTTACAAAATCGTGTTTTAGTTTATGGCAATCGCACTGTTGTTTTTGCGTAAATTTTAGACCTGACTCGCGATCGCATTTTTCCGTTGACTTCACAGGTAACGTTTTTTATCTGACGAGAAAAGTCGCAGGGAGACCAAAGAAACCGGGTTTTTTGCCTGATTGGCGGGCTGCAACGAAGAATTTTCGTAAAAAACCAGGTTTCTCGCCACCATTTCGTCTAATAAGCCGAATCAAATAAGCAATCCTGGGAATGCGAGGTGCATGAAATAGCTCCTCGCATTTTATTCATCGCAGCAGCTTACATTCGGGCGAATAATGTTTCAGCGTAAGCTCGATCGATCAATTGGCGAGCCACCGTCTGAATTCCCGTATGTTCGTAATAATTGGTACTCATGTCCAAAAACGCGGCGACATAATCCAATTTGTCATCGGTAACATCAACGTATTGCTTGAGATTGCCTAAAACTGTGGCGGGAGTTAAGCCGCGAGACTGCACTAAATTGTTCATCCAACCTTGGGCTGAGGCGAAAGTTGCTGTCACGAATCCGAACTTTTGTGCATTATTTGCGCCGGGAATTAGGTTGCTGATATTTTGGAATGTTGAGTTTTGCTGCAAGCTTGAAGCGTTCAATCCGCCTAGGGTATTTTGCGCTACTCGAATGAAGTCCGGGCCGAGGGGAATTAAACCGTCAGCGCATACTAATGCAGCCATCCGCATCAGAGATTCGCCTTTGTATTCTGATAAGTAATTAGCAAAGCTTCCCGCGTTGTTAAGGGAAATTTTGTTAAGTTTGCAGAAGACTATGAGCTCGATCGCCACTTTGATGCACAAGTCGATCGTTTGAGTGGTGTCAGCCTTGGGAGTCAGGCGGCTCATAAACGACAGAAAGCCGATTTTTTCGCCGATTTTATTCGCCATAGCGGCGGCGCCTAACGCACTGTCGGCGCTGTCTGCTAGCTGGTAAAGCCTGACTGCGCCTTGATAGGGCTCGTTGGAGTTGGCGTAAAGCTCGATCGCCCGGGCGCGAATTTTTTGCACTAATTTGCGATCGGTTTCCCCTGTGACAGCTTGAATAGTATTGTCAAAACCAGATAAATTGTTCCACTCTCCCGGAACCACAAAATCCAGGGATTTGAGCATCATCACAGTAATCCCAGAAGACGGCAAATTGTCAACCAATTCCACAATTGATTTGCTCACAACAAACTCCTAAATAGCCATATTTGATAGTGTTCTTCCAAATACTCCAACTTGGGCAAATCCGATTCCAGATTCCCCCGTAATATCATCTGGGATCAAAGGATCGCATTCAGATTGGTTCGATCGTTCGGAATGCGAATCCTTTCTTTGATGCGGACTCGCATTCCGAACGATCGAACCTTGTAAAGTTTAATTATATCAACTCGGTAAAAATCACCGAGATGTGTTAAAATCGATGGCGCAAAATAGAAACATATAAAATATGACTGTTGCAGCTAACAAAACTCCGGGATTAGCTTCGCGTTTAGTAAATGGCGTACTCTCCATCAAGCCTTTGGCCGCTCTAGCCAAGCACCAAGCGCGGGAAATGATGATAAACAGAGCTGAAAAAATAGGAGTGCATTGGCGAGAAGAAGCGCAAGCACTTTTGTCCCGGAATTGGGATGCAGAATTGCTCAGCGTAGAAAATCCAGATTTGGTTTACCCTCCATATTATCTAACTTCATTCCACGCTTATGAAAAAGGTAATATGAGTTGGGAAGCTGCTACAGAAGTTGAAGTTGCAGCCCGTGCAGTTCATGCCGGAATTTGGCCGGAAGCCGGTGCAGAAGGCGATGCTAAACTCCGCGCCAGCTATCACGAAATTGTCAAAGCTCAAATTTCTTCTTCGCCGCAAGATATTGTGGATTTGGGATGCAGTGTGGGAATGAGTACCTTTGCGCTTGGGAATGTTTACCCGGAAGCAAAGATGACTGGGGTGGATTTGTCCCCTTATTTTTTGTCGGTTGCTCAATACCGTTCCCAACAGCGAGAAGCGGAATTTTATAATCAAAAATCTCCGACTTGGGTGCACGCTGCTGCTGAATCTACTGGTTTACCTGCGGCTAGTTTTGATTTAGTTTCTATTTGTCTCGTTTGTCACGAATTGCCGCAGAAAGCTTCTAAAGAAGTATTCCGGGAAGCGAGGCGCTTGCTGCGTGTTGGCGGACATTTGACAATTATGGATATGAATCCTCAGTCTGAAGTTTATGCCAAAATGCCTCCTTATATTTTGACTTTGCTCAAGAGTACGGAGCCTTATTTGGATCAGTATTTTGGGTTGGATATTGACCAAGCTTTGGTAGATTCCGGTTTTGCACAGCCGACAATCACTTGCAATACCGTCCGACACCGGACTATTGTTGCTGAGGCGATATAGCGGTTTTTAGGTGACTTTAGTACAAATGCTCGGATAGGACACGGCAGTGCCGTGTCTCTACTGTATGGGATTCGATCGCCAATCTGGTAAAATTAACGGTCAGACAGCGGTCTTAGGTAGAAGATTCTGAAAAAACCGTAAATTAAGGATATCTTGATGAACCCGACAGATCCTTCTCAACACGTCATCGATTGTTTGCAGACGATTTTGGATTCTACGGCCTCGAAAAATTACCAGCTTTTTACAACTGTAGGCGATGCTGGCTACAAAGCGGCGATTACACAAGAAATGTTTGAAGATGTTAGCTATCGGCTCGGTTCGCGCCTGCAAAACGGATATTCAATTACTTATTTTGGCGAGTGAAAACAAGGTGATTCTCAGATTTATTTGTGGAAGCTGAGTTTTGCAGATGGTGGAGATGAATTTGTGGCACAGATGACCATGAATAAAGACAAAGTTGCTGGGATTTTTATCGCTTGATGTCACCTTGAGGTTGGTAGTGAGGAATGCGAGTCCTCAAAAAACTATGAGGACACAAGTCCGAACGATCGAACTTATTTAATTGTGGTTTTGACTGCGGACTTGATATTAGAAGATAACCGATCGCCCACAACGGTTAATCGAAACCGCTCCGGCGGTACAAACGTGATTCCCCGGCGGGCTGGACGAATTGGCCGATCGATATTTGAGACAAACTCGCGCCCTGACAACACGGTTGCTAACACCAGTTTCATCTCAAACATCGACAACGCCATGCCGATGCAGCTTCGACTCCCGCCGCCAAACGGTAAAAATTCCGCGGCGGAAAACTTGCGATCTAAAAAGCGATCGGGATTAAACCCGGCCGGATTTTCGTAGGTTTCAGGGCGGCGGTGCGCTAAATACACGCAGGGGATTAAAATCGTTCCCGGTTGATAGGTATAGCCTTCGAGTTCGATCGCCCTTTTTACCTTGCGCGGCTGCGAAATTAACGCAATCGGATAAACCCGCAGCGCTTCTTTGCAAACTGCGGTTAAATACGGCGACTGCGAAAGCGATCTCGGATCGGGATTTGAGCCTAATTCATCCAATTCGGCGCGCAACTTAGCCAGACATTCGGGATGCTGATGCAGCCAGTAAAATGCCCAGGTCAATGCAGATCCAGTGGTTTCGTGTCCCAACAACAACAGCGTCATCAACTGATCGCGCAATTCTCGATCGCCAATGGATTCGCCTGCTTCGTCGCGCGCCACCATCAATACTGACAGAATATCCGTGGCTGACGCATTCAGGGAATGCGATCGCCTCTCGGCAATTTCCGCATAAATTAGCGAGTCAATCTGTGCCATTTGCTGCAAAAACTGCCCCCACGGACTCCAAGAGCCGAAATTTTGCTGCAACGGCGCAAAGAAAAATTGGATTGAGTACAGCTCAGAGGTAATTGCTTCTAAAAGTTTGCCCAGCAACTGTTTGAGGCGATCGTAGCGCTCTCCAGGCACCAATCCGAAGACAACTTGCAGGATTACTTGCAGCGAAATTTCCGACATTTCTTGACGCACGGCGATCGCATTTCCGGCTTTCCAATCCAGTGTTTGCTTTCGCGTCAAGTCAACTATCAAATGCCCTTGACTGTGCAACTGTTCCCGATGTAGCGCCGGCATTAATAGCTGCCGCTGTCGCAGGTGTCGCGGGCCTTCGTTCATAATTAGGGATTCATTTCCTACCAGCGGGCGAAATACGTTGGTGACTTTGCCGAATTCAAAGGCATCGGCGAAGGTGGTAAACACGGCTTGAATGGCTTCTGGACGGCCTAGAAACACGACGGGGGGCGAGCCTGGCCCTAACACGCGGGCGCTAAATGTATCGCCGTATTTGGCAGAATAGCGATCGAAAAAGGCGATCGGATCGGCTACCAGCGAAAGCGTTTGGAACAAAGCGGGAGAACGAGCTCCGGTAGGCAACGTCATTGCAAAAATTGGCGATACACAATATTTCTAGTGTATTTTGACATACTGGGAAGTCGATCGACCGCAGGCACTCTGAAATTTATCTGCGATCGATCGACAACTTAACGCGAGGCAATTAATTTTAATATATAGTTGTTGCGATACAGAGGATTATGGTACAGGTTAAAATCTCCGGCTTGAGAGAGCATCTCGATCCCATTAAGCCGCAACTCTCTGATGTGATTAATTCCTGTGTGATAGATGCACTCGAGTATCCACCCGATAAACGTTCGCACCGATTCTTTCCGTTCGACTCCTGTGATTTCTTCTACCCTGCGGGGCGGACAGAACGTTACACGATTGTTGAGGTGAGCATGATTGAAGGACGCAGTGTTGAGGCGAAAAAGCAGTTGATTCGTTTATTGTTTGAGCGATTACAGCCATTGGGAATTTCCACACAGGATTTAGAAATCACGATTTTTGAGAATCCCAAGCATAATTGGGGTTTTCGAGGCTTACCCGGTGACGAACATCAACTCAACTATAAAATCGAGGTGTAGCCGATCGACCTTAATCGATCGCAAGGCGGGCGATCGGCTAAAAGCTCGATCGCCCGCCCTTAACCTCCCCGCAACTGCTGCACCAAGTGAACTAACTCAGGTAAAATTAGCTTTTCCACAGCTAGTTTCACCCCATTGCTAGAGCCTGGAAGAGAAAAGACTAACTTGCCTTGATACACGCCTGCAACAGCGCGAGAGGCGATCGCCCTCGAACCAATTTCTTGATAGCTCAAAAACCGAAATATCTCCCCAAATCCCGGTAAAATCCTGTCGAGCAAACTCTCCATCACATCGTAAGTAGTATCTCGGGGAGAAATACCCGTCCCGCCGTTAAAAATGATTGCATCCACATCTTCGCGCTGGGAAAACGCCTGCATTTGCAATACAATTTTTGCCGCATCATCTTTAACAACAGTGTAAGCTACCACAGAGTGACCTGCATCTTTTAGCAGCTTCTTCGTTAACAAGCCGCTATTGTCTGTTTCAGCCGAGCGCGTGTCGCTAACAGTAATGATAGCGCAATTTACGGTTATTTTAGATAAATCGGGGTGAGGAATTTGGGTCATAGTTTCTTGTCGTAAGTAATCGGCAACCGGCAACCAGCGATCGGCTTTCTTACCAATTACCAATTACCAATTACCAACTACCCATTATGCCTTGTTAAATCCTAAGCCGTTTGCTTCCGAGTAGCGTTCCATGAAACGCATAAAGCGTTCCCATTCTGCGGAACTTCTCATGAGATAAAGAGCTTCCAAACCCGCAGGCTGACCGTTGATGAACTTCGCCTTGACCTCGCGAGTCAGGAGTTCGCCTTCTTCGTCGATCATGTACATTCCAGTAATATCTTGGGTACTGCTGTTGCTGAGAGATTTGGGATTTTCAAACAGAAACGTGGCAGTGCCTTGCTCTCCGCTTTTGGAACGGGTTAGGCGCACTTCGGGTACAGCATCTTCGTCTATACCCCGGGAGAATTGAATTTTAGCCATAATCTGACAGTCGAACCTTAAAGATTGCTGAATTTCTTAATTTTTTAATCATAAAACGATTCGGGTACTCGGAAGTCGAGACTTACCAGAGAGATCGGGGAGAGAGAGGGGGAGCCAGAGAAGGGGAAGGGGAGACGAGTTGGTTATTGGTAAGCTGTTGGGGATTTAAATTGTATGTTTCCATGCCCGATCGAAACTCGTCAGCTCTGCTCCCCCTCTGGCAATAGGTTTAGACGATGTAGGGAGAGTTAATGGCTTGTGCTCGGTTTGTAGCTACCAGAGTTTGGTAGACGAGGGCGGATATCTCGCCGCGGGTGATATCGCGGGCGGGGGACAGCTTGTCGCGGGCGGGATAGTTGACGACGATTTTGCGCTCTGTGGCGGTGGCGATGGAGTCGGTGGCAAAACTGGGAATCAAAGCCCGATCGGCATAAACGCTCAAAGAATTGGGATTGCCGCCCGCAAACTGCAAGCCGTTTACCAAAGATACGATCGCCTGAGCTCTAGTCAAATTCTGCTCCGGGCGAAACGTGCTGTCGGGGTATCCAGCCAAAAACCCACCTCGATTAGCTTTGACGATCGCACTTTGGGCCCAAAAATCCGGCGCCACATCCTTAAAAACCGTCGCCTCGCGGCGCGGCGCCAACTCAAACGCCTTCGCAAGCATTGCCGCATACTCAGCCCTAGTTAAACTCCGATCGGGTTTAAAAGTACCGTCGGGAAACCCGTTAACAATATTCATCTTAGCAAGGCGATCGATAAAATCCTTCGCCCAGTGCGTGCTGGTGTCGCTGAAATTTACGCCCCCAGGAGTCGGAGTTGGTGTCGGAGTTGGTGTCGGAGTTGGTGTTGGAGTTGGCGTCACATTGCCCAAATCAAATAAACCTTTCACCCGCGAAGGATTGAGCTGATTTCCCAACGCAGAAATTTTCACCCCAGTCGCGTTTTGCAAATCAAATTCGCCGTTATTGGCAAATATATTTCCTCCCAAATCTTGAGCCGTACCAAGATCCGGCAGCGATTTGCCCACCGCAGTTAAACCATCTTCGGTATTTTTTTCAATGCGATTCTTGCGCAAAACCGGCTTAGAGTCCCCCGCTAAAACGATACCGGAGCGATTTGCCAAAATTTGGTTATCAACAATCAAAGGAGCCGACTGAGCTTGCAGAGAAATGCCGAAACCGGTATTTTGAAAAAGATTGCGCCGCATTACGCCTTTAGCACTTCCAGCCAAGATCGCGCCAGCCGCCGAGTTTTCTACAAATCTGTTGTCGAGAATCGCAGGATTAGCGGTGCCCGTGGCAAAAATGCCTTCGCGCTTGCAAAGCGTGAAAGTGCAATTAGCCACAGTGGGAGAAGTTGACTCAATCCAGACTCCCGTGCCGCGACTATCCAAATTAGTGACAGTTACTCCCCGCAATTCGGCATCGGTTGCTAGCAGTATAGTGATATTTTGACCCGCAGCGCTGGGACTGACAAATTTGCCGCTTCCTTGAATCAGAGTGCCGCTTCCTTTGTTGGCTTCATTGCCGGTAACTTTGACTCCTGAGGGAATTTCTAAGGGGAATTGTTCGCCGCTGGCTGCGCTGTAAGTTCCCGGTGCTAGCTGAATAACTGTTCCGGATGCAGCGGAGTTGATCGCGCGGGCGATCGTTTTGAAAGGAGCCGATTGGCTGCCGGCTGCTCCATCGCTGCCTGTTTGCGGGTTGACGTAAAGTGTTGCCATGTTTTTGCTGTATGGATAATTTGCGATTCCCTTCGGGATAGCTTCGCTTAACGAGCCTTTATGCACTTTTCATTCTCTACCAAGCTGGCCCCGGATCTATATTTGCGTTTAATTTCGGAGATTATTTACTTGCACGATATCCGCCACGTCACCCCTCGGGAGCGACAACCCGCAGGGGGGATTGCCCCTACAAAACAGTAATAGGATTTGAGATTTTAGATTTGAGATTTTAGATTTGAATAATTTGGCATGATATCATGCCCGAACAGAACAAGCACAATAAATTTGGTGTCGATCGTTCGGACTTCAGTCCTCAGAAGTTTCATGAGGACTGAAGTCCGAACGATCAAACGTTATAACGGTTATTATTTTCCTCAACTATTGCGGTTTATTTATCTTTATACACTAAATAAAAACGCATTTTTTTATTGCTTTTCCCGTCTTAACTTCCAGCAATTTTCACAATACAAGACGCATCCAAAACCACTAGAATTTCATTCTGAAAAACAGCACAACTTGTCATTGCGGGAGCTAAAGCGGGAATTTTCCCTTGTTTGAGAGCAAGCATCGCCTCCGGTGTCGCATCAAAATCCTCGATCCAGCCGTAATCCTCTACATACTTAAGAGTCAAGGCATTGCGCTCGATCATCCAAAAATCAACTCCATAGCTGTTAATGAAGTTTTGCAATACAGTTCGATCGTCCGTATATTGAGCGCGAATCAAATCGTTAATCCGCCGCAAAAATCGGCTGTAGTAGCCTTTCTGATACGGCACGGCATATTCCTTTCCCACCAAAACCGAACGCTGGCTAAACGTTGGCAGATTATCGGCTTCTGGGGCAATCGAAGCAATCACAATATCTTGAGGTTGTTGCTGAAAAAACTTGTACAAAGCGGGCATTTCACCTTCTACATACCCGACTGTGGGAAATTCTTCAACTAAGCAGGGATAAAGCACCACTGCGATCGCGATTGTCGCTGCGGTAATTAGTGCAACTAGATTTTTTAAATGAAATCTGGTTTCGGTTGTTGATGCCCAATGGCAAACTCCATCGATAATTAACGTCAGGGCGATCGCACTTATAAAAACAATCATAAATCGCAAGCTATAAGCTGTATAGCGTCCGGGCTGATACAGCTTAAAAACGGTGGCGTGAGCCGCAAAAAACATCGCAGAGGATGCTAAAAATAGCTGAAGCAACAGCCAGATTTTGCTTTGAATCTGATTTGCTAAGGGAAAAGCCGATCGAAACATTAATAGCAGCGGAAATAACAATCCAGCACAGTGAGTTACAGGCGTAAACAGCGACTTGGGAAACATCCCGCTGCCCCTACCAGTCAGCCAATAATCTACCGGATTTGGACGAAAAAAAGCATTTCTGCCGTCGGCTGCAAATACTCCCATTTGTTTAGCTTCTGCTGCTGTATAAGTCGGGCCAAATTCAGATTTATCTAAGGCATAAGGTAGCATTACTAAAAATATAACTCCTAAACCTGTACTGCAAAATAGGTAATTTGTGCGATCGCCCGACAAGCGCAAACGACCGTTTTCCCAGCTTAGCAGGCGCAAAACTAAAATTCCGGCAGCAACTAAGGCGTAAGGAGGGTAGAATAATCCGATTAGGGCGATCGCGCTCAAGCAAGGCAACAACCAACTGCGCGACAAATAATATAAAAAACCGAGAAATATCGGATAGATAAAAGCTCTTGGCGTTGTAGAAGCCAAATCATCTGTCATCCACATATGCTGATTTAAGAGCAAAGAAGCAATAAATCCAGTCATCGGCACTGGCAGCATTTCTAGGCAAAGGCCAAAACAGTAATAAGTGGAGATTAAGCCGAGAAATAGCGGCAATATTTTGTGAAATAATAGCGGGTGAATGCCGATTGTTGCTGCTAATTTGTAGAGAGTGCTGTATCCTGCGGGGGCGACAGATTGAAAGTAATTAGCAATGAAATCGTTGGGGAACAATTGTCGATCGACAAACCGCATCATCCAGAAAACGTGCTGTCTCGCATCGTCTTGCACGATATACTCGCCGCTGAAGGCTTGCTTCATCCCTAAAATGGCGTAAACTGCGGCAAATGTCAGCGAGAGAGTCAACCAAAAGATTGTGCGCGATCGGGATGTGCGATCGGCTGGCGCCGTCAGAAATTTGTGCGATCGGGCTATTAACATTTCATAACTTTTTTAAGAGTCGCATTATATCACGTTCCCGCCCGCACGCCCGCAATTTTAAGGCGAATCCGATAAAGACTTTTACTCCCGGTAATATAAAGCGTTTTGCGATCGCTTTCTCCCCAAGCCAAATTAGTCGCCGTCTCAGGCACCGAAATCCTCCCCAAAAGTTGGCCAGACGGCGATAAAATCCACACTCCCCCCGGCCCGGTGCTGTAAACATTCCCTTCTACATCAACTTTTAAACCGTCTGGAACCCCGCTTTGACTGGCGTCTTTCAACTCGGCAAAAACCCGCTCGTTTGTAACAGTTCCGTCTGGCTTGACATCGAAAACGCCAATGTATCCCGCTTCCGAATTGTTGACATAAAGTTTTTGCTCGTCTGGTGAAAAAGCGATGCCGTTCGGCATCACCAAATCCTTAACCAGCAGAGTTAATTTGCCGTCGGATGCCAGTCGGTAAACACCGTAAAAACCCAATTCTTCCTGCTCTTTAGTAATACCGTAGGGCGGATCTGTAAAATAAATGCTGCCGTCGGATTTAACAACCAAATCGTTCGGGCTGTTGAGCTTTTGGCCCTCGTATCTATCCGCCAATGCGATCGCTTTGCCGTCTTTTTCCGTGCGGGATACGCGCCGATTTTCGTGTTCGGCAGTAATTAAGCGGCCTGCTTTGTCTAAAGTATTTCCGTTGGCTTTTCCCGAAGGGCGGCGAAATATCTCAACTTTCCCATTTGATGCGAATTTATAGATAGTATTGGCGGGAATATCGCTGAACAGTAGAAAGCCATCGGGATGCCAAATCGGGCCTTCTATAAATTGGAAATCTCCTGCTACTTTTTCTAATTTTGCGCTGTCGTCTAGAATAGCTTGCACAGTCTTTTTTTCCTCCCTGTTTTCCGTTTGGGTGGCAAATATTTTTAAGTTAACCCTTAGCTTTTGGCTGGGGTTGCTGACTGCTAAAGTTAATACTATCAACAACAGGCTGATTGTAGCAATTTTGACTGTCATGTTGGCGATCGTAATTTCATTAACCAAGAGCTGATATTATATCCGGTTATACGGCGTATTCCAGTACAGTAGGGACACGGCAATGCCCTGTCCCTACCTGTTAAGCTGTTGCGGCATTTAAATTGTATGTCAAAAAACAATCAAACAATGAGTGGGGAGTAGGGGTTGGGCGGGAGAGCCCGCTGAGAATATGCAATTTAAATGCGCGACAGCTTATCTGTACTGCACTCAACTGAAAACTGCTATACAACCATTCTGAGGTTTGTAGTAAGGACTTTAGTCCTTAAAATTTATTTGGGAGGGAGGACTGAATTCCTGACTACAAACAGGTTCTCCGTCAGGAATGCAAATTTTTTCAACTGTTAAGCAGGAAATGACACGAATAGAAATGCAATACCGATCGCGATCGCACCAAT
The DNA here is from genome assembly GCF_036705795.1 of Microcoleus sp. ARI1-B5. NCBI lineage: Bacteria > Bacillati > Cyanobacteriota > Cyanophyceae > Oscillatoriales > Microcoleaceae > Microcoleus > Microcoleus sp. ARI1-B5. Next base: position 259,363 of record NZ_JAUBVK010000002.1, read on the forward strand.
CCCCATCACAAAAGACCAGAAACGGTGATAACTGTTAACCGCCGTACCGCTATCGCTTTCAAGCTGAATCAAATCCATCCAAGGCGCCACACCCCGGCGGAACCAACCCAAAGCACTAACATCCATACCGATCAAACTCTTAACCCGTTTCATCCCAAACATAAAATTGCCGATCGGGCCAAAACGAGAAGCATAGCGCAGATAAATCATTCCCGTTCTGTCTTGCAATTTCAAATCAGAACCAAACGCATAACCCGCATCGCCGCGACCAATTAATTCGCCTTGCAGTTTCGCAGGCTGACCCCGCAAAGGACTCGCATAGGGGTCAGACATTAAGGTTAAAACATCCAAATGTTCTGCTTGTTCGTAATTCGGAAACATCACCAAAGTCTTGAGCAAAATTCCCGCGCCCAAACCGATTAAAGGACAAGCAACCATCATCATCGGATTCGCAGCAGACAGGTAAATGCCGATCGCAAAACCCACCGCTAAGCCCAGAGTTTCCGCACTGTAAAGCAGCAAATCGAACACAAAATTGCCGTACAATTTCCGCCGGCTCAAATTGCGGCCTTCGCCCACAATCCTGCCCATGTCAAACTCAATATCCAAGCCTAATTGTTCTGCATAGGTGCTCAAAGCGCGAACTCGCTTACCAGTCAGCGGGTGAGTCGAATTCAACTCCATCCACCAACCCCACGGATTAAACATATCCCACAGAAACACTCGCCCAATTTTTTCGGGTTCCGAAGAAATCCGGTAAGCGGTACCCGTAGATGTGGCAGCTTTGGCATCGTAAATGCCCAAAGCGCGAGTTCCTTCTAACAAGCGGCTGGGTTCCGTTGCTCTTTGTCCTTCTTCCAAAATACCGTAAGCAATTTTTACCAAAGCGCGGGATAAAGCGTTCGGGTTCCCGGTAGTTTCGGCGGCAAAATGGTCGGCAAAATATTCTCGCGTCCGCGACAAATACAGCAGCAAATAAGTGCCGGCGATGTAAAACAAATAAGCAACAGCAGCTACAGTACCGGCCGCATCTTTTGCTTTGTCGCCGCCGCTTCGACCGAGCCTTTGAGCTGTAGTATAAATTAAGTAAGTAATTTGCACCAAAGTCGAAGCTAAAGTCATTACTGCAAAGTCCCAGTGGACGATGTGACCGAGTTCGTGGGCGTAAACAGTGGCAATTTCATCGTCGTCTAAATAGGTGAAAAGACCTTGACTGACGAGTAAGCGAGCGCTGTTAGGAAAGGAACCGTAAGTAAAAGCTGTGGGGTTTTGGTCGTCGATAATTCCTAAACGCGGCTGCTGGAGGTTTTTCTGTTTGCAAACCTTTTGAATAACTTTCGCTGTTTCGGGACTCAGGCTTTCTATTTCTGCTAGGGAAACCCAGCGAGTATTGTACAGCCAATTTTGGGTTAAGTCCATCAAGTAAGGTGATAGGAAAAAAGCTGCGATGTTAAAAATCAGGGTTATGGGAAGTGCGATCGCCAATCCGGCGACTGGATCGGGACTGTTGATAATGAAAACTGTGGCTAAGGATAGCGCCAACACCATACCGCATAGCAGGATGATGGTGACGCCGGAAGCTAAAACGAGATTTCCACCAGTTTTCTGGATCAGTTTAATGCCGGCTTTGGGCGATCGCCCTGCCTTGCGTAAAGGAGCTTGAGATGACATAATAATCTCCTAAGGTTATTGACAAAAGGTAATTACCGTGGGAATTTATCTATACTTCACTGTTTTAACCTGTAATTGCGGAGCGCGGTAAGGGGTCTCAACAAAAATATATAATTTCCAGTAAATTGTTAAGATTGAAAACCGCCCGCCCAATTTATTTCCGGGAATTCAATTTCTCCCTCAAAACCCAAAAATCACAACTATTTAAAAGTTACCAGAAAGAATTGGTTTAAAGCCCCAAGCCTTATATGGAGAAATTAAAATCAGACAATTGATTACTCCAATCGTCTTGATTCCAGGTAGAAGTCGCCCTCAAGCGGTCAACTGTCAACTGTCAACTGTCAACTGTCAACTGAATGAACGCTATGTCTATTATTGAAATTGCCCAAAAAACGCGCGCATCTGCTAGAAAGTTAGCAGTTTTGTCCGCCGATGCCAAAAATCAAGCTATTGAGGCTATTGCTAAAGCTTTAGAAGCTGCGGCGCCGGATGTTTTGGCGGCGAATGCGGCCGATCGCCAAGCTGCTGAGGCGGATGGAATTGCCAAACCGCTGTACGATCGCCTGAAGTTGGATGAAGTAAAGTTGAAAAGTGCGATCGCAGGCGTGCGAGATGTTGCCAAACTCCCAGACCCCGTAGGTTCCGTGCAAATCCACCGCGAATTAGATGCAGGATTAATTCTGAAGCGCGTTACCTGTCCTTTAGGCGTTTTAGGCATTATTTTTGAAGCGCGCCCAGAAGCCTTAATTCAGATAGTATCCTTGGCAATCAAATCCGGCAACGGCGTCATTCTCAAAGGCGGCAAAGAAGCCGTCCGTTCCTGCGAAATATTGACAAAAGTCATCCACCAAGCATTAGCAGAAACCGCAGTGAATCCCGCCGCCGTGCAGTTGCTCACCACGCGGGAAGAAACAATCGAACTGCTGAAAATGGATGAATACGTAGACCTAATTATTCCCAGAGGTTCCAATTCCTTCGTGCGGTTCGTGCAGGAAAATACCAGAATTCCCGTCTTGGGACACGCCGACGGGATTTGTCATTTGTACGCCGACAAAGCAGCGGATATTCAGAAAGCAGTAGAGATTTCGGTCGATGCCAAAACTCAGTATCCGGCCGCTTGCAATGCCATTGAAACCTTGTTAGTTCACAGTGCGATCGCCCCCGTTTTCCTGCCCGCTGTCGCCCAAGCTTTGCAGCAGAAAAAAGTCGAACTGCGAGGAGACGAAACCACCCGCGAAATCTTGGATATTGCCCCAGCAACAGAAACAGATTGGTCTACAGAATACAGCGATTTGATTTTGTCAATCAAAATAGTAGATTCTGTGGAAGAGGCAATTAACCATATCAATACTTACGGTTCTAGACACACAGATGCAATTGTCACCGAAGACAGTGAAGCCGCCGAAACATTTTTAAATGGAGTAGATGCGGCCGGAGTTTATCACAATTGTTCGACTCGATTTGCCGACGGTTTCCGCTACGGTTTCGGCGCAGAAGTGGGGATTAGCACGCAGCAAATGCCGCCTCGCGGGCCGGTTGGTTTAGAAGGATTGATTACCTATAAGTATCGAGTGGTTGGAGATGGCCATATTGCCGCGAGTTATGTAGGGAAAGATGCGAAGGGGTTTACTCATCAGGATTTGTAAGCATTTGAGTAATTCTTACGCTTGGTGCTGCTAGATTTTCTCTTAGTCCGTAAAGCTGTGAGACTATCCCACTTTTCTACTGTCGGTTTATACAACCAACGCTCTAGTTTAGCTTCATCCACATATCCTCTCAGTTCGGGATCTGGCCAAATGTGTAGTCGCTCTTCACACCCCACATCTTTCGCTGCCTCTTCAATATATTCCCATTGTTTGTTAAAACATTCTGCCCATGATTTTCTAGTCATAATTGAATGAGCAAAATCTAAACCTGCTGCTGTCATTCGCTTACCATTAGTCCCGCGAGCATTAATGGGTTCCCAAAAAATAACCTCTGGATTCACAGTCATAATTTTGTCTAGATATCTTTTAAAGTCCTCTAATGTCATGGTAGGAGGAGTGGGAGCCATTGCAACATACAATCTACATCCAGCTTCATGACCTTTTAGCAAAGCTTCATAGCGTTTAGAAGGTGGGGGTGATTGAGGTTCTATCTTGCGAATCAGCTCGTCATCATCTAGGTATGGCAAACTCATGCCAACTGTCACATTAGGATTTTTGAGAATTTCGAGATCGTTTACCCACAATAAACCACGAGTTAGAATTCTGACTCTTTTGTTATATTTTAAGAGAACCTCGACGGTTTTGCGAGTTACATTGGCCGTTTGCTGGTTTTGATATGGGTCAGTACCCGAACACAGTAAAACTACTCCTTTTCCTTCAGGTGTCTCGCGCCAAGACTGCTTCCGACTTAGGTTTTTTTCTAGTAACTCGGGTATCTCTTCACGAACAAAAAGATACTGTCCCCAGTCCATTTGAGGATTGCTTACTCCCCTTTCCCGCAGTTGTGCTTGCTTTGTTCTAATTGCTGGCGTTGAGGGTACATAACAAAAGGTACACCCGTGCAGACAACCAGAGGCTACGTTAATTACATAGTCGCATAGTCCCTTCTTATTAAGCGCACTCTCTTGCAGTGGATTGACAATTTTTTCGGTGCCTTTGACGATAGACATTATATGCCTCTGTTTATGGTTGTGAGAGTTTCTGGGTCTTTGTTATTTAGGAATCAGATGTAAAAAACTTACTGTTATAAAGTAATGAAATTTGATATTTTTGGGGTAGCTTTATTATATCATTTTTTTGCAAGGTGACTCGCTTACCGCTTAATAACTTATCCTTTCTCCAAACTTCTATTTCTTTAGAATCAATATATCTATTGATATATTCATTATAGAGCCTTCGGTTAGCTGGATTAAGTACCATTGTTCTTTTCTTTATTTCTCCAAAAGAAATACCATCGGGATTTTTTCTGATTAAATCTCCCACATCTCTATCTAACTTATCCATACAAACTTCATAACTATCTTTGGTTATATTCAATTGGAGGGAAATTTGATTTTGATTATAATAATCAGCAGTTTTAAGTCCATATCCATATATTTCATAATGGTATTGATAATCTAGATTGTTCTCTAAATCAAAGCAATCTTTGATAACTTCCAATGCTGTTAAGTTCTTAGAAAGATGCAGTAGATAGTATAATACATTACTTTCTCCTTTAGGAATCAGTGCAAAAGTAAAAACATATTCTGATTCACCTCTTTCAATAAAGAGCTTGACAGTTTGGTCTCTCAAATAACACTGTTCTCCCATGCTCGTGTCTTCTAAGTTGGCTTTTTCATAATATCCATCTGCTTCAAGAACTTCTTCAAAAGCAGATTTCAGTGTTGTGTATCTTTCAAGAAGAAATCTTTTGATATAAGAAATCATGTAAGTATATAAAATTTCCGAACCCCTGAGATTATTTAAGTCTCTAATAGTTCCCATTGAAACATCTGTCCAACCAAAGGGATCTAGCAAAAAGAAAGAATGACCTCTACGAGTCTCAACTGTAAAAATACAGGGTTTTACTAATTTTTCAAAGTCTCCCTGTAGAAATTCACATTGCTCTATCCTATCTCCATAACCCTCATTAAATGTATGCGGTTGTTCGTCTACTAATTCTCCTAAATTCGCTTTGATCATTGAATAATTTTTAAGACAACTCAGGTGCGATTTTTTGCTATCTATAAAAATAAATTTTACATTTAATGCTTGTGAATAAATTCGTTTGGATTTTTGATGTGCTTTTCTTACAGCTTTTATAATTTTAATAGGAGAACCTTCCCATTCCTCACTATCATCTTTATACATACCACCCCCACAAAAGCCATCTATAAAAGTAAATGTAGTTTCTCCAAAACGAGCTTTTTCATAAAGTGTATATATTAGGTTTTCAATGTATTTTTCTATAATTTGATGTTTGGATTTAGTATGAGGATCTATTGTAGGAATATTACTTCCGTCTGCACTCCATTTCGGCTGTGAATTACTCATATTGATTAGAGGATCAACAAAAATTAGTAACATAACTTATTTGTCAAATATTAGCACATATGTTGATCAGGCGCAACTACCTCAATAAAAAGTGTTAGCTTTCTTAAATTTAGGGTCAATTCGTTGCTCACTCAAGCTACAAAATCTAGTTGGCAAATCAGATAAGATTGACATAATTAGCTGAAGTTGTGCAGGAAGCTTTGGCTAAATCCAGCGATCGCCCTCGCATTCAAACAAATTTAGCTACAATAAGCTATACTGTGCTCGGCGACTCCCCAACTCGAACAATTTGCCGTGGTTTATGTCTAACTCCTCCCTCCTCGCCCCAGGTTCCACTCTCGAAAAACGCTACCGCATCATCCGCGAATTAGGCCGCGGCGGCTTCGGGCGCACTTATCTCGCAGAGGATATCAACCGCTACGGCGAACACTGCGTGCTCAAAGAGTTTTCCCCGGTTGTCCAAAGCCCGAAAGCCGCCGAATTGTTCGATCGCGAATCGAGTATGCTTTACAACCTCCAACACCCGCAAATCCCGCGCTTTCGAGAACTCCTGCGAACCGATTTAGACGGAAATCCATCTTTATTTTTAGTTCAAGACTACATCCCCGGTCAAACCTACGAAGAAATACTTATATCCCGCCAGCAGCAAAATAAAAATTTTACCGAAGCCGAAGTTACTCAACTGCTATTTCAGATTTTACCAGTTTTAGAATACATTCACTCCAAAAATTTAATTCACCGCGATGTTTCCCCAGACAACATCATTCAGCACACTGCTGACAAACTGCCCTTTTTAATTGATTTCGGTTCAGTCAAGCAAATCGCAGCAACGGCCGTATTTCAGTTTAGCGGACAACCTGCTACGGCGATCGGCAAACAAGGTTATTCGCCCGCAGAACAAATGCGGCTGGGGAAAGTTTCGGCGGCTAGCGATTTGTACGCTTTAGCCGTCACGGCGTTGGTGCTGCTAAGCGGCAAAAAGCCCCAAAAATTGTACGATATTCATAACAGAACTTGGGATTGGCGATCGCACGTCACAGTCAGTCAAAACCTCGGGACTGTGTTGGATAAGATGCTAGCAGAACAACCGGGCGATCGCTACGGGTCCGCCAAAGAAGTCCGCGAAGCCCTCAAAGACCCCAAATTATCCCAAATTCGTAGCATTATCTCCCAAATGGTGACGGTGAACTTTGTCGGGCGCCCCTTCAGAAACACCACTCAAACAGCTACCAACACCCATCCTCCTGTGGTGCAAACCCCTCAACTTGTTAACATCAACACCAGCAAATTTAAGTTAATTCCTTGGAAAAGCCTAGCGAGTTTTAGTGTGGTTTTATTGCCGGGAATTCTAGCCTTTAGTGCGATAAAATCTGGTTTTACTCTCCCAAAGTTGCCTGAATTGCCAAAATTTCCCCAAATCCCCCATTCTCCAGATACGTCTTTAGATGCAGAAATAGCTAGGCAAGAAAAGATTGGCAAGCGCCGCAAAAATCTTAATATTGAGCCGGATATTTTTTATCATAAAGTAGATGAATTATTTTACAATAAATATCCAGAATTACAAGGTCGCACCTTGACAGAAAAGCCAGAAGATGCGGGCATGAGAAATAAATGGTGTCAGGTTGCTGAGGATTTTCTGGACAGGTTGGAGAAGGGAGAGCAGCTTTGATATTAAAGATAGAATAAGAGCGATCGAACCGCAGAGGGCGCAGAGAACGCAGAGAAGAGAGAGGACAGAGAAATTTATCTGGTTCCAATGTAAATTAGTATATGCAATGCACTTTTAGTTTATTTCACAATGGATTCTATTCAACTTACAGGAATTCGCTGCTACGGCTACACGGGCTATTTGCCGGAGGAGCAAGTGTTGGGGCAGTGGTTTGAAGTGGATGTCACTCTCTGGCTAGATTTATCGAAAGCTGGAAAAAGTGATGATATTGAACATACTCTGGATTACCGGAGTGCCATTACTCTGATTCAAGAGTTAGTCAAAAACTCCAAGTTTTTATTGATCGAACGGTTAGCAGATGCGATCGCCCAAGCGCTTTTACAACTACCGTTAGTAGAGAAAGTTAAACTACAACTCTCGAAACCTGCTGCCCCTATCCCTGATTTCGGGGGTAGAATTACTCTAGAAATTACTAGAAGTCATTAGTCAGTAGTCCTGCCGTCATCAGTCATCAGTCATTAATATTTAGTCAGTCTACTGTCTTCCTTCTACAGTCTTCCCGAACCCCGCTAGGGCGTGTTTTCAAACTACTGATTGTGAACTTCACGGCTCGAAGATTCCCCTAAATCCCCCTTAAAAAGACCCACTTTGATGTCTTTGCTTCTCCCTTTTGAAGGGGGGCTGGGAGGGATATAAGGGTTTGAAAACACGCCCTAGTTCCTACGCACACTCAAAACCCATCTCCGCGATCGCACTTGATTAATTTATGTACATATCTTAATGAATATCTGAGAAGTTGATTCTGTATAAACTGTCTGTTTCTTGATTAGTCACAGGTTCGATTTTATCAATCTTACCTTTATAGAAATAGGGTCGGATTGTATTAACCGATGGCCTTTGCTTGAAGGCATAGTACAGTACCACTGGTTCCTGATGAAACTGACAGGTCGTAATATAGCCAATTAGAGCGCGTTCAAAAGAATGGTAAGCATTTTTCCAAGGCCACTGTTTGGGTAGCTCCTGAAGAGGTTTGTTCGTTGAATCATCAACGCCCGTCCAAACTTCACCGTACTTCCGATCGACAAAATAGTTGAACCAGTAATCGTAAGTTTGTGGAAGGTAAATTGCTAAAGATTGGTTTTCTAGAGCCAGGGAGGCAGCAAATTGGTCGAGTTCTGCATAGACCCACCAATCTTTATTTACGTTAACTTTACCCATCTGATTGATTTCGGATGCCCAGGAACCCGATTTAGGGAGATAGGCTCGTTCTAGAACCTTCGATCCATTTTTTTCGGCAAACTTGACGAGTGTCTGGTTGCCACTAAGTAAACCAGCCATACGGATCATCCACATCGCTTTGATAGTGTGTCCAAAATCAACTTTTGTGTTTTGGATATCCCTATCTAAGGGTGAATTTGCGACATAAAAAAACAAATTATCATTAGGAGAATAGAATTGGTTAAGCATAATATTTGAAATATCTACCAAATCCTGTTTCCATTCCGCTTGGTATGGTTCAGGCAGGATTGGAGTAATCAGAACCATGTATGCGTTCATCTGGTCTAGTTGAGCAGTCAAACGCTTATCCAGAGCTTTCGCATCGTCTCCGTCTTTTAACTGCCACTGTAGCGCCTTCAGTTTTGGGTTATAGTATGTTTTGAGAATATAATCTTTAACGGCTAGAATGTCGGGCAAGACTTCTGGGTCACGGGTCAAGTAGTAGTAAAAGCTGATGCCCAGAAGAGAATAAGCCAGTTCTTGAGGATTGCGGTACTCAACCGATGGTTGCCAGGACTTTGTTTCACCATCCCAGAAGGCATAGACTCCGCCATGTTGGCGATCGAAACTGTTCTGACGCAGATAATCTACACCTGCTTTCGCATACTGCAAATACTTGGCGTCACCTGTTAAGTGGAAAGCGACTCCATAGCCATAGATCTGCCGAGATATAGAAACAACATAGTTGCGATCCATCATTAGCCAACTGTTGTCTTTAATTTCCGCGCAGGGATTGCTACGGTCAAGCAGTGTTCCATCGTTACAACGAATTGAAGGGAAATTGCCGATTGGATCTCCTAAGGCAGTCGGCATCCTCCAGAAGGGAAGAAGTTCATTCTGCACATGATTCAACCAACGTTGGGCAGTTGGGAGTTGGGAGGGAAGATGGTTAGTAGAGGTTAGGGCCGGCAGAATAACTTGATGCTGAGAATAACCTGGTCGCGCATTGGTAGCCCAAGAAGCCACCGCAAAGTAGCTACCAAAAGGTAAAACGCACAGTAAACAAACAGCTAAAGAAGTGATGGTAAATTGAATCGGATTCCAGCGCATATTTGTATAGAGGAAGAGCGAAATGTTTGTTTGTTTACTCGATCGCGATCGGGCTAAGAAAGTCCTTCCGAGAGGCAAATAACAAAAAAATCGTGAAGCCCCCCAAAACATGGGGGGGACAAGAGTATTTCTCAAAGTCCCACTTATTAAGGGGAGCGACTATTGCCAGAGGGGTATCCCTCAGTATCGCGGTGCGGCGTAGATTTAGGGGGTTCTAGACTCGACTACCAGGGAGATTTACATAGGTTTTCAGTCTTAAGTTGACACCAATGCCTACTGCCTATGGCCAACTGACTAATTACCACTTCAGCAAATTAAACTCTTCCATGTCTACGGTATTGCGGTTGCGGTAAATCGCCAAGACGATCGCCAAACCGACGGCGGCCTCAGCAGCCGCTACCGTAACTACAAACACAGTAAATACTTGACCTTTAATCTGTACGGGGTCAAGATAGTTAGAAAAAGCCATCAGGTTGAGATTGACTGCATTCAGCATCAACTCGATCGACATCAATACCCGCACGGCGTTTCGGCTGGTAATTAAACCGTAAATGCCAATGCAGAAAAGCGCAGCAGCTAATAACAGGAAATACTGGAGTTGCAGTTGCATAAATTTTTGGAGTTGCTCTCAGTCTAAATTACTACAAAACAGGCAGATACAGAGGCTGCGAACAGAAACCAGGTTTCTCGCCTGACTAAAAGATAGGTGCGCAGTGCGCACCCTACAATTACTTTGTTTCCGGTGCAGAAACATCGCCGGCCGAAACTAATTCGCGCGGCCGTTCTGGTAAACTAAAAGCTGGTGTTTCTGATAAATTACTTGACAGTTCATCCGCAAAGAAATCGCGGCGCGCCAAGACAATTGCTCCCACCATTGCCATCAACAAAAACACTGATGCTAACTCGAAAGGCAGCAAATAGTCCGTGAAGAAGTGTTTGGCGATCGTCACGATCGAACTTTCAGCAGGTGCTCCCGCCGTCGCCACAATCGCCCAAGGAGTAGACACTACCATCGTACCCAAAAGTGCAAACAAACCAGCACAAACCACTGCCGTTGCTACTTGACGCACCCAAGCGTTGGAAATTGTGCGGAAGTCTTCTCGCTTGTTTACCAACATGATGGCAAACAAAATTAAGACGTTAACCGCACCAACATAAATCAAGACTTGCGCGGCTGCGACAAAATCAGCATTCAGCAACAGGTACATACCGGCAATGCTGGTAAATACGGCGCACAGCAAAAATGCTGAGTAAACGATGTTGGAGAATAGGACTACTCCTAATGCTCCTGCAATCATCATTACAGCCAATATGCCAAATGAAACAATTTGAACCCCTTCGGCTAGATTCACAATCTTTAATCCTCAATCATTAGTTTTCTCTTGTTCGTTTTTACTCATTAGTTATAGCAGCAGCCAGGATAGTGGAGAGGAGCGGGTTTATATATATCTAGGCTGGGTGCCTTTATCTGTTGGTGAGCCCGCCCCTACAATTTGTCCTAATCGACTTTCATCGGTTGCTATAGCAGTCATTAATAGTTGGTTATTTCACTAATGACTGATGACTGCTGACTAATGACTAATTACTTACTTTCCTGAATTTCCTCTGGGCGCAGACCAGCGCGGCGATCGGTGTAGGAAACTTCATGAGGGTCGATCGCACCTTTCGGCAAATAAGCGAATTCCCGCATCGGTGTCACCATCGGGTCATCTGTAACCTTGTACGGCAAACGTCCGAGGGCCACGTTGTCAAAATTCAACTCGTGACGTTCGTAAGCCGCCAACTCGTATTCTTCTGTCATCGACAAACAATTTGTCGGACAATATTCTACGCAGTTGCCGCAGAAGATACACACCCCAAAATCAATACTGTAGTGCTTGAGCTGTTTCTTCTTAGTTTCTTTGTTAAATTCCCAATCCACCACAGGCAAATTGATCGGACAAACTCGAACGCAGACTTCGCAGGAAATGCACTTGTCAAATTCAAAGTGAATTCGGCCCCGGAAACGTTCGGAAGGAATTAGTTTCTCGTAAGGATACTGCACCGTAATCGGCCGGCGTCTCATGTGGTCAAAAGTAACAGATAGCCCTTGACCGATATACTTGGCAGCTTGAAGAGTCTCTTTGGCGTATTCGCCTACTTGATTGAGGAATTTTAGCATCGTGTTCTCTCTCTGTACTTGAGTTTTTGGTAATTGCTAACTGATAATAGGTAATTGGTTAACAGCTATTTTTTTAGCTGTTGCCCTTTACCTATTATAAATTAACCGCCAAAAGCAAAGGGAAAGGCAAGCTTCAAAGCTGCGGTCAATAGCAAATTAACTAAAGCAACGGGAAGCAAAAACTTCCATCCCAAATTGAGCAATTGGTCGATCCGAACTCGCGGCAGAGTCCAGCGCAGCAGCACTGCCAGAAACAGGAAAAAGTAGGCTTTGAGCATGGTCATTGTAATGCCCAGCAAGCCTGTAATTACCTGCAACCAAGGAGTCGTCTCGCTCAATCCCAGGGCATTTGTGATGACTCCGACGGGAATCGGAGATTCCCAGCCGCCGAGGTACAAAACGGCTACTAGCAGGCAAGAAAGGACGAGGTTAACGTAGGAAGCGATGTAGTACAGAGCAAATTTCATGCCCGTGTACTCAGTCTGATATCCTGCTACCAATTCTTCTTCTGCTTCAGGAAGGTCAAAGGGCAACCGTTCGCATTCTGCCAGTGCTGAGATCCAGAAAATTAGGAAACCTGCGGGCTGGCGCCAGACGTTCCAGCCGACGATGCCGTAGCCGGCTTGTTGGTGTACGATGTCGATCGTACTTAAGCTGTTGGACATCATCACAACTGCCAATACTGCCAAAGCTAGAGGAATTTCGTAGCTGAGGGATTGAGCGGCTGCTCTGAGTCCGCCGAGGAGGGCGTATTTGTTGTTAGAAGCATAGCCCGACATCAGCAAGCCGATCGGCTGAATGCTAGACAGGGCAATCCACAGAAATATTGCTGTCCCCATATCGGCGATCAGCATATGCTCTCCGAAGGGCACGATCAAGTAGGACAGAAACACTGGAATCACGACAATTACCGGGCCGAGCGTGAACAGCAGCGCGTCAGCTTTTGCCGGTACAATGTCTTCTTTGAATACCAACTTCAGGCCGTCGGCTACGGGTGCGAGCACTCCCAGAGGGCCGATGAATTCTGGGCCGATCCGCTGTTGAGCGGCGGCGGAAATTTTCCGCTCTAGCCAGACGCTAGTCAGTACCCCGAAAACAGCACCGACAATCATCAGCAACATCGGCAGCGGTAGCCAAAGCACGTGGGCGATGTCTGCCGGTAAGCCCAAATTGATGAGGGCTTCTACGAAACTTCCTTGTAAGTCAATTCCTGGGTTCATTTTTCCAGCTTTTGAGCGATCGCCATATAATTTTTCACCCGTCCTTCGTAGGAGTAGGCTTAGAGAGCGGGGACTTTGTAAAGATTTTTAATGCTTTACCGCCTATAAGTATATCGCCCGAGGGCCCCGACGAACGCACGGACGGGTGAAGTTCTAATTATCTGATCCCCCAAGCTAGCTAATGGGTTGGTAACTTATACGATTTTAGATTTTAGATTTTAGATTTTAGATTTTAGATTTTAGATTTTAGATTCTAGATTTTAGATTGAATCAAGATTGAATGCCAAACAAAAGGGCCCGCGAGTTAACTCGCGGGCCCTTTGAATGTTGTAAAGCGACTTTCAAATGGCTTCAACCATTGATTTTACGTCACCTTTGCGATGGAACTGGGCAGAATCGAACTGCCGTCCAAAGCGGGTATTTACCTTCCGATCGTTCACAGGTTTATCCCCTCTGATCCTCAGGGCGGGAACCATCTTTATCCCAAATGGGGGGATTTTCTAGTGATTGCTTTCCCGGCTAGCCGACTAGAAACGTCTAGCTAGGGCATCCGTTGGGGGTTGTTATGCTACCGTTAACGGAGTAAGGTGGCATACACTCTGAACCAAGCTAGAGAAGTTTTTAGGCTACAGCTACGGCTTTGCGAGCGAAAGGAACGATGTTGTTCGCATTTACTATTTTTTTTGAGCCGATATTAACGAGAGTAGACTCCCTCTCGACCTGCATCACGGAGCAGCTTTCGCCACCCTGTCGAAACCATTACAGCCCCTCGTGCGTTCTTTAATCATAGCCAATATTTTGTGTAACGTCAATCGATTTTAGATTTTAGATTTTGGATTGGGGATTGGGGATTGGGGATTGGGGATTGTTTGGCAAATAGTCCAGGTCGCACTACCAACCAAGAAACCGGGTTTTTTAACCGAGACACATTAAAAAAGGTACGTAGTTGCGCTGTCTTCGCTTTCATCGCAACTACGTACCTAAAAAACCTTTAAGTATTGTGACACTTGCGATCGCCAACTGTGAGAATGAGGATTTTGCGCAAATATTTTCGTGAAAAAACCCGGTTTCTGAACACCCGTGCATGAGTCCTAACAAAGCTCAGCAGGTATTCCCAACAAGTTTAATGCAAATTTTCGTCCCAAACGCCGATGTAAATCCGATCGCGCTCGTTGCGTTCGATCGTCCCTTTCAACGAACCTTTCTGAAAATTAAACCGATTGGTGCGGCGCTGCTGCACGTCCCGGAACCCTTCCAAAATCTCCCGATCGGCGCCGCCCACCATCCCGTTTAAGGCGGTTCGCACTACCAAATCGTCCACCGTCGGGGCAAAAGAACCCTCTGTTTGCACTAACTTGTCGGAATCGCGATCGTAAATATAGCCGAGAGTCACCCGGTTCGGCAGCAATTCGTAAAGTGCGGTGCGAGTATTGGGCCAATAGCCGCGGGATTGAGAGTCAGTCGGATCTCCCAATGCACTTACAATCTGACTTTCCGGCGTACCCACCGCAAACCCTGGGATAGTGGGAGTCTTCTGATAACCGGTTCCTGGTAGTTCGCTGGGTGGGGGCGATCGATCGGGCGGCAACTCCTTGTCAACCAGTTTTTCCGTTGGTGTGGGTTCGGCAGCCTCAGGTGTTGGGGCTGGAGTTGGGGCCGGAGTTGGGGCCGGAGTTGGAGTTGGAGTTGGGGCCGGAGTTGGAGTTGGAGTTGGAGTTGGGGCCGGAGTTGGAGTTTCAGCAGCAGGCGGCGGAGTTTCTCGGCGAGGGGGAATTGGTGCGGGTGTTGGAGTGGGAATTGGTGCGGGGCCCGTGCGCGCCTCTGGATCTGCGGGGGTGGAAGTGCGATCGTCCTTCGCCACGGGTGCAGGATCGGGAGACTGCCGGTTGAGGAAAACCCTCGCCACACCCACTAAACCAGCGAATAGAAGTGCGATCGCCACCAACCCCAAAATCAACCAAACCTTGCGGTTTCCTTCCCCATTCGTCACCGCAGCAGGCGCTGTTTTGAGAGTTGCAGGCGACTGAGGGCCGTGTCCCGGCATCACCGCCACCGTCGGCCCGGTGTCCGGCGACGCTGCTGCACCCTGCCCGTGCAGCAGCGACAACCACTCATCCACGCTAGCAGGGCGATTTTGAGCCTCTACAGTCATCCCCCGCATCACCGCTTGACTGACAGTAGGACTCACTTGAGGCCGCAAGTCCCGGGGTGAAGGCATCGGCTGGCTGGTACGCAAAATTGCAGCCACCGGCACCTGTGCTGTCAGTAAAGTGTAAAGCGTCGCCGCCAGCCCGTAAACATCGGTAGCTGGCGTATATTTTCCTTGGGCGAAATACTGTTCTGGGGGTGCGTAACCGTCGGACACCATATTAGTGTGATTTTGGGTTGCACCGTTTGTAAACTCGCGGGCAATGCCAAAATCAATCAGCACGACTTCCTGGGTACCTTGGCGCAAGAGAATGTTTTGCGGCTTGACATCTCGGTGCAGCAAACCCTTTTGATGAACTGCTTTCAAAGCAGCCCCAATTTGAGTGATGTAGAGAATTGCGAGATTTTCTGGGAGGGGATTGTTTGTACCGACTACATCGCCCAAATTCTGACCGGCTATGTAGTCCATTACCATGTAAGGCTGTCCGTCTTCGACAAAGAAGTCGCTGACGCGCACTATATTCGGATGGACGCAGGAAGCCAACCGCCTTGCTTCGTCTTGGAATTTGCGATCGAACTCGGCAAATTTGGGATCGCGCCGCAGAGATTCGTTGAGGGTTTTAATCACCACCGGCTGTCCTAAATACCGGTGATTTGCCCTGAAAGTAATCCCAAAGCCGCCTCGCCCCAGTTCTTGTTCGAGGGTATATTTTCCGCCCTGTAAACTTTTGCCGATTAGTGCGTCCATAAATCCTAAATCCTAAATCCTAAATCCTAAATCCTAAATCCTAATTCATTAGTCATCTTTTAGTAGCCGTCTGTCATCAGTCATTAGTTCGAGATTTACGCAATCCTCCTCAGAAACCCGGTTGCTTCCGAGATTTTTCGTTTCCACAGCCAATATTGTCCTAAGCTGTCGCGCATTTAATTTGTCAGCTACTGTTTACTTAAACTCTTGTGGCGCGGGCCGGAAAGCCCAGATTCGATCGCCCTGTTTATTCCAAGGCTGCGATCGCTCTACCCCTGTATTGCTTAACCGATTAGAAACACTACTCATAATGCGTCCACACCGGCAAAATTTTCACCGTATTCTCAGACTCAATCACCTCGTACACCAGACGATGCTGAATGTTGATTCGCCGTGAATATGCACCTGCCAAATCTCCCACCAATTTCTCGTAGGGTGGCGGATTCTGAAACGGATTGGTTTGAATGATGTCGAGTAACGTTTGCGCTTTGTCTCGTAAATTGCTAGAAGCCAGATTTTTGGCATCTTTTTGTGCCTGTTTGGTGTATACCAGATCCCAACTCACCACTGTAACTCCCGTTAGCGAAGCTTGCAGAAGAGGATCGCACTCCTCAATTGGTGTTGCCAGTCCTTCCCGAATCGATTCCCGCATCCCCGGTACTGACAGCAAATACAGTGTTTCACGGGCAACCGATGCCCAATCAGATTCAGATAATAAGACTGCATTGCTAGTCTGTCCTGCGATCGCGATCGGTTGATGCGACTGACTCACGGAATCTATTAACTGCTGCAACTGCTGTTGAGCTTCATTAATTGGGATCATAATTTTCCACTTGTCTAAATACACTTTTCTAATTGATATTGGCTGGCGGCAGACACTGCTACAACTGCCCCAGAAACTTGTCGTACACGGAGGGTGAACCAACCCAAAACCAGATTGCAGTGTCTCCATCCAACTGACCAACTGCTCGATAGTTTTTGCTAATTCGGGCTGAGTAGATTGGTAAGTCTGGATGCACCTTCTTGAAACGCAGGCTTGGATGACTTGGGTCTTCCTTGAACTGGCGATACGCCGCGCGTGTCTGCTGTTGAACTTGTTCGGGTAAATCAGCAAATAATCTGCGGAACTCGGTTGTAGTGCGTGACTTCACAATGTTTCTGGATCGAGTTCTTGGGTTTGACCTGCATGATACTCAGCCATTGCGGTGGCTGCGAGTTTAGCAAGAGCATCTGGGGAACGGGAGAATGCTTTATCCCAGCGCATATCGTCTTCCAGTTCTTCCAGAATCATTGAAGCGAGGGCATCTTGCTCGCTGGCAGACAAGGTTTTCAACTTGGCGATCCTCTTCGAGGGCTTCGCTAACGCGCGATCGAGTAACAAGCGTCATGGCTACCACACTCTTACAATTAAAATGGCATCCTATCTATTATCGCTGTTGACTAGATTATACCGCAACTTCAACATCATACTTTATATGAATGACTTTCAATTGCCAAAGCCGCAGTACAATACACTATTTCAAAAACGCCTTTCTCGGAACCCTGGCGAGTTGGTACGCGCCCCGACTGTCCAACAACTGATATTGATTTGGCTGCAATCCGAATTCCACAAACTTGTGTGGATATCCCAACACCATAATCGTCGGAGAAGTATGGTTGTTGGATTCCTCGATGTAGTCCTTCGCCCCTCTGGGAAGTCGGTAGAAAGTAACAGGATCTTGGGTATAAAAAACTAAACTTGGTTTCCAGAAACCAATCATCATCAACTCTTCTCCAGGCAGTTTTTGTTGAAGAACAACCTTCGCTAACTCTCTCAGAGGTAACTGGCGGTTGATATCGACTAAATTGTAGGCGGGAGTAAGACCAAAGATGATAAATGCTACTAACCCGATGAAGTTAGCAACCAAAATCCAGCGTTGTTGCCGCTTCCAGAGTAAAAGCGCGATCGCCCCAGCCGCAGTTATCCAAATCGCACCGCCGACAATCAGCAATCCCGACTCCTGAATTGCTTGGGGAAAATTGGGCATTGCCGGATCGTCTCCCAGCCAGTGGTAGCAGTAGAAAGTTGCTCCGGCTACAATCAATAAAAATACGACATTGAAAATGTATGTAACTAACAGCCCTCGCGGTAAACAATTCGGTTTTTTTTCTAACTTTGCCAGTCGGTTTTTTGGTTCATTACCTGCAATAATATCGCTCCACAGCAGCGTTACCAAAATCGCAGCGGCCGGCAGTAAAGGCAATACATAACTGGGCAATTTTGTCACGGCGATCGTGAAAAAGCCAAAGATGCAGGCGAACCAAAATAGGGCAAATAAACTTAACTGTGCCGATCGCGGTTGGCGGCGCCAGTAACTGCGCTGCCAAAAACGGGTACGGGCGATCGCCACGGGCAAATAAATCGACCAAGGCGCAAAACCAACTAGCACTACAAAAAAGTAAAAATACCAAGGCGCCGAGTGCTTGTTGACTACTCCAGTAAAACGCTGGAAATTGTGATAGCCGAAAAAACTGTCAATATAAGTTTCACCGTTGGCTAATATCACCAGAATGTACCAAGGCAGGGCGATCGCCAAAATAATCAAGATTCCCGACAGCGGACGCATTTCGCGCCAAAGTTGTCGAAAATTTCCCAAATACAGCCCGAAGCTACCAACAATCAGCGCTGGTACGACAATTCCCACAGGCCCCTTAGCCAGAATTGCTAAGGCAATTAGTACGTAACAAGTCAGATACCATTTATTGGGAAATCGCGCAGCAGAAACTGTGGGAAATTCTGCTTTTTCTCTCTGTTCTTCTAGCGTGTAACCGAGGAAAAATGCCAGAAGTGCCGAACACATACAGGCGACTAATAGCATATCTGAAACGCCAGTCCGCCCCCAGGCAATAGTTTGGGGATTTAAAGCGATTAGCGCCGCACCAATCCAAGGAGTAGAAAGAAACAGCGGGAGAGGGGGAGAGGGGGAGAGGGGGGGAGTGGGAGTTTGGGAGAGGGGGAGATTGGGAGATTGGGAAAATATTCCCTCAGACTTCTCCCTTACATCCGTTACATCCGATCGCGTGCTCGTTGCCGAACTTCCTTCTTCCTTCTTCCTTCGGAAACCTTCTGTCTTCGATAGGGTATAGAATCCGAGGCAAGTCAGGGCGATCGCGCACAAGGCCGACGGAAGGCGCACAGCCCACTCGTTCACCCCCAGAGTGCGGTAAGCCACCGCCATCAGCCAGTAAATCAACGGCGGCTTGTCAAACCTGGTTTCGCCGTTGAAATAAGGAGTGATCCAATCCCCTGTCACCGTCATTTGACGGGCGGCTTCAGCAAACAGCGGTTCGGTTTCGTCAACTAAGCCGATGTTGCCGAGATTCCACAAGAAAGCCACCCAGGCGATCGCGCACAGCCACAGCAGCGACAGCAACAAAGGTGCCATCCTCTTCGAGGGCTTCGCTAACGGGCGATTCCTGTAATATTCTGACAAATTTTTAATAACTTCCTTCACCCAAACTTCCTGCGATTTTAGATTTAAAATTTTAACTCGCATAGAAGTCTACCGAAAAATTGCCTTCTCGAAACTGGGAATTCGATCGCACCCCCTTCAACTCACCTCTTGCACCGCTCTCAACAATAGCTGAGCAACCGGGTTTCTCAACCAAAATATCGGGGCGCACCTCAGTAAAATCCACTTAATCCGTCACATATCGATCGATCCAGCTTGCTATGTATGTCTTCTTCCTTCTTCCGACTTCCATCGGACTTCTTCCTTCTTCCTTCAAGGCTGCAAAGTTAAATGCCATTCTCCGGCTGTGGCGTTCCAAGCGGGCGAGGCTGTCTCTCCGGCGACGTAAGGCCCCCAGTAGCGGCGGGAACCATCCTGAGCAAAAACCACCAGAATGTCTCCCTGTTTGACTTGTAACTTGCCCTCCGGCAGCGATAGCATCAGTCCCTTGCCGCCGCCTTCCCCGGGTGCAAAATCCCAGTGAGCCGGTTTGGCGTAGGATTTCTCGGCTTCCCGTTTCGACAGCAGCGCCACTCGCACCGGGTGTTCGCTGCGGTTGCTGACGCGCAGGCTGCCGGCGGATGCGGCATTTGCAGGGATTGAGGAATTGCTTTCTTCTTCTGGTTCTGGGGGTAAGTCGGCTTTGCGCCCTTGAGCGGTGTCTGGGGAAGCTGTGGCGACTGGGGAAACGGGGGGTGTTGGGGGGAGTGCGGTGGCTGGGGAGCGCAAATCGCTCGGCCGGTTTGCACCGTTGGAGATGGTGATTTCAAAACGTCCGAGAAACATTCCTGTAATTAGGACGATCGTCGCTCCAATTAATATCTGGTAAATTTTAAGCTTCATAAATTTTATGCTTTAAAGGATAGGCTGCACACCCGCAATTAGTCATAACTATGTTTAATGTAGAACCCGGGGCTGCTGTGCCCCAAGATCGAGCTACACTTAATTACTTGACTGTTAAGAGCGATAACTGGGCGATCGCACAATACCATCTTAGATGTTAAATTTTAGATTTTATATGGCAGCATACTGACCCCGGTCAAGATTGGGAGTTGTTGGCGACCGGCATTTTTGTAATCATCGGCATAACTTTTAAGTTCTATGCAGAATACCCGAATTAACAGATTGATTGATGTTCTGGGCGAGCAATTGGGAAACTGGCTGAGCAATCCTTGGCGGCGGATTTCGCTCCTGGTAATTAGCCTGCTGTTCGGCACTTTTTTGGGAACAGCTATTTCTACCATCGCCGGACAATCCGCTGATTGGGATATTATCGCGGGGGGGCTGTTGGTATTTTTGACGGAGCTGGCGAACCGGCTGGTTTACGGCAGCAGGCGCCCCGCTGGCGGTTCTTTGTGGGTGGAAATGCTCAATGCTCTGAAAATTGGCCTGACTTACAATTTATTTGTAGAAGCTTTCAAACTTGGCTCTTAAAAAATAGTAAAATATTTGTCGGTTGCAGAGATTATTTGCCCAAAATCAGCCTCGGCTTAGAAAGTTTTGATACCAGTCCAGGACGCACGCCGAGGTCAGAAACCGGGTTTCTTCGTAGATGTTTAGTTGAGAAACGAAGATTTTTCAGAGAAACCCGGTTTCTTTCCGTAAGTCCTGGATACAAGTTTAAAAAAAATAATGCCACTCCATGCACGCTCCAAACTGATACAAAATTCTTAAATTCTTCAAGTCTTCAATCCTCCCATCCTCCCATCCTCCAATCCTCCCATCCTTGAATTCTAAAATCTAAAATCTAAAATCTAAAATCTAAAATGGTTGGCTCGACTGTAACGCCTGTTGAAATTTTACACCGATGGCAAACTGGCGATCGCCCGAGCGCTCCAGATTGCGATCGCCTCGCCTCTTGGGAACTTGCCGATGATGTGCGATCGCGCGCTTTTAACATTAATCCTGACAGTGCAGCCGATGTTGTCCGCCACAAAACCGATTTATTCTTTTCTCTGGTTGACGAACTGCATACTTTCCCGGTAAAGTCTACTGTTTTTCTCGAAACTTTGTGGAATCTTTGGCTGCCGCTGGCAATCCAATTATCGACACAAAAACAAAGTTTAAAGCGTCCTCTCATTCAAGGAATTTTAGGAGGGCAAGGAACGGGAAAAACTACTTTATGCCGAGTTTTGAGGCTGATTCTGGGAAAATTGGGATATTCTACAGT
The DNA here is from genome assembly GCF_036705795.1 of Microcoleus sp. ARI1-B5. Classification (NCBI taxonomy): domain Bacteria; kingdom Bacillati; phylum Cyanobacteriota; class Cyanophyceae; order Oscillatoriales; family Microcoleaceae; genus Microcoleus; species Microcoleus sp. ARI1-B5. The sequence continues at coordinate 280,988 of NZ_JAUBVK010000002.1, forward strand.
CAGCCTTTCTTTAGACGACCTTTACAAGACTTATGCCGATCGCCAAAAGCTCCAAAAAGCCGACCCGCGTTTAATTTGGCGCGGCCCTCCCGGCACTCACGATATTGACTTGGGAATCTCCGTTTTAGATGAGTTGCGCGCTGCTCAAACTCGCGAATTAGCAGCAGTTGACCGTCCAAAAATAGAAATTCCCCGCTTTGACAAATCAGCCTGGGGAGGTGCGGGAGATAGAAGTCAACCCGAAATTATTTCCGGTGCGGATATTGTACTGTTTGAAGGTTGGTTTGTCGGCGTGAATCCAGTCGCTGATGCCAAATTGAAGGAGTTTTTGGCGGCTGCACCGTTTCCAATTTCCACAGAAGCTGACTGTCAGTTTGCGCGCGATATGAATGGGAAGCTGCACGACTATTTGCCGCTGTGGAACCGATTAGATCGGTTGATGGTTTTGTATCCCCGAGATTACCGCCTTTCTCAAGTGTGGCGCAATCAGGCGGAACGGGAAATGATGGCGGCGGGGAAGTCGGGAATGTCAGAGGACGAAATTAATCGGTTTGTCGAATATTTCTGGAAAGCGCTGCATCCTGAGTTATTTATTCAGTCGATGCTTGAGGGCGATCGCGTGGATTTGGTAGTCGAAATTTTGGGCGATCGCGCGATCGGCCAAATCTGTCGGGCGATCGACCTAAAACCAAGCCTTTAGCGACACTTAAATGTTCGCAGGTATAAACTTAACGTTATACCCACAGTCCGGCAGGGGTTAAAACCCCTGCCTCAGAGCTGCAAGTCCTCTGAAGAGGACTGATGAATTCTTCAGTCCTCTTCAGAGGACTTGAGCTATTAGCCAGGGACTTCAGTCCCTGGCGGTCTTTTCGCTCACTCAATTGAGCATTTCTAAATTAGCTGCCGGGAGTACCCATTTCAATGGCTTTTTGCACCAAATCGTCAGTAACATTACCCGGTGCACCTGCGGGGTTAACTTCCTTAGCCATCGACCGAAAATCATCGGGATTGCCCTGTGCATCTGCCGGCATTGGGATTTCTTTAGCAGCGGGAATCTCAAATTTAGGTGCAGTTGCAGCGGCGGCGGCTTCGGCGCCGGCACTCGTGCGATCGATTTCACTAACGCTGAATTCTTTTGAAGCTTCGTAGTCTGCAGATACATCAACCGTCGGCAACTTTTGTTCTCCAGCTTCCACGCTTTCAGTTATCTGAGCAGCGTCAAATGTTTGAGTGTTATCTAATTCTGTATTTATTTCCGACATCGCCGACTCCTTGCTACTTTTATTTAACAATTCAATATATTTATCCTTACTTAAATCCCAGGCTTTTTCATCTACCCGCAGATGTATCGCTGGCTTCTATCTCAAGGATGATTTATTCTAGGGTGGCGGCTCAGCATTACACCGGTTTACGAAAATAATGCAACTGTATGCAAGCTCCAAACCCATACATACTAAGTCCTTCCCTCTTTTTTCATCTAAAATCTCAAATCTCAAATCTAAAATCGCATTACCTCTGGGGGATGGTGACTTGTACTGACAAATGTTGATATTTATATATTCGGGAAGCATTTTTTAAGGAATTTTATTTATGAACTCACCCGCCGCGACCAATTCTCACGCTCTTTCCAACGACACTCAAAACATGGTTGAAAAAATCAACGGGTTGGGTACAGATGAAAAACTGGCGCTGCTCTACTTTGTTTATGAAAAAATGGGAGACTCAATTACACCAGCCGCTCCCGCCGCCGCCGAACCAGAATTAGCTCCGGTGCTGCTGAATGATTTTTACAACCTTTCCCACGACCAACAACTAAATATCATGCGAGGTATTGTCAACCGATCCGACACGCCTTATTCTCACGCTTACGGAGCTTTAACTGCTAACAATCAGTTGTTGGTTTGGTATGCTTGGGCTATTGGTATGGGGGAAAGAATTGTCGATATCCCCGAAGGATATGAGGCAACTGAGGCTGTGAATGGCGTGTTGAGTCAAATTGAAGGTCTTGAGTTTGAACAGCAAATTTCGGTGCTGCGCGATGTAGCTAATAATATGGGCTACACCGATGTTAAACCAATTGCTACTCAGGCCGAAGTTGGGAAAACTTCTAGTCTTTAGAAAATAAGACGGGGCGGTTGAAACCGCTCCTGTTGGTAGTGCGCCCGAAAGTCCGCTCTCATGCGGAGGACTCTAGTCCGCACGCGCGATCGAATTTGATTGTGGTTAATCGATAGGATACGATATAATTAGCGGGCATGAGTAAACCTCCGAAATGTCCGCAGGTTTGTATGCTAACTCCGGTTTTAATCTTTGCTAAATTGCTCCTGGATGCAGAACCTAATTATGTAGTATGTTCGCAGCATCGGACTTTAGTCCTCAGTTTTTATGAGGACTAAAGTCCTCACTACGAACCAATTTTATTGTGGTGGTTCGAGGGAATATGATATGAAGTGACGAAGGAGTGCGATCGCGAACTATTCTTCCTTCTTCCTTCTTCCTGATGACTGACAACTAATGACTAATGACTAATGACTAATGACTTCTTCTATGGCTTTTTAGGGTGAATTTTTCGAGGAATTTCGATCGCAAATCTCGAACCTTTTTTGGGTTGACTTTCGACTGCAATTGTGCCGTTCATCATCTTGACTAACGAGGCACTAATCGCTAGTCCTAAACCGGTGCCTGGATATGGGCGGGTTGTGCTTTGGTCGGCTTGATGGAATTTGTCGAAAATGTGGGGCAGCTCGGTTTCACAGATGCCGATTCCTGTATCCCGAACGGCGATCGTTAGCCGATCGCACTTTAATTCCCCCACCTCAATGCAAATGCTGCCCTGATGCGTGAATTTAACCGCGTTGGAAATCAGATTGACCAAAACTTGCCGCAGGCGCAACTTGTCATTAACTATAAACCGATCCTGCAAGCACGCGCTGACGGACATTGCCACATTCTTGTCGGCGGCTTGATTTCCGAATTCCAGGGCGGCCTCCATTACTAACTGGGCTAAATCAAATTCTTCAGTTTCTAATTCTGTGCGGCCGCTCTCGATTTTGGAGAGATCGAGGATATCGTTAATCAGCACTAGCAGGTTTTTGCCGTTATTTAAAATCCGCCCCACCATGTCTGTTTGATGGGCACTCAGCAGTGGTTTGTGCTGGCGCAGCAGCAATTGGGAAAAGCCGATAATCGCATTCATGGGAGTTCGCAATTCGTGGGAAATGGTGGCCAAAAATTGCGATTTTAACTTTGCTGCTTCTAGCAGTTGCAATTTTTGCTGTTGAATGCGCCGGGCCTGATTTTCCAGTTCTTCCTGCTGGCGAATTAGCAGCTCGTTTTGCAACTCTAAAAGCTGTTCCTGCTTTTTTAATTTTTCCATCGCCCGGGCCCTGTTAATCGCGATCGCAGCTTGTTTTCCCATCACCGCCAGCAGTTGCACAGATCCCGGGTCAATGGCCGTGCTGTCTTGGACGTTGCCGATCGCCAAAACGCCCAAACGCCCCGTATCCCCCGACTCGATCGCCGCAGCACAGGCCGCCGCCGGCACCGAGCCGCCCGACTCACAGCGCCACAGTTGAGACTCTCCCGTCGCAAACGCCCTCAGCAGCAGCTTGTCTTGTACGTGCGGGGTTTGGCCTTTCTCAAAGTTTGACGCGCCCCCGACTGCGCTGAGTTTGAGGCCGCTGCAATCGCACTCCGGGAGCGCCACCAGGCAAAATTCAGCTCCGGCGAGCGCCTCTACAGTCGCGTCCGCGATCGCTTGCAACAATTCGCACAAGTTACCCGCGCGCTGGCTCAACAGATTTGTAAACCGCTCGATCGCCTGCAACTCCTGCCCAGCATCCGTTACCGCCCTGGCTTCGCACATATTTTGGGAGCGGAAGTTAGCTTCAGAGCGCGCCAAGGAGCGTAAAAATTCGGGTTCGGCTGCGGGAGCGCCTTGAGTTTGTGGGAGCGCCTCTATATCTGTGTAGGTTCCCACCCACTCCAAAACTTCTTGAGAGTCTGCGTTGGCGGGCGTTCCTCTGGCGAGATTCCAGCGGTAAGCGCCCTCTCGCGTGCACAGACGAAATTTTATTTCGTAACTTTGGGGCGGGAGATCGTTCGTGCGCGATCGCGCCAACAGCAGAGCGCGGTCTTCTGGGTGGACGCGCGCCAGATACCCGAAACCCAAACCTGCGGCTGCTGGTACCCCCGTGTACTCCTCCCAGCGCTGCCCTAAATAAGTCGCCCAGCCGCCGGCATTTACTTTCCAAACTATGTGAGGACTTGCCGACCACAGGCGATCGTCCTGAGTTTCGCGATCGCAAACTTGCCGTTGGGGGGAGGCTATTTCTGATGCCTTGTATAGTATTTCGCCGTCGGAAAAGTCCGAGCGAAAAGAGTTATTGCCGTGATAGTGAGTCATAACTGGTTTTATAAATAAGCATCCAACTTGAGCCCTAACACCGGCTAAAGACTCGTGCTGCTAGCTTTATTGATTTTGACTGCCAATGTGCATCAAAAGTTTTTATACTTTAAATTTATCTCGGTAGTGATATGTTTACCTCTATCAAGGGGCGGACAATGGCATAATTCAGTTACACTGTGAAAACATCTTCGAGCTTACCTGTCCCGATCGGGCTCGTGCAGGCGATCGCCGCCAAATAACTTGACAATTAACTTGCAATCTTGGTGGCTGCATGAGTATGCTGGAAAAAGATGTGCGGGCTGTCAAACCCTAAATCAGGACACATTCTCAAATTTACTCAGCTTGGCTGAGTCACTTGACGATATTTTAAAAGTTTAGCGGACTATTGGAAGAAAGATGAGTAAAATTCGCGTTGCTTTGATAGAAGACCACGACCTGACAAGAGTCGGCATCCGCACAGCTTTACAACAGCGTGACACTATAGAAGTTGTCGGCGATGCCGCTAATGCCACAGACGGATTGAAACTGCTTCAGTCTTCAAAACCTGACGTGGCCATCGTAGACATTGGCTTGCCTGATTTTGACGGCATTGAACTGACACAAAAGTTTAAAAAATCGATGGTAGCGGAGTCCGATCCGGATACCAAAATTTTGATTTTGACTTTTCAGGACAACGAAGAAGAAGTTTTAGCAGCTTTTGCCGCCGGAGCTGACTCTTACTGCATGAAAGATATCAGCTTCGATCAGTTGTTGGATGTAGTAAAAGTAACTCACGAAGGTAACTCTTGGATCGATCCGGCGATCGCCCGCATCGTCCTGAAACAAGCTCGCACAAAGGAATCGGCGCCGGAAGAACCGAAGGCTGAGGGCAAAAGAGTCACAATTAAGGCTGCCGAACCCGAGTTCAGTCACATCATTGAAACTTACCCTTTAACCGAGCGGGAATTAGAAGTTTTGGAACTGATCGTGCAGGGTTACAGCAATGCGGCTATCGCCGAAAAGCTTTACATTACTGTCGGTACAGTCAAGACTCACGTCCGCAATATTTTGAACAAGCTGTGTGCTGACGATCGCACTCAGGCGGCCGTTCTCGCCCTCCGTTCTGGCTTGGTTGGATAAAGCGTCATTAGAAGGCAAAAGCAAGTTAAAAGTAGGGTGCGCACTGCGCACCTTACGGCCAAAAATGTAGGGTGCAACCTCAGCACCGGCAGACTAATTCTTGCCGCTCGTGTAGGGTGTTATAAGAGCGCACAGACCGACTAATTCTTGCCGCTCATGTAGGGTGCGAATTGGACACCGGCAGCCGAATAATTTCAAGTTTAAAAAAGCTGTATTTTAACTCCGCATCTATCCCAGTGCAGATATTTAAAATAAGGTTTTTATAAGTAAATACACCTTAAGATAGATACCGAAGAATCCTCACGCTCCTAATACTTATGGTTGAGCAATAACAAGTTAGATATAGCAACCGCGCGGGACGTTGAGAACGTTCTTAATTGCTCAAACCCTTGGTTTTCTTCGTTCTTCCGACTTCCATTTCTCGAATTCCTTCTGCGATAAATTCCGATCGCAGTGCCGATATGGCGCGATATCAATTCATAAAATGCGGAAGTCTCGCCCAGATACCCATACTTTTAGGAATAGGTAAACAGTTAAAGAACTTATATCCGCAGAGTGATGCCTGAGTTCGCTTAAATTTGCGAGATTATTAAAAGTATCAACTGCTACTGAAATATCCTAAAAAGAGGTATTATGAGCGCTCCAATTGAATTCAAGTTATTTGCTCCCTACAACAAAGGAGCTGCCTTGATAGGGTGTTTTTCTAATTGGGAAGAAATCCCGATGGAAAAAGACGAAGAAGGTTATTTTCGCACGCGAGTTGAGTTGGAGGATGGTGTTTATCAATACAAATTCCGCGTTCAGTCGAAAAGCTGGTTTCTAGAAGCAGATCAGTGGGTAGAGGTGGTCGATCCCTACGCCACTGACATCGACGATCCCACTCAAAACGGCGTGGTTCGGATCAAAGATGGCGATCGCATTGTCGATACCTACGTGTGGCAGCACGACGACAAACCGCTGCCGGCCGATCGGGAATTAGTGATTTACGAAATGCACGTTGCCGACTTTTCCGGCGGCGAAGCCGATCCCCTCGCCCGCGGCAAGTACAAGCACGTCGTCGAAAAACTCGATTACCTAGTCGAACTCGGCATCAACGCGATCGAACTCATGCCCCTCAAAGAATACCCAGGCGACTACAGTTGGGGCTACAACCCCCGCTACTTCTTCGCTGCCGAGTCCAGCTACGGCACCACCGAAGAACTCAAAAACCTGATAGACGAGTGTCACGGCCGCGGCATTCGCGTCATCATCGACGGGATTTACAACCACTCAGAAGCATCGAGCCCCCTCACTCAAATCGATCACGATTATTGGTATCACCACGAACCCCGCGATCCCGACAACAATTGGGGCCCGGAATTTAACTACGAATTCTACGACGAAAACTTAGGAACTTTCCCCGCACGCAGATTTGCTGGCGATACAGTCCGCTTCTGGATTCAAGAATATCATCTCGACGGCATTCGTTTCGACGCGGCGCGACAAATTGCCAACTACGATTTCATGCACTGGGTAGTTCAAGAAGCCAAAAATGCCGCCGGCCCCAAACCGTTTTACACCGTTGCCGAATACATTCCCGACAATCCCAGCATCACGAATCTAGACGGGCCGATGGACGGCTGCTGGCACGACAGTTTCTATCACTGCATCATTCCACAACTCTGCGGCGACTTTTTTGATTTAGAACAGCTCAAAGATGTGATTGACTGCAAGCGGCAAGGTTACTTGGGTGCTACGAATGTAGTGAATTATCTGAGCAATCACGACCACGATCGCCTTTTTGCCGAATTGGGTTCGCGCGGGATTTTGGATGAAGCAGCATTCAAGCGAGCGAAGTTGGGAACGGCGGTATTAATGACAGCAGTTGGCGTGCCGCTGATTTGGATGGGCGAAGAATTTGGCGAATACAAAGCCAAAACGATCGAGCAAGCTAAAATTGACTGGACGCTGCTAGGAAATGATATGAATAAAGGTTTGTGGGAATACTACAAAGGCTTGATTCACCTGCGCAAAAATAACCAAGCACTTTACACAGAAAACATCGAGTTTTTCCACGAAGACCCCGAGTCGAAAGTTTTTGCTTACACTCGCTGGAACGATGAAGGTTCGAGAGTTGTAGTAGTTGCGAATTGGTCGGAAAATTATCTAGCAGGTTACAGCGTTCCCCACTTCCCGGCTAATGGAACTTGGCACGAATGGACGGGGAATTATGATGTGGAATCTGGCGATGACAATATTATGATTGACTTGCCGGAATACGAAGCAAAAGTGTTTGTCTGGCAGTAATATCAAATCAGGTGACATCAGAATTATACCCCAATACGCTTGGGTTAAAACTGTTTATTCCTCGGAGATCCCCCTCGCCATTGGTGTCAACAATCGCCTAAAACCTTTGATAAATCTCGCTTATAGCCTCTTGCCCGATCCCCCTCGCATACCCCCTACTCGACCCCTACTCCCCTGGTTGTTGGGGAGTAGGGGTTGACGAAAGAGAAGACTCTTGTCCCACCCCCTACTCCCCTTGGTTCGGGCGGCGCCGGGGGGATCGGGCAAGAGGCTATAAGCGTATTGAATTATACCGCGCATCGCTTGCGAACCGTCATCGCGAGCGGGACGGCAAGAAGTGCAAACGGAAATGATATCACAAGTCAAAACCGAAGCTCTTTTTTTTCCGCTTTCTGCTGGTTAATTTAAACTACCTATTTTACCCGATCGATTTTCTAGGCACAATTGGGTGGCCGCCGCCGCCGGTACTGGTTTGCTAAAGAAGTAACCCTGACCCATCTCGCACTGAAGAGACTGCAAAAATGCCAACTGTTCTCCTGTTTCCACTCCCTCAGCAATCACCTGTAAATTCAAGCCCTGTCCCAGGGCGATCGCCACTTTCACAATCGTAGCACCGCTGCTGCCGTTGAGCAAATCTGCCACGAAGGATTTGTCTATTTTTAAATTATTGAGCGGCAAGTTTTTTAGAGACCACAGCGAAGAATAACCGGTACCAAAATCGTCCAGAGAAATGTGAATTCCCATTTGCTGCAACTGATGCAGTACCGATACGGTAAAATTCACATCTGTCATGGCAACTGTTTCGGTAATTTCTATTTCTAAATACTCTGGATTTAACTCGGTTTCTGACAAAATTTCAGCGATGGTTTGTACCGTGTTAGCTTGCAAAAACTGGCGGGCTGATAAATTCACAGCTACCCGCACCGGCGGCAATCCCAATAACTGCCACGCTCGATTTTGCAAGCAAGCAGTCCGCAGCACCCATTCGTCAATTTGGCAGATTAATCCTGTTTCCTCAGCTAAGGGAATAAATCGATCGGGAGCAATCAAGCCGCGTGAGGGATGCTGCCAGCGAATCAGAGCTTCCATGCCGACTATTTTGCCAGTATTTAAGTTTATTTGCGGTTGATAGTGCAGCACAAACTCAGATTTTTTCAGAGCTTTGTAAAGATGATTTTCTAATTTAAGTTCCTCGGAGACTTGATTGCCGATCGCCCGCGTGTAAAACTGATAATTATTGCGACCTTTCTGTTTAGCTTTGTACATCGCAGCATCAGCATTTTTCAGCAAAGTTTCTGCGTCTTCTCCGTCGTAAGGAGCCAAAGCAATTCCCAAGCTAGCCTTAGTATAAAGTTCCAGACCGTCAAAATCAAAAGGAGTGCTTAAACTCTGGATAATTCGCTGACAAATCTTAGTTGCGTCCTCAGGGCTGTTGATATTGTGCAGCAGCAAAGTAAATTCATCGCCGCCCCAACGGGCGATCGAATCCCCCACGCGCAAACAGTTACTCAAACGCCGAGATACACCTTGCAGCAACAAATCGCCCACTGGGTGGCCGAGAGTATCGTTGACATTTTTAAATCTGTCCAAATCTAGAAATATCACCGCCAGCATTTCTGCGTTTTGGTGAGCGTTAGCTAAAGCTAAAGACAGCCTTTCATTAAACAGCAATCTATTCGCTAAACCTGTTAATTGGTCGTGAGAAGCTTGATGTCGGATCATCGCCTCGACGCGCCTCTGCATTGCAGCCATGTACAGGTGAGTTCCTAAAGATTTGGCCAGCTTCTGTTCGTCGCTGCTCCACTTTTGAGCTTCGCTGATTTTGATTTCTTTCCAAGCAGCAAAGGACTGTCGGGGACGATCGCTCCGGGCGTCGGAACTGCAACGGCCCGCCCACAAAATTTCGGTTTCTACGGCGGCGCGAAAAACGGTGAGACAGCCGATGCACTGTTGGCGGTATTGCAGCGGTACTGCCAAAAATGACCGAATGTCAGCTTCGAGAAAATTTGCCGATAAAGATTTGAGTTGAGGTTCTTTAGAAATATCGGAAATCGCGTACAAGTGCGGGACAATCAAATTAGAAATATTTGTATCAATTGAACTGTAACGCTCGGAATAGAGATTTTGAAAAATACCTAATTGGCTGGTATTATCGGCAGTTTTTCCTTGCTCGTCTTGGTCGGCAAACCCCATGATCCGCTGCCAAAACTCGCTGGCTTCCAGGTTGCCGTCCGGGGGCTGCTGGCCGCAGGTATAAAGTTTAGCCGGCCGATCGCCAAATTCGGCTGCTATGTACAACCGCCCTCCCGAACCGCGCAAATGCTTGACAGTTTGTTCGAGAACTGCTTGCCGAATTTCGTTTAGTTCCAGAGGAGAGTGCAGCAAGCTGCTAATTTGGTTGACAACGGCTTCGTCGCGCGCTTGCGCTCTAGCTTGAGTGAGCAGAAAAGATTGGGCGATCGCAATTGAAAGCTGATCCACAAGCAATTGCACCATGTTCAATTCTCGATCGCTAAACCGTTTCGATTGGCTGTGGTGAGACACCAACAGCCCCCAAAGCTGATTTTGATGCAAAATCGGCACCGCCAGAGAAGAACGCGCCCCCATAGCCTTTAGATATTCAATGTGACAGGGGTCTACAGGACAATAGCGAATATCTTCAACTGCTAAAGTTTTGCCGGTTTCGGGACAATCTAACCGATTAATTGTTTGATGCTGCAATCCCACATCTACAATCACTCGCTGCCGCGCTTTGACAAACATTTCGCGGGCACTATGGGGAATGTCGCCTGCTGGAAAGCGCAAACCCAGCAGAGATGGTAAGTTGTCCCCGTCGAGCGACTCAGCAATCACCTCGCCGCTACCGTCGGTATCAAACCGATAAACTTTTACCCGATCGCTTCCTAAAAAGCTGCGGATTTCTCGCGCCGTTGTCGTCAAAATCTCTTGCAGTTCTAAAGAGTTGCGAATGCGATTGGTAATTCGATTGAGTAAAATCTCTTGTTCTAAAGTCGATCTTGACATTTGTCTAACTTTTCGGCGGGCCATCCCTTTTGATCTCCAGGGCTGTTGACAGCATTTTTGCGAGCCACTGTGTTAACTCGCCCTGTACTATAGATTACAACAATTTGGCTGCGTCTGGGGGATTTACCCAACCGGGGGCGAGAAACCCTGTTTTTAGGAATATTTCTGGTTTTCCCACAAATTTTGTGTAGCAACCCGGTTTCTCAAAAGACTTTTATGCGGACTCGCATTCCCAACGATCGAACGAATACAGAAACCGGGTCGATCGGACAAGCTTCTAACTTAGAGCGCAGAATGCTGGTTCGTCAACCCGGATTGTAAGTATTTATACTCGGAAATATCCCGTTAAGCCGACTCCCAAATTTCCCGAATTCTGTCCGGCAAAAAGCCCGCTATTTCCTGAATTCGCTCCTGGGACAACTCATCCTTTGTTGCCGAAAATACAGCGGCGATCGCAGTTTCCGGTTTGACTCCCGAAGGAAGTGAGCCTTCTAGTTCCACCCTCCGTGCAAACAAATTGCCATCGATCCCCACAGGTGCAGGCCCGCGCAAAGGCTGACGCACCCGGCTGAGCAATCCTACCAGCGGATTCGTATCTTTCCAGAGCTCGGCTATTTCTGTTTGCAGGGTTTTGTCGTCCGTCGGTAAAACTTCTTTGTGCAATTCAGATTCCACGCGATCGATGGCTTCTGTTGTCATCAAATCGCGCATGATCCGGTAGACCACTTCAGTAATGTCCCGGGCATCAAAAATATCCTCCATGTTACCGTTTACCATCACTTTTTCCAAAAACGGCATATCCTTAGAGGCGATCGGAACTGCTGACCCTTCTTGGTGGAGGGACTTAGGAGGATTCGTCTCCATTTTCTGCAACAGTTTGCGGCCTTTTTCGGTTAAATCAGCTTCTTGAAATGCCACTAAAGGCGGCAATAACTCAGCGCCTCCGTAAGGCTCCCCGCTAAACTGGGCTTTGATAAATTCCCTTTGGTTGAGGTAGTCCAAGTGACCGAGCAGTTCCGCTTCGGCTACCTCGCGACCGACATATTCTTCGGCTGCATTTCTAATTTCCGACTCTCCCCCGCTGTTTCCGCTGCCAATCTTTTTGAGCAAAATGTAAGTCAGGTCGTCTCTGATTGCAATTGTCATCCAAACCTCCTAGGTTAATATCCGGTAAAACTCAAGTAAAAACTGATTTTTTTACTGGCTCAAACTGTGATAATTACTACTTAAAAACATTGAAGTCTAAACTAGAGCAACAAGTATCCCTCAGCAGGTGGAAGTTGTGAAATTTAAGTGTCAGCGACACTCTTCCTTTAGGTAGATTCACTTAGGGGAACAGGAGTCTACTGTTGGTAGTATCCTGAAAAGCAGCCGCCACTCTTCAAAGCAAAAATTAAGGTACGATGGTTTATTAGCAAGATTTTTCCTAGTTAGATCCTCTTGTTGTCAAGGCTGACGCAACCGTAGGGCTTCATTCAGTTGACAGTTGACAGTTGACAGTTGACAGTTGACAGTTAAGAGCGACCTCTACCTGGAAGTCCGAGGATTGGAGTAATAAATAGTCGGATTTTAATTTCTCCCTACAAGGCTTGGGGCCTTAAACCAATTCTTTCTGGTAAGTTGGCAATTGGCGCGGGGATCAGTAAAATTATGGAGATGCGATAGCATAGATCGACTGGTGCAGTCTTTGCCCGAACTTGCAGCAATATTGTACAATCGGGCTAGACCAAAGACTGGCCATCTCAGAGCTACAAATACGAGCCAATCTGTTTCAAGTGCCGGAGCGCCACTTGAAGAATGCCTCGGGGACAACTATTTCGATCGGTTTTCGATCTGAATTTATGAACTACCCTAATTGGAATCAGAATTTGGAATCTTCTTTAAATAGCGGTCAAGCCACACTTGACAAGCGTCCTTTAGTTTTGGCTGTAGACGACAATCACGACAACTTAGAGCTGCTGACGCAAATACTCGATTTATTCGGCTGCGAGTGCGTGGGAGCCGTTGACGGGTACAGTGCTCTTTCGGCTGCAGCCGATCGACTTCCCGAGCTAATCGTACTCGACATTTGCCTGCCCGATATAGACGGTATAGAATTAGTCAAGCGCATCAAACAAAAGCCCGAGCTCAGAGATATTCCGATTGTAGCTGTCACAGCACTAGCAAAAACAGAAGACCGCGATCGAATTCTCCAAGTCGGCTGCATTGCATACCTTTCCAAACCTTTTAACATCAAGGATTTAGAAAAAATTATCCGCCACCACCTCAACCATCAGCCGCTTATGGTTGAGTTTTAGACTTAGAACTCGCATCGCGAACTTTAGGTGCAGACTCCAAAATTGCGATCGTTCCGGTGCGGCCCGTCTCCAAAGTCGCATCGCTGAGCAAATCAGTCACGGCCACACCCAAAACCTCTTTGATTAACTCTTTCAGTGGCAATTCCAGAACTGACTCTAATTGCGATCGCACCTGAGAAGCCAAATCTTCCTGACCGTTCTGAGCCAAAAGTTTTTCTGGTTGAGTAATCGCATTTTCGATTACAATTATCAATTTATTATCCAAAATATTGCAGAGCGCCTGACTCGTTTGGTGTCCGAGTACAGAGCGGTACAAAGCTTGAATAGCTTGCGCAAGACTGCGTTCTAATTTGCCGCGAGTAGGTACTAAATTTTCCCCGGTCATATTTTTTAGGTACAGCAAGATAACTCAAAAAAAACAGTTAACTCTTAAGCCTTAACTGTGACAGCAGATTCCACGTTTATTAAGTACACCGTTCTGTGAAACCTACTCAAACCTACTCATAGTAGATTTGATGTTCTCGAACTGCTTCCACCAAGGGAGTCAGCTCCTTCTTGTCCACAGGCGTAACTTCAGACCGAACTGGTCTTACCAGAGAATGAATAATGAGCCAAGTTAATCGCGGCATTTAAGTCACGATTAATAATTGCACTGCAATGTTGACAATGAAAAACTCGTTCTTTCAGGGGCATTGACTGAATATTGCCACAATTTGAACAAGTTTTTGATGACGGATACCAACGGTCAACTAATTCAACTGTCGTGCCGTACATAACAGATTTATATTCCAACTCACGACGAAATTCATAAAAGCCACAATCTGAAATGGCAGCCGCTAATTTATGGTTGGCTATCATCCCACTTACGTTCAAATTTTCGATGCGAATGTGGGCATATTTTTGGCTAATTTCTGTCGTAGTTTTCTGCAAGAAGTCTCGACGTTGATTGGCAGTATTCCCATAAATTTTGGCGATTCTACGATAATGCTTGTGGGCATTATTGGATGCTTTCACACCCAATTTTCTATTACCCAATTGCTTGTTTCTATTTCTCCACTGTTCTTTACTCAGCTTGGTTTTCGCTGTGGTGAGCGGACGGGGAGATTCGTAATAATTGCCATCGGAAAGAGTAGCAAAAGTTGACACACCCAAGTCAATACCTACCGTTTTCACAACGGGGTGAAACAAAGGTGGAATCTTTTGAGCTTTGATAGCGAAGGAAACAAACCATTTATCTGCGGTGCGCGAGACGGTAAATGTCTGCGCCATACAAGGAAACCCGATAGCTTCTTTCAGTCTAAAAGTCCCTAATGTGGGAATTTTAATTGACTTTTGCGGTTTGAGTAAAATCGAATGATTCCAGTCAGCCGCATCCACCGTAAAAGAGTCGCCATCTTTTTTCCTTTTAAACTTTGGGAACTCTCCTAGCCCTTTAAAGTATCGGGATAGTGCTTCAGCAAAATGCCGGAATGTGGTTTTATACACTCGGGAAGATAGAGTATTAGTCCATTTATATTCTGGCCTTTTTTTGATGTGGTTGGTAAAAACTCGTTCAATCGCCGCCACTTTTTTACTACTAGCGCCTTGGATATCTTTAACTCCTTGGTAAAGAGATAGGGCGTAGTTATAGCAAAATCTGGCATAACCAGAATGTCTTGCCATCAAGGTACGTTCTTTATTATTAAGTTTTAGTTCTCGCTTGATGGCGTACATAGCTGATTAAAATTTGTGAGCGATTTCTTTAAGTTCGGCTGCTTCCGAAGGGGGCTTACTTGCTCATTTAGCCATCAAGTGCGGACTTAATGAGCAATTTTAGTAAGGTTTAGGTAAGTTTTTGTGAACTGTTCTTACCCCTCAGTCCGGCAGGGACTTAAGTCCCTGCCTCAAAGCTTAAGTCCTCGCTATGAGGACTGAGAAGAACACTTTTAAACTCATTAGTCCTCATAGCGAGGACTTTAGCTATAAGAGGGGGACTTAAGTCCCTGGCGGGCTTGCGGAATGACAGCTTAAGTTGACACCACCAAAGGCACGGCGCCGTGTCCCTACCTCTACTCGCGAACAAGCGCAAAAGTGCTGTACAAAGAACCGTCGCCCTAGCCAACAGTAACTTGATTGGTTTCCACCCCAGTTGCACCATTAACGCTTTTAGCAATTGTCACCAACGTGCTGACAATTTCCTGACTGGGAACCGTACCTTTGAGAACCACCGTACTACCGTGTTGAGCCACATAAACAGTCTCAATGTCCGCCACATCAGGATTTGCATCGAAAGCCTGAGCCACCCGTTTAGCTAAACCGCTTTGATCGTATTCTCCATTCAATCCCATGCGTTCCGGCGGGATTGTCTGAGCGCTCGCAGCAGCAGGTTGAGCTTGAGCTTGAGATTGAGCTACAGGTGCTTGGTAAGCAGGAGCGTCAACAGTTTCTTGATTTTCAAGTTTTTCTAAACCAAACAGTCTTTTTAGCCAGCCCATAGAGTTTGTCCTCCCACAAAGTTTGTGTTAATTGACAGTTGGCACAGCGCCGTGCAATTCTTATTCTCAATACCGGGAATTGCGATCGCACTCCAGCACCGAGAAACCGGATTTTTCTACAAAAAACTATCGTTCCAACCATCCGCCCGTTAGAAAAACCCGGTTTCTTGAGTTTTGTGCGCCCGTCATAAATACAATTTAAGGTTGTACAACTTCGCCGGTCATCTGCCTGGAGACATAAATTCTCCGGCTCTCAAACAAATATCTGAGCTGACCATTCCGGCAAATCAAACTTAAAGCCTTCTTCCCCAACTTCTACAATTTTGTTGTACATCGACTCGTGCCAAGTTCCCGTATCGGGAAAGTTAGGAATCCAGTAACCGGATAGATAAGTATCCGAAAAATTTGCCACCACAACGGCTCGCGTGCCCTCATCGCTCCAGCGGTAGTAAGCGAGCACTTTAGCTTCGGGATTTTCGTGGATGAATTCAATATTTTCGGTGTAAAGTGCCGGAAAATTTGTCCGCAGCAGAATGAGGTGTTTGTAGTATTTCAACAAATCATGATTCTGCCGATTGTTCAACAAAGACCATTGCAGTGGATTCGGCTGGTTGGGAGTTTGGCGAGTGGATTGTCCGAACTCTTCGCCCATCCACAGCATCGGTATTCCTACTGCTGTTACTAACAACACCGCTGCCAATTTAGCGCGCTTAAAAGCTGCTTCTGGGTCAAGATTTTCAAAGCTTGATTCTGCCAGCAAGTGGTTGCGGTCGTGACTGGCTAAATAATTGATAACATTAGTTGCGTTTTGATACCCTTGTTGTGTGGCATCGAGAACTTGCTTGAGCTTGGCGATATCGAAACTATTCCCTGCGAGATTTTCGAGGGCAAAAATGCGAAAACTTTCGCGCCAGCAGCCGTCCATCGGCCCGTCTGCTGCCACGAGTTCGGGAAGTTCGGGAATGTGTTCTGCAATGTTGTAAAATGGCTTGTCGCCGGCGGTTTTTCTCGCTTCGGCAGTTATCCAGTGCAGGAAATCTCTATTTTCCAACTGCCGCACTGCGTCGTAGCGAATGCCGTCGATATGATATTCAAGAATCCAGAAATTAACGACATCGCCGATGAATTTCCAAGCGGGACGAATGCCGAGTTTGCCGTCGAAGTTTTCGTAGTTAAACTCGGGGCCCCAGTAGTTAGCGGGGTCGTCGGGATAGTGTTTGTCGCTGTAGTACCAATAATTGCGATCGATTAGCAATAAGGGACATTCTTCGTCGCAGTGGTTGTAAATGCCATCCAGGAGCACTCGGATGCCCCGTCCGTGGCACTCGTCAATCAATTGCTTCAAATCTGCGGTTGTACCGTAGCTGGACTCTACAGCGAAGAAATCGCGGACTTTGTAGCCCCAGCTATAATCGCCCGGATATTCATTAACTGGCATTAGTTCGATCGCATTTATCCCCAAATCGCCCAGATAATCTAATTTCTCGATAACCTGCTGAAACTTACTGCCGCTATCGGAGTCATCGGCGCCGGAAAAATCAGCCGCGTGCAGTTCGTAAATAACTAATTCTTCATTCTCGGGGAGTTCTGTGTCGTCGTGTTCCCATACATAAGTATCAATAATTCGTTCTCCGGCTTTGATGCGAATTTTACTTGTACGAGCCGTGCTGTCAATCTCAGTAGCGTAGGGGTCATTGACTTCTACCCATTCGTCCGGTTCAAAACAGGGACTTTGCGACTGAACTCGGAACTTATATTGATAAATACCGTCTGCTAGCTGAATTTGAGTGCGGAAAAAACCTCTCTCATCTTTTTCTAAGGGAATTTCTTCCCATTGGGAAAAGGAGCCGAGCAGTGTAGCTGCTTTGTTGTTGGGAGCGAAGAGTTTGAATTCAATTGCAGCGGCCATGAATACCTTGTGCGCAGAACTTATAACTGTGATTAGTATTGATTTTTACAATTTTGCAAATCTGCCGCCATCGTTCTTAAGAGTTAAACCAGTAACTATGATTTTGTCACGTGTTCCGCGCGCACCCTACTCAAATCCTTTGTCTCTCTCGTTTGCATCAAGCGTCTCGCTCCCCCCTAGCCCCCCTTCCCAAGGGGGGGACAAGAGTGTTTCCGATCCCCCCCTTGGGAAGGGGGGTTAGGGGGGATCGAGGGCCTAATTGAGTAAGGTGTGCACTGCGCACCCGGAGGCCAGATTTCAATCAAAAATGTAGTTAAAGTAACAAAAAGTTATTAAGCGCTGTTTATGAAAAGTAATTTAACTTTTGATAAGTAGATAAATCGTGATAAAAATTTAAAATTTGTAACTAAAGGAACATTTTTTAGCTGACAGAGCTAATACCGTAGAAAGATGTCTTTTTAGGCGGAAAGGGGGAGGATCAGCTTGTAATCATAAGACAAGGAAAACCAGAAAAATGAATCCTTCATTCAACTGGATTTGGGCGCGATCGACTTTAAGTCAAGTTTGAGCCGAGAAGAGCAACGATTATTTTTGCTTATACCTTGACCGCCCTTGTTTTATAGTCTTTCACTGGCCTGCTTTGCAGAGCCCAAATCTGCTTAAACGACTGCTGCTACCTCAGTAATTGGTAATCGGTGAAAATCTCATCCGTCCCTGTTACCTGTTAGATATTCCGAGCAGCGGCTAGGATGGCTCTAAAAGTTTAATTTGGGATGTTGGCGAATTACCGTTACTGTAAAAACTCTGGAGTGTTAAAAATGCTAAAACAAATGTGTTGGTTGCCCAGATTGGGAGGCAATGGAGAAAAGATATTGCACTTGCGCACCGAAGCCCGTCAAGCGTGGCGGCCTTATACAGCTTTTCCGCAGTTCGCTGCCTCCGACTACCGAGAACCGGACGGTTCTAAGGGATGGTCAACTTTTCAGAAGCTGACAACTCAAGGGTGGAATTTAATATCGACTGAAGAAGGGCAGCAGTCGTTTTTTGACCAACAGAAAAGTGCTTAAAAAGACAGAAACCGCAGCAAAAAAAGAAGAGGTAAAATCCTCTTCTTTTTATTAGTGTCTTGGACGAAGTATCAGGGTTTTTTTAACCCTGATATCGTGTCCGATCGATTACCATAACAAAAAGGAACGCACGTGCGGACTTAAGTCCGCTCTCATGCTGCGGACTTAAGTCCGCACGTGCGGACGGCGCGAGATCCCTTTCTATGCTGCAATTGCTACCTTATCCAACACCGGCTGGCGAGTTTTCAAATTAAACCGATATCCGTGGGGGAGGATGTGCAACTTCGCCCCGCAAATCGCCAAAGCCTCATCCTTCAAAAGTCCATCGATATTGTCGTGGAGTTTTTCCGACTCGTCGATGACAGTTACAGCGCCTTCGCCAATGACTTCAACCTCGTCACCGCTGACTAAAATAGCTGTATTTTCGTCAATCCCAAATCCCAAGACTGCTGGTTGCAGCAACAGTGCCGAAACTAAGCGTCCCAGACGGCCTCGCTGGGCGAAATGCTGGTCGATCACAACTCCCGGCAGGAAACCCATTCCCGGGCCCATTGCTACCACATCAACGCGGGGATTTGTCTCGGAGTCTCCTTCAATAATCATCATGTCTGGCATCATCGCCGCGCCGGCACTGGTGCCGCCAACGATCGCCCCTTCCGAGTAGCGTTTGTGCATAGCTGCGTCGAGTTTGGTGTCTTTCAAGCAGCTAATAATCCGCGCTTGGTCACCGCCGGTAAAGAATATGCCAGTCGCTTGTTCTATCGCTTCTAAATAATCTGGATTCCTGGCATCTTCGGGTTTCTGGGTGTCAACAACTCGCACGTCTTCAGCGCCGAGCCGCTCAAACACTCTGATGTAATTATCTCCTACTTCTCCCGGCAGACTTGTCGCAGCCGTCATCACTACAATGCGGGCTTTAGTGCCTCCGGCGCACCGCAAGAATTCCCGCAGAATTTTGCAGTCCCCTTCTTTGTCTTCGGCGCCGCCAATAATTAGCAACTTTCCCTGATTTTCGCTGCTAGCCATATTATCTCCACTTTTAATTCCTTATATTTCAATAAACCATAATCTTTTTTTTCCCGAAAACTGCCAAAAGGTAGAGATTGATACAGAAAGTTTTATTACTTTTATCTTTCCTGGACTCACAAAACTCAAGGGTTCCGGGTTTTTTTTTACTCTTGCCCCGGGCTGTAACGATGTTTTTGGTAAAAAAAAACGAACCCCTCCTGACACATAAAGGAGGGATCAAAAAATGAGTTTACATTACAGTCCTAGACGCGCGCGGGGTCATCAACCGGGTTTCTGACTGGAGTCTTCGCCGATCCTCCTGTTAGTTTCTCCGAGAAACCGGGCTGATGAGCGCAAGTCCTAAATTAGCCCGATCGCCAGTTTAGTGCGATCGCTCGATCAAATTGCTCAATACTGTACGCGCCCGTTCCAAAGGCAGGTGTCGGGGTTTGCCGTTCCAGACAATCTGATACTCGTTGCTGTGTTGACCGTCGCCGTAGCCTGAAATCAGCTTCCGGTGAAATGCTTCCTCAGCTAATTGGTGAACTTGATCCCTGAGAGCAGTTTGTGCGATTTTCATAATTTGCTGCCTCTTAAATCCTTTTTTCCAGTCATAGCCAATTTTAGTTGGCCATGTACCTCTCAAAAGTTATAGCTTTTTTTCCGTAAAGGGCAAGAAAGTAGTCATGAGTAATTTCGTCCTCAGTCATTAGTTATTATTAATTATTAGTCATTAGTACCTAGTCATTAGTCAGGTGTTGAAGGAAGATTTTGCTCCTCTCCCTCTCTTTACCCTGAGCGAAGCCGAAGGGCCCTCCCCATCTCCCCATCTTTACCCTGAGCGAAGCCGAAGGGCCCTCCCCCTCTCTCCCTCTCTCCCCCTCTCCCCCTCTTTACCCTGAGCGAAGCCGAAGGGCCCTCCCCCTCTGCAATATCTATGCCTGCAGGTAGTATCCCATGCACCGACAAGAGAGTTACTGTCAAAAGTTAGCTAAAAGGAGGTTAGAAAATGCTGCAAGAAAAAAGCACCGAGACAGCCCGCGTCAATGCTCGAAAAACCGATGTTTTTGATGTTTTCAACTTCAAACACTATATGGGGCCAAACCCTTATTTAGAAACAGCGGCTTTAGTTTTCGATTTTGCGGTGCCGGGCGATCGCGAACCAAAGCCGATCGCACATTACCATGAAATTATCGGCGATCGCTACCCGCAACTGCTGCACGAAACTTTCTCGAACCACGCCCAACTGTTCGGCCGTACCGCATCAGAAGTAGCAAAACTCGACATGGGTTTGCACTTCCAACACTGGAACGTCAAGCCGTTTTCTCACTTTAGCAGAATCAGCATAGAAGCACTTCACGCCCGCAGCGCCAGAGCCGTAGTTTACGCTGTTTGGGATTGGTTTGAAGCCATCAATCAAAATCAAGATTTCCCCTTAGAAGCACAAATCGGCACGCTGCAAAATATGTTCCGGCAGTCTGTTTACGGAGGCCCGACAGTTTATTCATTAATGCGATCGGCATCCCAAAAAGGCATTCCCGCATTTTATTTGTGGGACGAAGGATTGATGCAATACGGTTACGGCAAAAAACTGGTGCGCGGCTCTGCGACTACCTTTGATTCCGACAGCCATTTAGACTCAGATTTTACCACGCGCAAAGACGATTGTAAAGCTTTTCTCGCTACCTTAGGATTTCCAGTTCCCAAAGGCGATATCGTCTCCACAGAAAACGGAGCTCTGGCAGTTGCGAGAGAAATTGGCTACCCAGTTGCTATCAAACCAGTAGTCGGTCATAAAGGCATTGGCGTCACCGCAGATGTGCGAGATGCAGAGGAATTGCAGGCGGCTTTTAAAAGAGCAGTTAACGCAATTCCCGAAACAGAAGCGGTGCGAGTAATTGTGGAAAACAGCATCAAAGGAGCGGATTTTAGGCTGCTGTGCGTTGACGGCAAGTTTGTTTCTGCAACTGAACGCCGGCCCGCTTGGGTAACAGGGGACGGCGAATCAACAATTCGCGAATTGATCCGCCGCGAAAACCGCAAACCCGAACGTTTGGACACGCCAACTTCGGCCCTGAGCAAAATTCAGTCCGACGAAGCGATGGAAATGTATCTGGAAGAACAAGGGCTGTCATTGGATAGCGTCCTGGAGCGCGATCGCACTGTGTCTCTGCGCAAAGTCGCCAATCTTTCCGCAGGCGGCGTCAGCATCGACGCTACCCGCAATATTCACCCGGATAACATTGTTTTGGCTCAAGATATTGCCCTGCATTTTCGGTTAACTTGCTTGGGGATTGATGTGGTAACAGAAACTCTCGCCAAATCTTGGAAAACCGGCAATTTTGGGATTCTCGAAATCAATGCCGCGCCGGGAATTTTTATGCACCTCAACCCGGCTGTCGGAGAAGGAGTTGATGTGCCTTCGCATATTATCGAAACTTTCTTTGACTCAGGAAAATCAGCCAGAATTCCGATTATTACTTTCAACCGAATTTCGGTTCACGAACTGCAAGAAACAATCGACCACATTCTATTGCAGCATCCGGATTGGACGATCGGTGCTGTTTGTCGCGCTGGACTTTTTGTCAACCGTTCTGAAAAAGTTTTGCATAAGAATTACAATCTTAACGTGCAAACTTTGCTGCGGAATCCCAAGCTCGATTTGTTGATTGCTGAATATCCCGAAGATGTTTTGGAAGCTGAGGGAATGTTTTATCGGGGCAGCAATATGGTGGTGCTGGACAATCCCGGGGAAACTGAGATGATTTTGGTCAGAGAAAGCACTGATGAGGATACTGTTGTGGTGAGGGAAGGAAATAGTATTTCTATTCGCCGCCAGGGGTTGATCGAACAGTACAGTCTGGAGGATGGGGAACCGTTTACGCGGGTTTATTTGAAGGAAATCGGGACGGTTTTGTAAGCTGCGCCTTGCTACTTGGGTAAGGTGTGCATTGCGCACCAGAAAGTTAACTTTCTGGTGCGCAATGCTACTTAGGTAGGGTGCGCCACCAGCACCAAAAAATTAACAGTTAAGTGCAAATTGCTACTAGGATAAGGTGCGCCACCAGCACCAAAAAATTAACAATTAAGTGCGAATTGGTACTTGGGCAAGGTGCGCATTGCGCACCCTACTTGGGTAAGGTCATTGCGCACCCTGTCGTTACCACACCCATATTTTCGCAGAAACCGGCTTTCTGAAGATAAATTCATAATTCGTGCGATCTTAAGTTTTGACACAATCTTGTTTCTGGGCTGTGGCTCGTGTTATTAAGGAATTTCACAAGTCTTTAAACGAATCGCACTCCGGTGCCAGAAGCTGTGGGAATATGAATGTTGCGAGCAATTGGTTTAATTCGCTGACGAAAAGTTTACTGTCGCACCGTCGCTACATTCCAGCAGCGCTGACTCTTTGCATCGGTACGGGCTTGTCATTGGCAGCCGCGGCCGTTGTTTGGCATTGGGAAAACCAGCGCCTGGAAGCTGAATTTCATCAGCAAGCCGATCGCCTGAATGCGGCATTACAGCAAAGTATCAACAAAAACTTAGATTTTCTGTACTCAATTCAAGCATTCTACAGCGCATCTACTGAAGTTAGCAGACAAGATTTTAAGCAGTTCGTTCAACCTGCACTTTCGAGAAATTCTGCTATCCATTCTGTTAACTGGATTCGGCGCGTGCCTGCTGCCCAAAAATCAGCTTGCGAAGCGGCAATTCGAGCCGAAGGTTTTCCGGCATTTCAAATTTACGAGCGAGATGCTGACAAAAAGCCAGTTAAAGCAAAAGCGCGATCGGAATATTTTCCAGTTGCCTACAGAGAAGCACTAGAAGAAGATAACAAAGTGCTCGGTTTTGATGTTGCCTCCAGCCCCGATCGCAAAGCAGCTTTAAAGAAGTCGGTGAATACCGGGAAAATAGCTGCTTCCGGGCGGATTAGATTAGTCAGCAACGATCGACCGGGATTGCAAGTATTTCTGCCATTACTGGGCCGCACAACGAATGGCGATAACTCGGTCAACGACCGCGAAAACCTAATCGGAGTTATTGCGGGTGTGTTTCAGATCGCCAGTACGGTCGATTTCTCTTTAGAATCGCTGAATTTAGACAACATAAATTTTTATCTCTACGACAACTCCGCGGAGGGGAAAGAACGCTTTCTGGTGCGCTACGACTCGCAAGCCAAGCAGTTGATAGATAACCCAAAACAGGAAAAGCCGGAGTTAACTAATCTCCGGGGGCAAATCTGTCAAAATCCTAGTGCTTGCACTCGCCTATCTAACGTAGCAGACCGCCAGTGGATGCTGTTAGTTTTGCCCGGGAATGGGTACAATAATCTCAGGACGCATCAGGGTTCGCTGTCAATTTGTGCGATCGGGCTTTTGATGACTGGCAGCTTGACGATTTACCTGTTGATGTCTCTAGAACGTACCGCAAAAGTAGAACAGCAAGTGCGCGATCGCACAATTCAACTAAAAGAGCGCACCGCCGAACTAGAAACGGCACTGAAAAATTTGCAGTCAGCTCAACTTAAACTAATCCAAACTGAAAAAATGTCCAGCTTGGGGCAGTTGGTGGCTGGAGTAGCCCACGAAATTAACAATCCTGTCAACTTCATCTCTGGCAACCTGATCCATACAGGCGAATATACTCTAAACTTGCTGGAACTTGTCGAAATATACCAGCAGCAATATCCGAACCCAACGCCAGAAGTGCAAGCAAAACTAAAAGAGATCGATTTGGAGTTTATCAGTGAAGACTTGCCTAAAATCCTAAAATCTATGAATGCAGGAGCCGAGCGCATCCGCCAAATCGTGCTTTCTCTGCGGAATTTTTCGCGCTTGGACGAAGCAGAAATGAAGTCTGTGAACATCCACGAAGGCATTGACAGCACCTTGATGATTTTGGATAGTCGGCTGAAAGCTAACGGTGATTTTCCCGGCATTAAAATCATTAAAGAATACGGATCTTTGCCCTTGGTGGAATGCTGGGCAGGACAATTAAATCAGGTATTTATGAATGTTTTAAGCAATGCTATTGATGTTTTATATGACGAAACTAATAAAGATTTAACTAGGAAATCTCCCTCAGATTCTGGTTTTTTACCTGCGATTCGGATTCGCACTGAACTTTTAAGTTATAATTGTGTATCCGTGCGAATCGCTGACAACGCAGCGGGCATGACGGAGAATGTCAAAAAACATTTGTTTGAGCCGTTTTTTACTACCAAGCCTGTAGGTAAAGGTACTGGATTGGGATTGTCTATCAGCTATCAAATAGTGCAAAAACATCAAGGTTCGCTCAGGTGCGTATCGGCTCCGGGGGAGGGAGCTGAATTCTGGATTGAGGTGCCGGTGCGGCAACAGTCCGAGCAATCTGTTTCTCAGGTTTCACCTGGGGTAAATGTCATACCATTTTAGATTTGAGATTTGAGATTTTAGATTTGAGATTTGGGAATGACTTAGGATCGCGAATTAAATAATTTACACTCTTGAAAGTGGGATGGGCGTCCCGCCCGTCTATAAGGGACGGGCGGGACGCCCATCCCACAAGAACAATAAAAATTGTAAGTTATTTAATTCTCATTCCTTAGTGTCTAATGGTTTAGATATCCTGTACAGTTGCATTATCTCAGTTTTGCCTTTGCAGTGCTGTCCTCGCTCCCGAGCTGTACAATACTCGGGAGCGACGACAGCACTGTTAAAAAATACTTTTTGTATTCATTGAGATGCTCTGGTTAGAGTTATTAGCAAGCACATCCTAATTTACATTTAAATATTACCGAAAACAAATATCTGGGATTTTACCCGCCGGGACAATTTATAATTGTCGTAAGGCCTGATTACCAATTACTAATTACCAGAAAGAATTGGATTAAAGCCCGCCCGCTTGAGCGGGAGAAATTAAAAGCAGACTATTCATTACTCCAATCCTCTGCCTTCCAGGTAGAGGTCGCCCTCAAGCGGTCAACTGTCAACTGTCAACTGTCAACTGTCAACTGTCAACTGAATGAAGATGTCTTTACAATTTATTAGCATTCCGCCAACCACCGATCGCAAACCTGCCGCTTTGATTGTCGCTTTGCACGGATGGGGTGCTAATGCTCGGGATTTGACT
Source organism: Microcoleus sp. ARI1-B5 (assembly GCF_036705795.1). NCBI lineage: Bacteria > Bacillati > Cyanobacteriota > Cyanophyceae > Oscillatoriales > Microcoleaceae > Microcoleus > Microcoleus sp. ARI1-B5. The sequence continues at coordinate 306,691 of NZ_JAUBVK010000002.1, forward strand.
TCCTTAGCACCGGCTTTCAATTTGCCGGATTATCAGTTTGTGTTTCCAGACGCCCCGTTTCCCCATCCCCACGTAACGGGCGGCAAAGCGTGGTATGAGCTTCAAAACAAAGATGCTCAGGGATTGGTAGAAAGCCGCCAATTGCTGAGGGAATTGTTGCTGTCTTTGGAAAGCAGCACGGGCGTACCTTTGTCTCGCACGATTTTAGGCGGCTTTTCTCAAGGCGGAGCGATGACTCTGGATGTGGGATTGACTTTGCCTCTAGCGGGTTTAATTTGTCTGAGCGGTTATTTGCACCCGTCGATTTCAACCGTTGCTGGGAGTGCTTTGCCGCCTGTTTTAATCGTGCACGGTACTCGAGATACTATTGTGCCCGTTAGTGCTGCTGTGCGATCGCGCGACAGTTTGACTGCTTGGGGAGCTGCGGTGCAGTATCGAGAATTTAACATGGGACACGAGATTCTGCCGGAAGTTGTAGATTTAATGCGAAGTTTTGTTGTAGAAACTGTGTCGAAATCTGATTAAAGGATTAGTATATAGTATGGCGGAAGTCTCGGGCAGGGGAAAAAAATGAAAACTTTAACCAAAGCATCGCGCGATATTGCTGTACTTACTTCTCAGGACGTGGCAGAATTGGCTGTCCGTTTGGAAGTTGACGATTATACAGATCCTTTTGAGGGATTGAATGATTGGCATTTGTTGCGATCGCTTGCCTTTCAGCGGCCGGAGATGGTTGAACCTTATATCCACCTTCTGGATATGGAAGCTTACGACGAAGCATAGGCTTAAAAATCTAGCTCTAAAATTTCGACAGAATTGAGGAAGAAGTTAACAGCATATTTTGTTGTGAATTGAACAGATGAGTTATGGATTTTTGTCTGTTTTCATCTTAACTTCTTTCTTGATTTTTTTTATGAAAAAATGACCGGCGCATCGATCGGGTTTTTGACAAAAATACGGCGTGATGCCCGATAGATATGGGTAAAAAAAAACAGGTTGATGAAAGTATTTGTGCAAGTCCTGATGAGAAAATGACATCGTTTCCGTTTCTATCGGCATAATAATTTTCGGAGTGCAGTGCGAGCGTCTCGCTCGCTTGCTTATATCTTTTTAGCGAGCGTCCCGCTCGCACTACTATAGTACAATTCCAATGTTACCGGATTTAATATGACATGAAGGGCAGACGAATTTTAATCGGCGTTAGCGGCGGGATTGCGGCTTATAAAGTTTGCGAAGTAGTTTCAACTTTAGCGAAAGCTGGAGCTGAAGTTAAAGCTATTCTTACTGATGCAGCTCAAGAGTTTGTAACGCCTTTGACTTTTGCTACTCTTTGCCGCCATCCTGCTTTTACGGACAAAGATTTTTGGCAAGCAAGTCACGGGCGCCCCCTGCATATTCAACTGGGAGAATGGGCGGAAGTTTTTGTTATTGCTCCCCTGACAGCTAATACTTTGGCTAAGTTGGCGGGGGGTTTTGCTGATAATTTGCTGACTAATACTGTCTTAGCTTCTAATTGCCCAATTTTGCTGGCACCGGCGATGAATACGGATATGTGGGAACAGCCGGCGGTTGCCGGTAATTGGCGGGAAGTGTTGACTTATCGGCGCTATCATGCTGCGAATCCGGGGGCGGGAATGCTGGCGTGCGATCGCGCGGGTGTCGGCCGCATGGCAGAACCTTGTGAGATTTTGCCTCATATTGAATCGCTGTTGTATGCGAAGGGCGATCGAGATTTAGCGGGTAAGCGGGTGTTAATCAGTGCGGGAGGAACGCGGGAACACCTCGATCCGGTCAGGTTTATCGGCAATCCTTCCAGCGGCAAAATGGGCATAGCTTTGGCGCAAGCTGCACTGCACCGCGGCGCGACAGTGACGCTGGTACACAGTATAAGTGGCGAATTAGCGCTGTCAGGTGTGCGGGCGATCGCAGTTGCGAGTGCGGTCGAAATGCGGCAGGCGATGCTGCAATGCTTTCACGATGCGGATTTGACGGTGATGGCGGCGGCGGTAGCGGATGTGAGACCTGCCGAGTACAGTAGTGAGAAATTGCCGAAGCAATCGCTCCCAAATTCTTTACCTTTGGCACCGGTAGCGGATATTTTGGCAGAGTTGGGAAATTTGAAACAGCCGCACCAAAAATTAATCGGGTTTGCAGCACAAACTGGGGATATTGTCAAACCGGCTTTGGAGAAATTGCGGGCGAAGAAACTGGATGTAATTGCCGCAAACCCGATCGATAAAATGGGTGCAGGTTTCGGTAGCAATACCAATCAAGCAATTTTGATTAATTCAGAAGGAAAGCAAGTAAAAATAGCATCTTGCAGCAAGTTAGAAATGGCTCACCGGTTGTTAGACTTTGTGAAGGATGCGTAAGGGCGATCGAACAGCGATGGTGTTACCAATTTCGGATTTTTCGTGTTCGCGGGGGCGGGTTTATTATATTGTTGGTCGATCGCATAAATGGTTGGTGAAACCCGCCCCTACGATGGCCTGTAGGGGCGGGTTTTACGAATAATATTTAATACCCGCAAACAATCTATATAAACCCGCCCCCGCACAACAGATAACCTACATCAACCTTTACTGCGATCGCAATGAAATTAATCTGCAACCTGCTATAAATTAGCAGGTTCTGGCGATAATTCTGATGTCACCTCGTTTGATTCCGACTCAGCCGACAACTCAATATCTGCTACACTAATTTCTAGTTTAAATCCTAGGGCTTCGAGCAGTGCTACCAAACTATAGATTTCTGAACCGTTACTTTCTGAAAGCATCTTGTCAAGCTTTTCCCATTGAAATTTAGCTTCCTCTGATAAATTGTTGAACTTGAGCCGAGAATCTACAACATCTTTGAGTACCATCTGGAGCAATTTAGGTTCATCCCTTGCTTCTGTCAATGTCACCTCGATATAACCTGCTGCTTCTCGGGCATTTCTCAGAGATTCGATCAGAAATTCTTGGTAACTTCTACTCGTTGGTGCCTTCACGTCTTTCATAGTCTCTCCAATATTGAATAGCTTTGCCAATATCTCGCTCTTGAGTGCTTTTATCTCCGCCTATTAGCAGAAGTACAATTGTCAGCCCGACTTGTCCAAAGTAAAGCCGATAGCCCGGGCCAAAGTCAATTTTTAGTTCAAAAACTCCTTCTCCAACGGATTTACAATCTCCTAGATTACCAGTCATGACTCGCTTAAGCCTTAACCGAATCTTATTTTTGCCTGTGGTATCCCGGAGCGAGTTATACCAATCTTCAAAAGGACTTGTCCCATCTGCTCTCAGGTAGTTGCGTATCTCCCTGGGTTGTACTTCCATGATTTTATCGTACTTGCTCAACAATTTCTATAATAAGCGCGTGAAGCGTAGCTATCCCGAGCGTGAATCGGCACTGCATTCCCAAAGCCAATCATACTTAAGATAGAGGCATTCGCTCGACAAAAAGGTAAACTTTGTTGCAGGAAACTTTAATTAAAACAGGGAATTGTGAATGAACTTTAAATCGATCGCAAAAACCAATCTACTATTCGGCAGCCTGATAATTAGCCTCGGATTGCAAGCACTTCCAGCCGCAGCCCAAGCAGTCACCGACGCGCAAATTTCCGCCCTCGTTGAAGCCCTGCGACAAGCCGCGCCGCCGCAAACCGCAAATGACGGAATGTACAGTCAGTGGCAAATTTTGCCAGGGAATATTTCCCGCTGGGCCAAATTCTGTACCAAACAAGATTTAACACCGCAACAATTTGAAGCCGACGCCACAAAAGCCAAAACAATTGTTACTTGTATCGTGGGCGATTTGCTGCGCGACGAATACAAAGCTAGCGGTAACAATGAAACAGCCGCTATCCGCCGCGCCGCTTGCTGGTGGATGACTGGGGAATCCGCAGCTTGCAAAAGCGGCGCTACTGCTACTTATGCGGACAAAGTTGTCAGCGTTTACCAGCAGCAGCGGCCGAAAAAGTAAGGTTTGTGCTGCGGGATTTAGATTTTTTTGACCGCAGATAGGGGCAGATAAACGCAGATGAATTGAGATTTTTAGCAGAGGTGCAACCAATCCTATCGAGCCATCGGATGTAGGTTTTGGGCTGTGTAGCCTTCGGGCAAGTTAGAAATATGGGTTGCCTTCTGCTAAAAAGCAAGCTATAATCAGTAATGTACGACCGAACTGTTCGATAAAGCAGTGTAGGCCGCGCCAATTTTTTTCATGTTTCGTTCGCAAGAACAAGAAGAGAACCCAACAACAGGGTTCTCTTTTAATTTATGGATGAGTAACTTTTCCTTTGATTTTAGCTTTCAATCTTGAAGCAATTTCTGGTTTGATTGTTAATTTTAGCTCTGGGTTTTGCGCTGATGGACAGATAATAGCAATTTGATATCAAATTCAATTACCCTATAAACGCCAAAGATTCTTGAGAACATTAATCAGCTCTTTCTGTCGTCGAGCGATTACTTCTGGCGTCCATTCCTGTTCCCGCAGCACTTGAGTAGTAAGTACAAAGGGTGAAACACCTGTTTTAGTGGTGAAATACTTCTGCTTTTTCACATCAAAATCATAATTTTGTGCCTGACTGTTTTTCCCTGAAGATAGCAAAACTAAGTTGCCAAGACGATGCACATATTGATCTCGCTCTTGCTGACTAGGAAACCACTTCATCCACTCACTATTAGCGCCGGGATTTTGGGGAAGTACGTGTTCGACAGTAATATTGGAGAAGTTGTAAGATGCTTCACCTTCTGACAGAGCAGCATCTAAGCGTAACAAGACATAACGACGAATTTTTTTAATTAGGTAAAGGTCACTATCGAGGACTTTAAGGATATTGTTGGACTCTTCAGGAGTAAACTGGAGCGGTGAATTGGAATTGAATAAGTCTTCCTCTCGTTCTATAGCAGTGAGCAATCGGCTGTAACGTTCAATGCGCTCATTGATATTGGAGCGGACAATCATTAAACCTGCGGCTAGACGGTCTAAGTCAGTAAAAAAAAGTACCAAATTATCGGGGTTATTACGATTGCGCGATAGGTAAAAAATTGCAGGCGGTATCCAGTCAAAATTATCAATATTGTCTAAAAATTTAAACAGTTGATTTATTTCTTCTGCACGCCAAACACTTTCATACCTTAAGTTCAGAATTTCTGAAAAAGCATTAGCATAAGGAGCTAAAATTTCATCAATAAATTGCTGAGGCTCAGCCGCAGGATTGATATTTTCCTGAAAATCTTTAAGGACACTCTTGTTGAGTTTTTTCTTTTCCTTAATCATGCGAATATGAGAAAACAGGTCTTTGAATAACTCGCGTCCCAGATCCTCCTCGGTATCTTCCCACTTTTTAGTATATTTTTCTTGTTGCCCTTCGGGTATTTTTCCGATAATGTCAGCTTTCAATATATCAGTTACGGAAAGATCTAATCCCCTATTGTTCAACACAGAGAATATCCGATATGCAGAGTCAAAGTCAGGCGTAGAAACCACTACTAAGAAGCACTGAGTAATGATGAACTGGGCAAGGCGTATACAGCACTGTTCGCCTATTGCATGGAAACGTTGCAAGAATAAATGTGCATTTTCTTTAATCAGCTTCTGACTATCCATCAGCTCAGCACTCTTCAATTCTTTGAGCTTGTTAATACCACCTTCATTTTGAATATATGCCTTGAAAAAGTCTGCATCTCGCTCGCGCAAAGTCAGACGGTAACGATTAGGAGTGCCCGCAATTAAGCTGCCTTTTTGGTATAGAAAAGTGGTCAAATCATTGGCGTGTTCTGTTGGCAATGATGCCCTGAGAGCAGCTAGTAGTATGGTGAGGGTGGTTAGACGTTGCTGACCATCTACAATTTCAGCGGCTGGTTGCTCCGATTTAATCAAAACAATGCTGCCTAGAAAGTAGGGGTTGAGTTCATCAATCGTCTCGTTACCTTCTCCCAAGAATGTTAGCAGGTCTTCCAGCAGTTCCCCAGCTTCCTCCTTTGTCCAAGCATAGGGACGCTGGTAGAGGGGAATGAGGAACACAAAGTCGTCGCTAAAGATTTTCCTAATTGGGTGTTCCTCGCCCTTGATGCTGACACGGTTCATGCTTGGTTCCTGTGTTAGGTGTGGTTGGTAATTGCTTTCCGAAAGTCAATGTTACCTGTTACTATAATACCATGCTCAAGCTTGGAAACGCTAACTCTCAACTTAGCCTGTGCAGCCTGGTTTCATTCATCTCGCCGCAAGTTTCAATCTGCGGCTGAATTACTCTTTCGCCTGACTTCTCATCAACTTTTGCACGCTCCCCAAAGCCCGGTTTAATTCGTAACTCTTTCTTTCCGAATTCTGCAAAAAAGCCTGCTGTTCTTCTTCAATCATTAACACATCCTGCCGCACCAATCCATCTAATAACTTTTGAGCCGCACCGAAACAACTATCTTTGATAAATTTGCGAAACCACACAGGCAATTTGTGCAGCCGCCAAAACGCATTTAATGAGGTAAAATGAATTAAATAAGCGCGAGTTGCTGTCTCGCTTACCGGACAAACTAAGCAGTAAATTTTAAAGTCGCTTCCCAAAGTAGAAACCCAGTGCGGGTAAACGTAACTCACATCTAGCGGTTCCGGGTGCAGCTTGCGCAGAGATTTAAAAAATAACTGGGAAATTGACCAGATTTTATCTATTTTGTAATAACTTTGTGCTTGATAGCGAGCAGTTACTTGATGCTCGTCTTCTGCTAAAGTATCTAACACTGGATTTGCCCAAGCTTGCAAGTCTTCGTGCAAGTGCCCGTGGTACATATCCATCAAGTTTTCAATTAAAAATGAGTAATGAGCCTGACAGTCTATAACTGAAACTGTGGCAATATAATTGAGATGTTCCCACTCGGGCAAATCCAATAAATCTATTTTTTCGGCTTGGGTTTCGTCGCCGGGAAACAGCCAGATAAAACCGTTTTGTTCTTTGACTGGATAGTAGCGAATTTTGCAGTTAGGTAGCTTTTGATTTTCGGCTAAATAATCGACTTCGGCGCATTCTCCCCTTGCATTTAACCGCCATCCGTGGTAAGCGCATTCGATTAAATCGCCTTTGATTTTACCGTGGCTGAGTTTAACTTGTCGGTGCGGACACCTATCTTCTAAAGCGTTGATTTTGCCTGCACTGTCGCGGAAAAGCACGATCGCCCGATGCCACAATATCACAGCTAGCGGCTGACTCTGTACCTCTGTGCTGCGGGCGACTGCGTACCATTGCTCCAAATTAATCCCCAACTCGCGGATGTGAGTTTTTTGTTCCCTTGCAGATACCGATTCGATCGCGTTATTTTGCATTACAAATTTTCCCAAATTACGCCCATAAAACAACCCAATTTTACAAAATAACAGCCGGGAAAGCAACGACCGTAAATTTTTTTAAATCTCCCTTCTGACAAATACTTGTCGCTGGCTAAATGGTTCAACCAGCTTGGCGACACTCTAAATTTTAATAATCTTGAAGCATTGCGAAATCCGTATTTGGAACAGTCGGGAATAAAATCTCTCGCTGCACCTACTATGTAGCCGATTGTAGCCGGTGTTTCAACTTCCGATACATTATCTAAAAAGACGATTTTACCCTGCCGATTTAACAATTTTTTAATGGCACCGAGGGCGGCGGGGAGGTTGGGTATGTGGTGAAAAGTGGCGGCACTAACTATTAAATCAAATTTGCGATCTAGCGCTAATTGACTGGCATCCATTTGGATGTATTCGATATTGGGGGCTGAGCGTCTTTGACGGGCGATAGCCAGCAGTTTGGCTGACAAATCGACCCCCACTACCTGCTCGTAATACTTGGCTAATTCAAAAGCAAGAATGCCCGAACCGCAGCCAATATCTAATGCTGTACCTTTGCTGGCAGACAGGTTTTTAGTAAAGAAATCGTTCTTGCTTTGCAAGGTGGCAGCGAAATCGTATTCTGTTGCAAAAGCATCAAACGTTACAGATTTATTGCGAATTTTCCAGTTACTCTTCAGCATCTATTATTGCTTTATACTCATTCAATATTTTAACCGCAGATGAACCCAGATAAACGCCGATGATTTTTTTGTTCGCAAGCTCTGCCTTTTCTCCTCAGCGAAACCACACCCACAAACCTTGATTCAGTTGACAGTTGACCTGGGACAGTTGACAGTTGGTTCTGAGCGACTTGTGCTGTCGTTCGACTACGCGGTAACTGAGCTCCGTCGAAGTTCATGCTACCGCGTAGCCGAAGCAAGTCGAAGGATTGACAGCTACCTCTACCTGGAAGGAAGAGCCTTGAAGTAATGAATAGTCTTCTTTTAATTTCTCCCTACAAGGCTTGGGGCTTTAAACTAATTATTTCTGGTAACATATAGCCTTTCTCAGAAAGATGAGGTACGACTGGGCATAGGCCTCCGTGGCCTCCGTGGCCCGCGCAGGGAATAGGGCATACCTCACCACGCGATCGAACCGCTATATCTGAATTCCTACTAATATTACGAACAACATCAGCAGAGCGATCGCTCCTAATCATCTCATCAAGGTGTTTGAGCGTTCGGACTTTAGTTTTCCGATTATATGACGACTAAAGTCCTAACGATCAAACCAATTTGATTGTGGCTGCAAACCTTAGATTTTCAGCACGCCTTCGGGGTTCACCGTCAAGAGCGATCGCCTTTGCAAACCCTCCTGATATAAAATAGCATTAGCAGCCAACAAACCGCTGCTCACCGCCCTTTCCATTAAACCGCAAGGAAACGGCATTTTTACCCAATCTCCGGCAAACAAAAGATTCGGAACAGCGCAGCAAGTCTCGGGCCTTTCCGCATAACTACCGGGCGGATAACCCGAGAAATTATTTTGGTTTACCAGTTCCCGGTGCAGCAGATTGGCTGCTTTTAATTCCGGTACAATTTCATACAATTCTTGCTCGAAAGTAGCGAGCAAAACTTCCTGGTTGGGGAATTCTTTCTCTTTGTAACAATAAGCGTGCAGTTCCACTACGCTACCGCCAGTTTTCTGATGCCACTCGATGAACTGATCCTGAATTTTGTGGTAAAGCGTGATGCTGTCAGTCAGTTTGTAGCCGGAAAGCGAAGTAAAATTGCTGTGTTCCCAGGGGAATTCGCGATCGAACCAAAAACGGCCAACCGCAAACGGATCGGCTATTTTCAATTCCTCAATTCGGCTTTGCACCTGCGGATTCACCTCACCGCTGGCCAAACTAAACAAATGCTGCATCCCCGGAACATCCGCCGCAAACACATAATAATCAGCCTTCAATGTTTCCCCCAGATTTTGCGGTTGCAACTTATTAACCGCTGCGGCTAACTGTATCTCATCGACTTTTTTATCAACTACCTTAAATCTCGGCAAATCCCGCTGAGCAGGCCCGCTCACCACTCGCCCTTCGGCATCAAAAACTGCCCCGTGACAAGGACAGTGAAATTGACCGTCGTTTTGTTTCTGAACAGTGCAGCCTTGGTGAGTGCAGGTCAGAGAAATTGCCTCTTTTCCTCCGGGTGCGGCGGCAAATACGCTGTCGCCAGCGCCGAAATATTCCGTAGAGTTGCTGTCAGTTAACAGCGCGTTTCGCTTCACCCAAAAAGGTACTTTACTTTGCACTTCTCCCGAATGGTAAGTCAGAGAATCAATCTTGCCATTGTCCCAGTGAATATTACTAACTGCGACATCTGTCAATACTTTGCCACCTTTGCTTTCAATGGATCTGGCAATCGGCTGCACCAAACTCGTGCCCATATCTTGCCGCGTGCCGTTGAAGGCCAAACCTTCGGGATTTCCGAAAAAGTAAAAGTGGAAAAATTGCATTAATTCTCCCACGCTCAATTCGTCGGGAGCGTTGAGGCTGGATTTGGCAAAAGGCAGAAAATACAAGTCGTAAAGTCCGCGCGGGAATTCACCTTTTACCCAGTCGGCAACTGATATATTGTCGAGGCGAGCGAAACTTTTTTGAGTTTGAAAACCGCCGATTTCCCGAAATACTTGCCAGTGAGCGGGTTTTGTAAGATTGATTCCCCACTTGAGCCGATTCGGAGAAGATATCCCCAAATCAACTATATTCCAGGGGAAAGCTGAATGGTTGGGACGGAAAACTTCTGGTTGGTATTTGCCGTCTCGAAAGACAACGGCGTAGGATTCTAAAGATACAAAGTTATCGGTAATTTCTAGTTCTTCAACCACACTTTTGAGGTTGTAGTATTGCGGGAAAAAACCGTGAAAACCGTGTTCCATCATGAAGGTTTCGTTCCCGACTTGTATCGGCCAACTAGCAATTTTGCCGCCGAGTTGGGGCGATTTGTCCAACAGCGTCACGGCGAAACCCCGCTGAGACAGTTCGTAAGCACAGGCGAGCCCGGCTAAGCCTGCGCCGACAACTGCAACGGTTTTGGGTTTATTCAGCATTCGCGGCAAGTCAAGAGTATCTTGCTGGAAAACGGCGGGTTCGGGCTTGGACAATCGAGAGTAGCCCAGCAGCCCGCCTGCGGCACCGACTCCGAGGAATTTGAGGGCGGTTCGTCGAGAAACTGGTGGAGATAGCGGTGGATTGGTTGATTCACTCATAAAGCTGGTTCAAACAAATAGGTCGTCCGATTTTCGATTTCAGATTTTAGATTTTAGAGGCGATTGGCGAATGCTTCCGGGGACTTGTACCTAAAAACATCTCAAATCGGCTGTTCTCTCTAAAATTATTCTGCGATGGGGTATACGCCATAAGCCATACATCATAAGACCTAAGACATGATACTGGAAGAAATACTCAGATTACCGAGGTGCAGTGAGTCGATCGCGCGTTGGCGAAGCCCTCGAAGAGGATCGCAAATTAATCTATCTCAGGTATGATGTCTTCAGGGCTAATGTAAAGTAATCTTACGCCCTCCCCACCAAAACCCAACCGTACAATCTATCACCTAAAATTCATAGACTTAAACCAGTGACAGTTAAACTATTGTCGAAATTGCGCCGCCGAGAGTTTCTGAAAGCTTTCTCACTTGGCTTGGCCGCCCCTTTTTTCTATAACAGTGCCGCACATTCTCAAGACAATTCAAATCTCGCAAAAAGTGGGAGCGCCACCAATCCCACAGCCCGAGAAAACCAAAAACCCGGAACCGCAGACTGGGAGTTAGAAAATCCTGCCACCAAGCGAGAAATCGAAGGTTACGCATCTCTGACCAGCGTCAATCTCGGCGGCGAAATTAAATTATTTGTCAACACTAAAGAACCCAATTATACAATAGAAATATTCCGCACCGGATGGTATGACGGACTCGGCGGCCGCCGGATGAACGACCCAATTGTGCGCAAGGGAATCAGACAGCCTCCGCCGAGAGAAGATGAAGCATCGGGACTAATAGAGTGCGATTGGAAAGACCCGTATATTTTGCGAATTCCCGATCGCCCTTCCGACTGGACGAGCGGCATTTATTTAGCCAAACTCACAGCCAGCCGAACGTCCAAGCAAAGTTATATTATCTTTGCAGTCCGGGATGACGATCGCAAATCCGACATTTTATTTCAATCCAGCGTTACCACATTTGTGGCCTACAACAATTGGGGCTACAAATCGCTTTACCGCTGGAACAGTAAGGCCAAACAAGCCTACAAAGTTTCGTTTAATCGGCCCTACGCCATGAGTCCCAACCGCAAAGCAGCTTACGGCGTAGGTGCGGGGGAATTTCTGACAAATTTTCAGCCAAAAAGGAGAACTTCGAGCGCTGGTTGGGAATACAATATGGTCAGGTGGCTGGAAAAAGAAGGCTACGATGTTACCTATGCCACCAACATTGACACGCATTTTAACTCCCGGTTGCTGTTGTCTCACAAAGCATTTTTGTCCGTAGGTCACGACGAATATTGGTCGCGAGATATGCGGAAAAATATAGAAGCAGCTAGAGATGAAGGCGTCAGCATCGGCTTTTTTGGTTCCAATATTTGCTACTGGCAGATCCGCCTTGAACCCAGCCGGATTACTGGCGAAGTAAACCGAACGGTAGTTGCTTATAAAGAAATGGCTGATTTAGACCCTATGGGCGGATTACAAAAAGAATTAGGCGCAGTTAATTCGGTAGTGGAAATATCTAATAGTGGGGAATTAAACTATGAAATAGACAAACCAGACAGCGCTCAAATAGCAACAAATTACAATAAATCCCCAGCACTTTATTCTTTAGTAACAACTCGCTGGCGAGACAGCACTCTCGGCAGTCCCGAAGATGCTTTAATCGGCGTTATGTACGAGACATTTCAAGTTAATTATGATATTGTAATTGATAAAAATGCTCCAGATTGGCTGCTAGAAAAAACAGATTTAAAACCGGGCGACAAGTTACCGGGACTGTTGGGTTATGAAGTCGATCGAATGTTTGGTAATGCCCCAAAAAATATAGTTCGGATCGGCCATTCTCCATACCCTCACGGCGGGGGCACTCGCTATGCTGACATGACGGTTTATACAGCAGATTCGGGGGCGAAAGTATTCGCGACCGGTTCGATGCAGTGGGCGTGGGGATTGGACGATTACAATGCGCCGCAGTTGCGATCGCCAGTCTTAAATGCTGGAGCTCAGCAGATAACGCGAAACGTTTTGGCAAAGCTGTTAAATTCAGCTAAACCTGGAATTATCTAATAACTAGATCGACAAAAAAACTGTAGGGTGCGCCGGACCGCGCACCTTACCCTTATATAGCAATACGCTTGGGATCGGCCCGGGGCTCTGGCCTCGGATAAAAGCGAGATTTTTCAATGGTTTCAGGCGATTGTTGACACGGCTTTGGGCACGGCGCCGTGTTTTGTGCCCGATATTTTTACTAAACTGAAAACCCCTATATGTCACCGATTAAACAATAAATAACTGCTGTATAGGAGTTTTACCGATCGTTAGATTTGCCGTCAAACACCTCTCTGAGTAACGCCAATCCTGCCAAAACTATCTCCATCTGCTCCTCTGACAAGTCCTCGAACATTGGCGAAATATTGCTACAGGTGAGCGCTCGAATTTCTTCGAGCCTAGCGCGACCAGTTTCTGTCAGTTTCAGCACTACCGCTCGCCGTTCCTGAGGATGTTCTTTGCGGTCTACAAAATTTTCCTTAACCAAGCGCTCGCAAATTGCAGAAGCAGTCGGTCGAGTCACCCCCAAATAATCTGCTAACTTGGATAAAGAGGAACCTGGATAGCGGTAAAGAAACATGAGACTGCGAAACTGAGATATCGATAAAAAGGGTTCTCCTTGATTTCGCATTTGGGCTCGAATCGACCCCACAATCAGCGGAATGATTTCCACTACTGCTGCAGCGCAGCGATCCGGGGTGATGCCTGTAGAGGATTGTTCCAAGTTCATCTTTCTTCCCGCTTAAAAATCTCCACCATTGCTGTAGTCAGCAAGGTGGCGTGAGCAAAAGGGATGCTCGGTTGGTGCAGCATACAAATCAAATTTCATGTTTGAGTAAAAAACCTTCGCCTCAACACACGCTCTCTTGGAAGCTCTCGCACCTGCGGGCGAGGGTGCTTCGGTGGCTTATTTAGGTTTTTAGTTTACTTTTCCCAGGAGGGTGTACGTCAGTATAGGCGACTGGGGCATTTAATTATGGATGCTCGATCGCTAATTTTCTTTATAGACAGTACAGGTATTCGCTCTGCACCGCAATTGCAGTAATACTAACTGTTAGGTTTTCTAACAGTTTAGAATTAATTTGTTTGGGGAAATTTGTCAATTTATATGAAAATCGTGGGTAAATTTGGGAATTTCATCTGTTTATCAATCGCTGACTTGAATTTGCTGCAATTAACTGCTGCGCGCGGGTATTTTCATTTAGGGAGCCCGAAAGGTTGCTTTTAATTTGCGGCATATTCTTTTTGGGTTGTCGATCGCTCAAAATGGCGATCGATCGCCGATGTGTAAAGTTATCTAAAAAAATAAGTATTATTACATATCACTTACGTATTGTCGGTGATATATGTCACATTTATTGGAGCGCTCGGGAAAAGTGCGATCGGTTTTGGAGTTTTTACCGCCGATATTTCCCGGGCGGGATGCCCGTGCCACAATTAACAAAGATGAGTATAAAAAAGTGGAAAATTGGGTTTTTATTGGCAGGATTAACAACATTTTTGTGCTGCGTACAAGTACCTATATTCGGGAAAATTGCTGGTGCGATCGCAACTCAAGTAAACAGCAAAACTGAAATATACCGCTGCCAACTTGTCACCGCCCAAAATATCGACTTAGCCGATCTCTACCACGAGGCTTGCCATACTTTGCTCCCAGTGATAGAGCTAGTTAAATTTGATGGTTCCAACTTAATTTACAACCAAAGATATCGCACATAAAAAGCAATTATTGAAAAATTTACCCACACTGAAATCCCCGCATAATGGGTTGAGAATTTTAGGGTATGTACGGGATCTGACTGATGCTTTGAAGAATTTACAAATCATGTTGAATCGCAGTTTAGCCACCCCCAAAACTTGCAGTTGGATGCCGAAAACAGCAGTCTGGCACTACGTTTGACGTGTTTGTTGACGCCAATCCACGCGGGGGATTGCCCCCTACAGCAGAAGCTGTGGTTCAGTTGACAGTTGACAGCTTGCCCCGAGCGAAGCCGAGGGGTTGACAGCTTGCCCCCCGAGCGAAGTCGAAGGGTTGACAGTTGACTGCTTGAGGGCGACCTCTACCTAGAAGGAAGAGGATTGGAGTAATGAATAGTCTGATTTTAATTTCTCCCTCAAAGGCTTGGGGCTTTCAATCAATTCTTTCTGGTAAGTCCTGGCCCACTACCTCGATCGCCCCGTGCACGCCGATATCCCTGGGCCCGCTGCGTGAAGCCTTCTCAAATGGTAGCTATCCGGTAGGGAATCCCCCATTTATTGTAAACTTTTGTAAAGTTTCGGCAATTTTTGCATAAAACTTGGGGAGGGTGCCTGAGATAAATGCAGGGGAAGCGAGCTGGGTGAGAGTTCGATCTCAAACCCGAATTTCCGCTGCTTCAGGTTCAAATGTATTGGTTGTTACATTTATTTTTGGGTTGGAGTCTTTAAGAATATGCCACAGGATGCGATCGAGGGTGTTGAAATCAAGGCGGGATTTGCGATTGGAGGGGAATCAATTGCCGCTATTTCTCAAAATAAGCTGCCGTCAACCTCATTAAATGTTATGTATTCTCCTGGCATTGGCGGCACTGCCGGCACTGAAAAGGAAGAAATTTTCACAAGCAGTATAGATATTGCTTCAGACGAGTCTGTTAAAGATAAATTTTTGTCAATTCCAAACGCTGTTGATATTGGGGTTGGGATTGATTTTCGGAAAAAAGAACCTGATGCAAGTCCTCCAACTGATATTGATTTGCTGACAGGTATCAAAGTAGTTGATGCGAATTCGATCGCAGATGTTGTCCTTGGCGGGAAAAAAGCGGATGTCGAGAGAGATCCACTGATTAATCCTGTTGCGAGTGATAAATCGCAATCAATTTCTAGCACTATCGATCCCAAAAGTAGCGAGAAATTGGATTCCAAGTCGATCGCGCCATCCGTCAAATCAGAGCCGGTTGTTGAGAAATTGGCTGAAAAGTCGATCGCGCCATCCGTTAAATCGGAGCCGATTGTGGAGAAATTAGACTCCAAGTCGATCGCGCCATCCGTCAAATCAGAGCCGGTTGTTGAGAAATTGGCTGAAAAGTCGATCGCGCCGGAAGTTAAATCGGAGCCGGTTGTTGAGAAATTGGCTGAAAAGTCGATGGCGCCGGAAGTTAAATCGGAGCCGGTTGTTGAGAAATTGGATTCCCAGTCGATCGCGCCTGAGACTCAACTTGCATCTGCGGTTGAGCAATTGGAGTCCAAGTCGATCGCGCCATCCGTCAAATCAGAGCCGGTTGTTGAGAAATTGGATTCCAAGTCGATCGCGCCATCCGTCAAATCAGAGCCGATTATTGAGAAAGTGGATTCGGGCGCGATCGCGCTTGAAACTCAACCTGCATCTGCTGAGAAATTGGATTCGGGCGCGATCGCACCTGAAACCAAGACTGAATCTGAGGTTGAGTCCAAGTCGATCGCACCTGAAACCAAGACTGAATCTGAGGTTGTTGAAAAGTCGATCGCCCTTGAAACCCTACCTGAAACTGCGATTGTTGAGAAGTTTGATTCCAAGTGGATCGCGCCTGAAACCCTACCTGAAACTGCGATTGTTGAAAATTCCATCGCACCTGAAACCAAGACTGAATCTGAGGTTGAGTCCAAGTCGATCGCGCTTGAAACTAAGACTGAAACTGCGATTGTTGAAAAGTCGATCGCACCTGAAACCAAGACTGAATCTGAGGTTGAGTCCAAGTCGATCGCGCCATCCGTCAAATCTGAGCCTGTGGTTGAGAAATTGGTTGAAAAGTCGATCGCGCCATCCGTCAAATCTGAGCCGGTTGTTGAGAAATTGGTTGAAAAGTCGATCGCCCCTGAAGTTAAATCTGAGCCGGTTGTTAGTGAAAAAGAAGTTTTAACCGCAGAGAGCGCAGAGAGCGCAGAGGGAGGAGCAAGAGAGAAAGTAATCAATGAAAAGCTCGTTAAAAATGCCGAGAATCCGGAGGTAGAAAAAGGCGTAGAGACAGCAGTTATGCCAATTGTATATCCTGCACCAAAGCTGTGGAAGCTCACCTTTGATACTGGTGTTTTCAAAGTCAATAATCCCAATGGCTTAGTCAAATTTGATTATCTATTTGACGGTGGCGACTATCAAGGAGAACTGGGCATTTTCAACATCCAAGGCATGAATCTGTTCGACCGTCAAGATGATTTTATCAAAGAAGCGGCGCGTCGCGCAGCCAGCAATTCGGCTGAAGGTTATGTCGTCATCAATGATTTAACTGAAGGTGCAAGATTTAGCGGCAAAGTCAGTTACGAGGATAATTACAACAAAGGGAATTATCAAGGAATCAAATCCTTTGCCATGAAGTCGGGTGACGAATTTGCTGTGATGTTAGTTCCCAACGGAACCGTGCAGCAGGTATGGCAAAATCCCACTCTGGGCGGTAACTTGCGGCCTTTATTCTCCTTAGGGACGGCGAATCCTAACGATGAGTTTTCGCTGAGGCAAATTGCCGATGTTACTGGCGATGGCAGTACCTTTGCGATGGAGGATTTGCGGGCAGACATCTGGACAGACCGCGATTATAACGATATCACGTTTAAGGTCACGGGAGCGACTGCGAAGGCTCCTTTGTTGGCTGGGGCGATCGCACCCGATCGCGACTGGACAAAAACTGATTTTGGCGGAGACTTAGTTAAGTACGCTAAATCGGAAGTAGATTTCAAAGGCGATAACAATACTATTGCCAAATCGCTGTCCGATCGCGTAAATTACAGCGTCCAAAGAGCCGAAGTTCTGGACAACTACGAACCGGAAGCTTTGGCCGAAACTAAACAGTGGGTAGTCGGCGTTACTGCGGGGAAATCTCCTGAAGATTTTGCGAATTTATTTGAAGCAAAAAATCTGGGTGCGACGGGACACATCCCCAACACTTATATCTGGGAATTGCCCGCAGATGTTGCGCCAGAACAAGTAAAAACTCGATTGGACAATCTCAACGGTGTTGAATTTGCTTATCCGCTAGTTGCGATCGAACTCAAGCCGCAATCCATACCCAACGATACGTTATTTAAGCAACAGTGGAACTTGCAAAATACCGGACAAACTGGCGGCACTCCCGGCGCGGATGCTAATGTTACCAAAGCTTGGGATACTGCGAAGGGGAAAGGAGTTGTCATCGGGATTGTCGATGACGGTTTGCAGCACACTCACCCGGATTTGCAAGACAGGTATCGGGCAGATTTGAGCCGCGATTTTAATGAGATCAGTAACGGCGTTTACGACAAAGATCCGATGCCAAATCCTAACAATCCCCACGGGACGGCAATAGCCGGAATTGCCGCCGCGACAGGCAATAATAACTTGGGAATTAGCGGTGTTGCACCGGAAGCATCTTTAGCTGGTTTGCGATTGATTGCTGGGAAGGTAAATGACACAAATATTGCGGATGCTTTGTCTTATCTCAGGAATGATATTGACATTTACAACAACAGTTGGAAAGCCAACCAACCATTTTTGGCATTGCCGATGGCGGAATATGAATTGGAAATGGGGGCTACCAAAGGTCGAGATGGATTTGGCAGTAATTTTGTATTTGGTGCGGGGAATGACAAGCAGCTTGAGAGCAATGTTAATTTTAACAGTTTTGCGAATTCCCGTCACGCGATCGCCGTTGCTGCGATCGACCACAACGGCGAACAAACATCCTACAGCGAAGAAGGCGCGCCAATCTTAGTATCAGCTTACTCAAAAGGGCGTTTTGAGAATTTTGCCTTGAATGATAGCAAGGCTAAATTACCAATTCCCGATAACGCGCAAGTTATCTCTAACCTCACCTTTACCAACATACCGGGAGTCATAACTGATTTATCTGTCCGTTTGGATATTCAACACAATCGCAACAGCGATTTAGATGTGTTTCTCCTGAGTCCATCCGGTAAAAGAGTAGAACTATTTACCGATGTTGGTGGAAGCGGCCGCAACTTCCAAAATACTTTGCTGTATGACAGTGCAGAAAAATCCATTACTGAGGGAATTGCACCTTTTAGCAGCAGCTACGGTTTCCGGCCGGAACAACCGCTATCGAATTTTGCAGGTGAAAATCCCAACGGCATTTGGAAGTTAGAAATTACTGATGACGAAACAGGACAAGTTGGCACGCTTAATAATTGGGGAATTAATATCAGCACCAACGGTGTTGTTACTACGGATTTGATGGGTGCGGACGGTCAAAGTTCCGGGAATTATACTTACAATGCTGGCGGTACTTCTTCGGCTGCGCCTTTAGTTTCCGGGGAAATTGCTTTGATCTTAGAAGCAAATCCGACGTTGACAAGGCGAGATGTGCAGCACATTTTAGTCAACACGGCGAAACAAAATGATGCCTTCGATTCTGACTGGCAGAAAAATGCGGCTGGCTACAATATCAATCATAAATATGGATTTGGCGCAGTTGATGCAGCCGCCGCCGTTGCTAAAGCTAAAACATGGACGCCTGTCGGTACGGAAATTGCCCTTCGTTCTCCAGAAATATCGGTGAATGCGGCGATTCCTGACGGTACCGAGACAGGAGTGGAACGGACAATTAGATTCGATGAAAATATCACTGTGGAATGGGCGGAGGTGATGTTTGATGCGACTCATACTTTCCGGGGAGATTTGAATGTCACGCTAATTTCTCCCGACGGTACGGAATCGATTTTGGCTAAACCAAACAATGATAACGGCGACAATTACAGCAAATGGGTGTTTACTTCTGCCCGCAATTGGGGAGAGTCATCGGTGGGAGATTGGAAGCTGAAAGTTTCGGATGAGGTGACAAAAGAAATAGGTACTTGGAATTCTTGGCAATTGAATCTTTTTGGGACTAAACCGACGGTTTCACTGGTGGCGACTGATGCCAATGCTACCGAAGGGGAAGATCCGGGCGAGTTTACTATTACTCGCACTGGGAATACTAAATTGCCGCTGACAGTGAATTACGTGATGAAAGGAGCTAATAATTGGTCGTACCCAGAAGCAATTAATGGCAGTGATTACAACTCTTTAAGTGGCCGTGTTACGATTCCAGCAGGTCAATCTTCTGTCAAAATCCCCATCCAAACTATTGAAGACACGATTGCTGAATGGCCCGAACAAGTCGGAATGCACTTAAAGACAGATAATTCTTACCAAATTGGAGTAGCTAATAGTGGCACGGTGAAACTTTGGGACAATGAAACACCTGAAGTTAAACTTTTTGCAGAATGGTATTCTGGGAAAATTGGCAATTACCAGGAGAATAACTATGCCTCTGAATCCGGGAATACGGGTTCTGTGACATTCCGGCGCATCGGTAGTTTAGCCAAAGATTTGACGGTAAACTTCTCGCTAACTGGAACTGCTACTGAGGGTACAGATTACAATTACGAACCTCAGTCTGGAAGCATAATCATTGTTCAAAATAAGTACGGAGGCACTACTATTCCTGCCGGCCAGCAAGATGCTTCTTTGATATTGAAAGCGATCGACGATACGTTAGTGGAAGGGCAAGAAACCGCTATACTTACACTAACTCCCAACGATAACTACAAAGTGTGGGATAGTGGGGTAGTAAAGACCGTAATTTGGGATAATGATGACAAACCAACTGTGTCGATCGTAGCTACAGATAACACAGCTTCTGAATACGGCGATCCGGGTCGATTTACCATTACTCGCACGGGCAGTACAGCTAACCCTCTAACATTAGATTACTGGGTAGAGCCTGTATGGGAACCGCGCGCAAAAAATGGTATAGATTACCAGTTGTTGGCTGACCAAATTGTGATTCCTGCTGGTGCTTCGTCAGTCACAATTGACGTGTTTCCTATTGATGACAGTGAATCGGAATCAAAAGAGTTAGTGCGTTTATTGTTCAAGGAAAGTTCGCAATATGCGATATCCAAAGATGAAGGTGCTGAGGTTACGATTATTGACAATGACAATCCAACAGTCGAGTGGAAGCGACAATCGGGGATATCGACAAGTGGTTACGATTCGTCGAATGGTATCGCAGTCGATCGCACTAACAACATTTACACCGTCGGCCGCACTTCTGGCAATGTAGCTGGCACCAATCAGGGACTGTATGATGCGTGGGTATCCAAGTATGACAGCGCGGGACAGCAAATTTGGAAGCGACAAGTCGGAACTACTGCTTATGATGCTGCTAGCGGTGTTGCTGTGGATAATATTGGCAACGTATATGCGATCGGCTGGACAGATGGAGAAGGCGGCAATACGAGCGATCGTATTGGCTGGATTACCAAGTATGACAGCAACGGCAACCAAATTTGGAAACGTCAATTACCAAATTCCAATTATGACATTTCCAACGGTGCAATTTCTCTTAGCAGCGACGGCAGCATATATATCGTCGGCCGCACTACGGCTACTGCACCGGGAACCAATGAAATCAATACCGATGCTTTGGTTGCAAAATACGACAGCAACGGCAACCCGCTGTGGGTGAAACAAATAGGAACGGCTGCCTGGGACGAGGCTAAAAGTGTCGCCGTTGACAGTGATGGCAGTATCTACATCGCCGGACAAACCAAGGGCAATTTGCAAGGAACAAATGCTGGCGATGCTGATGCCTGGTTAGCCAAATATGACAGCAGTGGCAACCAAATCTGGAAGCAACAAATAGGGACGACTGCGGAAGATGAAGCTTTCGGCGTTGCAGTTAGTAACAACGGTCATGTATACCTATCGGGACACACCCAGAATAAATTGGGAGAGAGCTTTGTCGGGAATGTCAATGAATGGACTGGCGATTTCGAGGCTATGCGGAATGCCTTTTATCAAAATGATAACTCTCAATTAGGTGGCATTTATTACGGAGGCACAGATGCTTGGGTTGCCCAATTTAAGGCAGCAGATGGTGCATTGAATTGGAAGCGCCAGCTAGGAACATCCGCCTACGACTCCTCCACTGGAGTTGCTACCGACATTCACGGTAACGCCTACATTACCGGGCGCACCCGTGGCAAATTGGGAGAAAGCTATGCAGGCGGCGATGATGCTTGGGTTGCCAAGTATAACGTCAACGGTGCATTGCAGTGGAAACAGCAATTGGGAACAGTTGGCGATGATGTTTCTAACGGCATTGCTGTTAGCGGTGCCGGGGTTTATATCGGCGGCGTTACTTCCGGGAATGTCGGGGGAAATAATTTGGGAGGTGATGATGCTTGGATAGCTAAATTGTCTTAGTCCGACAGTTTGATATTTGGATAACCCGACAGTCCGACAGGGGTTTAAACCCCTGTCTCATAGCTAAAGTCCTCTGAAGAGGACTAATACCACATAGAGGTTTGCGGCTGCCTTTATTATTAGTCCGCGCAGGCGGACTTTGTTTGTATAGAAGCGGTTTCAACCGCCGAATATTATCGGGTATCTAACCTTTTTTTGAAGGCAGATAAACCGCTAAGAAGGTTAGGAGTTGCTTGATTTATCAAACCATTAGTCTTCCTTCTTCCTTCTTCCTTCTTCCTTCACATTCACTCATTACCAACAGGGAGATAACAACAATGGCTGACGAACAAACAACTTTCAATTGGCAAATTCAGCGAACAACCTATCAAGGTTTGTACGGTCAAGAAATTCAGACAGTTCGAGGCGGTTCCATTTCCATAACCTCGGACAGCCTGCAAGAGATATCTCTGGATTTCTTGTGGGGAAGTAGAATCAGGCGCAGTTGGGGATATAACCCGATCGACCCTCCAGATATTGACATTCCGGCGGGATTGTTTCAGCAACCTCCAAGTCAGTTAAATTGGTGGCAAGTTCGCTCTCAATCAGCAGGACAAAATCCGTCGCCCGATCCGGGAATAGAATTATTACCTACTGATGGAAATACTGTTTCTAGTAGCGATGTTTTCTATCTAGCTTTGGGGGGTAATGTCGATCCGAATGTTGTGTTCCTAGATAGGATAACTAGAAGGTTTACTAGCAGCAATCCGAGTCTCGATGATGCTGTATTTGATGTAATAGTCAAACAACCTTATACAGTTTCTCAGGTGGAGACAAAGCCGGGTATAGGTGTTCCTCCGGGTAACGATCCGGGGTTTCCCAATCCACCTGAAGCTGTGCCGGAACCGAGTTTAGTTTTCAGCAGTTTGGTTTTCGGCGCTGTCAGTATTTGGATGCGGAAACAGCGGGGGAAATTGAAAGCTGGGCGCAAGTAAATCGCCGCAAATTTCATGGCCTGTGGGGGCGGGTTCGCCAACAATATTTGATCCCCGTAAATAATATTGGTAAACCCGCCCCACCACACCAATAACCTGCATGAACATTAATTTTGATCGAATCCGACTTAAATACCCCCTTTATTCTTTAGTCCGCGAAGGCGGACTTCGTTTGTCTAGAAGCGATTTCAATCGCCGAATCATAAAAAGGATGACTAACCCGGATTTGATATGAATCGCCTCTAGTCAGCTAAAATGTGATATCATATTTTTGTCTTTCATACATTAATCTGCAATGAATAAATCGCCCTTGCGCGTCCAATTTTTGGCCGCCGTTGCTTTCTCTGTTTTAACGGCTTCTCCAATATTAGCTGCGAGCACTTCCAATACAAGTTCAGCCACTAATTCTATTGTTAAGCCTGAGACATCTGTGCAATTAGCGTGGGGAAGCAGAATCAGGCGCAGTTGGGGATATAACCCGATCTAGCCTCCAGATATTGACATTTCTGCTGGATTGTTTGAGCAGCCTCCAAGTCAGTCATTAACCTGCACTGATATTTTGCATAATTCACCAGAGTCCGGCAGGGAATTAATTCCCTGCCTCATAGCAAAAGTCCTCTGAAGAGGACTGTTAAGATGTGTTTGAAAATACTGTTTTTTGCTCGATTAATAGCGACTTATATACTAACCCACAGTCCTCACAGTCCGGCAGGGAATTAATTCCCTGCCTCATAGCGAAAGTCCTCTGAAGAGGACTGTTAAGATGTGTTTGAGAATGCTGTTTTTTGCTCAATTAATAACGACTTATATACTAACCCACAGTCCTCTTTAGAGGACTTTCGCTATGAAACAGGGGTTTTCAACCCCTGTCGGACTATCGGGCTGTCGAGAGATCGAACGATCGAATTGTCGAAATGTCGGACGATCGGATTGTCGAAATGTCGGACGATCGAATTGTCTGACTGTGGTACTATGGTAAAATCGGGCGATCGTCCGATCGGCTAGTCCGGTGAATTTATGAGAAGATAATTGAAAACTCAGCTAAAAAATCAAGAAAAATATTTATGGCAATGTGGCGGCTGTACTATCATTTAGTTTGGGCAACAAAAGAGCGACATCCTTTGATATCTCCTGCAACAGAAAGAGAACTTTATTCATATATTACTGGCAAAGCGGACAGTCTCAATAGCATTGTCCACGCGATCGGGGGCACGGAAAACCACATCCATTTAATAGTTTCTATTCCTCCGACACAATCGATCGCTGAATTTGTGAAAAATATTAAAGGTAGCAGCAGCCATTATCTCAATCAAACTTTCCGAAATCCAGATAAATTTGGCTGGCAGGAAGGATATGGAGTATTTTCTTTAGGACAAAGACAGCTAGAACAAGCAGTCCCTTATGTTCTCAATCAAAAGGAACATCATTTGCAAAACACTGTAAATTCGCATTTAGAACAGATTACTCATGAGGACGATCGGCCTGCCCGATGGCATCCGAATCCACCCGAAGGTTCATAGAAAACCATCTAATAGCGACTTAAATACTAACTCGCTTGCCTCACAGTCCGGCAGGGAATTAATTCCCTGCCTCATAGCAAAAGTCCTCTGAAGAGGACTGTAAGATTTGTTGGAAAATGGTGTTTTTTGCTGGATTAATTGCGACTTAAATACTAACTCGTTTTCCTCACAGTCCGGCAGGGAATTAATTCCCTGCCTCATAGCGAAAGTCCTCTGAAGAGGACTGTAAGATTTGTTGGAAAATGGTGTTTTTTGCTGGATTAATTGCAACTTAAATACTAACTCGTTTTCCTCACAGTCCGGCAGGGAATTAATTCCCTGCCTCATAGAAAAAGTCCTCTGAAGAGGACTGTAAGATGTGTTGGTAAATGCTATTTTTGGGTCAATTAAGATCGACTTAAATACTAATCCACAGTCCTCTTTAGAGGACTTTCGCTATGAGACAGGGGTTTTCAACCCCTGTCGGACTATCGGGCTGTCGAGAGGCTGTCGAGAGATCGAACAATCGAATTGTCGAAATGTCGGACGATCGAATTGTCGAAATATCGAAATATCGGACTATCGGGCTATCGGACTATCGGGCTATCGGACTATCGGGCTATCGAGAGATCGATCGCAATATCTGGCGATCGGGCTAAAAGAATGATAAAATATTTGGGTTTTTCACATCCGAACCCACGATGAACAAATCGCCCTTCCGCGTCCAGCTTCTCACCGCCCTCGCTTTCTGCTACCTAATCGCTCCCCCAACATTAGCTCAAATAGTCCCAGATACAACTCTCCCCATCAATTCCACCGTTACCAATAGCGAAAATACGGATATTATCAACGGCGGTACTAAGGCCGGCAGCAACTTATTTCACAGTTTTAGAGAATTCTCTGTGCCCACCGGCGGTACAGCTTTTTTCAACAACTCTCTAGATGTTCAAAATATTATTACTCGCGTCACTGGCAGCTCAATTTCTAATATTGACGGCATTCTCAAAGCTAACGGGAATGCTAATTTATTCCTGCTAAACCCTAACGGGATTATTTTTGGTGAAAACGCTCGACTCAGCATCGGCGGTTCTTTTTTGGCAAGCACTGCTGACAGTTTGATATTTGCTGACGGCACGCAATTTAGCGCCAAAAATCCCCAAACAACTCCTCTATTAACCATCAGCGTGCCAATCGGTTTGCAATTGGGAACAGCTAACCCAATTGTCGTCCGAGGGCCCGGTCAAAATTTGATTCCAGATGAAGAAACAGGTGCGATAGTTCGGGAAGATAACAGCGTTGTTGGACTTGCCGTAGAAACTGGCAGAAGTTTGGTGTTAGCAGGCGGAGATATCCAACTGCAAGGCGGCAATTTGACGGCACCGGCGGGACGCATTTCGCTGCTAGCAGCGCGCAGCACAGAAGTGAGAACTCCTAACGGCGCATCTCTTCTCACTTCAGATATTTTGCCTCTGGCTGCTGCCTCCCCCGGCAATATCGAAATGTCCCAAAAAGCAACTGTCGATGCCAGCGGGACGCGGGGCGGGGACATTCAGCTTGCAGGGCGCAACATCAGATTGACGGAAGGTTCGGCAGTTTTGAGCTTGACGAGAGAAGCACAACCGGGAGGGAATCTCAATGTCACCGCTGCGGAAGCTATCGAAATCACCGGCAGTCCCGACGGTCAACCCAGCGGTTTTTTGTTGGAAACTATCGGCGAAGGTAGCGGCGGGAATTTGCAGATTGCGGCGCGCAATTTGTTGCTGCGGGATGGCGGACAGGCAACTACTTCTACATTTGGTAACGGCAGAGGAGGTAATGTGAGAGTTGATGTATCTGAATCCATAGAAGCTATCGGTACAACTCCCGATCCTGATGGCGAACCTAGTGGCTTATTTGCTCAGACGCGAAGTGCCGGTAGAGCAGGAAATTTGACCATAAATACAGGCAGGTTGCTTGTCTCTGATGGCGCTTTTGTATCAACAACTGCTTTCGGCAGGGGTAATGCCGGGAATCTTACTGTTAATGCTTCCGAATCGGTAGAAGTCATTGGAATTTACACTCCCAGCAGTCGGCTACTTGCGGGTTTGTCTTCTTCGACTGAAGGAGAGGGTGCAGGAAGCGACTTGAGGATTGATACAAAGAGATTGATTGTTCGAGATGGCGCACAGGTATTTACTAATACATCTGGCGCGGGGAAAGCAGGAAATTTGCAGGTGAATGCTTCCGAGTCAATAGTAATTAGTGGTAACAACGAACAGGGAAGTAAGATATTGACACAAGTAGAATCTATAGCAACGGGAAACGGTGGCAATTTAACTGTTGAGACCCCACAATTAATAGTTCGAGATGGCGCACAGATATCATCTTCTACCTTGGGTGCAGGTCAGGGAGGAACTGTAACGGTAACTGCCAGAGATTCGGTTGAACTAAGGGGAACTTCATCTAATGGTTTTCCTAGTGGCATAATTACTCAAGTTGATGAGGAAAATGCAACAGGAAACGGCGGCAATGTGACTGTAAACACCCGACAATTGCGGGTATTAGACGGCGCGCAAATATCGGCAGGCACTCGCGGTATTGGCAGCGGCGGAAATGTTACTGTCAATGCTAGAGAAAGTGTGGAATTGAGCGGTACTTCTGAAACTGTAGACTCTGAGACAAATCGACCCTTCACCAGCGGACTGTTTGCGCGCACTCGCGGTTCGGGCAATGCCGGGGGCGTCAATATTTTTACCGATCGCCTGACAGTACGCAACGGCGCAGAAGCAGCGGTTGATGCGCGTTTGGGAGGCGGTAACGCGGGAAATTTGGAAATTCGATCGCGCGAAATTCGGTTGCTCGATCGAGGCGTTTTAACGGCGGAAACGGCTGTGGGCGAAGGCGGCAACATCCGCATCAATGCTAGCGCGATTGGGATGCGCGATCGCAGCCGCATTTCCACAACCGCAGGAACGAGCGATGCACCGGGAAACGGCGGTAATATTACCATCAACACCGATACACTTGCCGGCGTCAGAAATAGCGACATTTCCGCTAACGCTTTTGAAGGAGCGGGCGGTAGAATTGCGATCGACGCTCAAGCTGTTTTAGGATTCCAAACACCAAGCCGACAAGATTTAGAAACTCAATTAGGAAATAATTTAACTCAATTTGACCCGCAAGATTTGCCCAGCAGCGACATTACCGCGATATCGCGCACCAACCCCAATCTCAGCGGCACCGTCGAAATCAACACACCCGATATCGATCCGAGTTCCGGTTTAATAGCCGTCCCGCAGCCGGGAGTTACCGCAATTATCCAAAACCCTTGCAATCGGGGAAACCGCAGCAGTTTTGTGAATGTCGGGCGCGGCGGTGTGCGCCCGACTCCCAGAGAAATTGTCAGCAATTCGGGCGCAAATTCGGGCGATAATTTGGAAACGGAATTAGTGGAGGCTCAAGGATGGGAGCGAGATGCTAATGGTACGATTAGGTTGGTGGCTCGATCGCGCAACGTGACACCTTACAGCAATTGGCAAACTCCGGTTAAGTGCGATCGATAGTTGACAGTTGACAGTTGACAGTTGACAGTTGTCCGAGAAGGGTTAAAAACCGCAAAGCCCGCCAGAATTATTTCGTTTGTGCGAGAGTCCCACAGGGGTTAAAAACCCCTGTCTCATAGCGAAAGTCCTCTAAAAGAGGACTGAGATTCCTTACATTTTTAGTCGGATTTCGCAGACAATTTATGTCAAATTCCACAGTCGGTTTTAACCGACTTTTGCTATGAGGCGGGGGTTTAAACCCCCGCCGGACTGTCGGACAAGCGCGTGGCCCAACGATCGTAATTCCTGTAGGGCGAGTTCACCAACCATCTTTCATGATATGATAACATAAAGGTTTTGAACTTACTTACAGTTGCATTTCTTTTAATTTCTAAATTACACCAACACCAATGAATGCAAAAAAGTGGAAAACCAGTTTAATAATAGCAGCAATAACAGCATTTTTATGTAGCTTCCAAATACCTATTTCCGCTCAAATTCCCAGAACTCCCAAAACCAACACCCAACTCACCGCCGCCCAAAATCTCCAATCAGCCGGACTTTACCGCCAAGCTTGCAATAGTTTGCTCTCAGTTTTAGAACTTACCAACTTCAACTGCCAAACCTTAATCGACAATCAACTATCTCCTACCGAAAAAGCAACTATTGAAAAATTGCCCAATACCGAAATCAGCGCATCGGGCTTGAGAACTTTAGGCGACGTGCTGCGCGTGACTGGTGCTTTGAAAACTTCGGAAATTATGTTAAACCGCAGTTTGGCAATAGCCCAAAACTTGCAGTTAAGTCAAGCTGTCAGCGCCGCTTATCTGAGTTTGGGAAATCTCCAGCGAGCGATCGGCAAACGCCAAGAAGATATCCGCAAAAATGCTAAGGTTAATTATGCCAAAGCTTTGGAATTGTACGAAAGGGCGAGCTCCCTTTCTACCCAAACCGAACAGTTGCAAGCTAAATTAAATAAACTTAGCCTGCTTGTGGAAACTCAACCCGAATCAGATATCGGGAATTTATGGCAAGAAATCAAGCCAACAGTTGACAATTTGCCCGCCACCACTGAATCCATTTATGCTCGCATCGACTTTGCGGAAAGCCTGACTTGCTTGAAAGTGCAAACAAGGGATTTGGACATCGAGAAAATCTTACTACCTTTGCCGCCCGCAGTCAAACACTGTGCTTTGCCAACCAAAAGTAAAACAGTAGCAAACCCGGAATTAATTTATGTTGCAAAACTCTTGGCATCCGCAGCAAATGATGCTACTAAATTAGGCAATTTGCGGGCAGAATCCTATGCCAAAGGCAGTCTCGGCGAATTGTATGAAATCACCGGACAAATATCGGAAGCCAAACAATTAACTACCGAAGCTTTAGGCATTGCACAGTCGCTCCAGGCGGCGGATATTGCCTATCGGTGGCAGTGGCAATTGGGCAGATTGACTGTGAAAGATGAGGGGGACAAAAAAAGTGCGATCGCAGCTTATCAAACATCAGTTCAAACCCTCCAATCTTTGCGCAAAGATTTAATTGCCGTCAATCCCGACGTGCAGTTTTCCTTCCGAGACAACGCCGAACCAGTTTACCGCGAACTCGTAGATTTACTCGTGACAAATGAGGGAAATACTGAACCAAATCAAGCAAATTTAGAACAAGCAATCCAACAAATAGACGCACTCCAGCTAGCAGAAATTGAAAACTTTTTGCGGTGCAATTTATCTCCTACTATTGCGATAAATAAAATACCCGACAAACAAGCAGCCCTAATTTATCCAATTATCTTAGAAGACAAAATAGCAATTATCTTTCAAGTGGCAGGAAAGCCGCTGACATATCGCGAAACTCGCGTACCTCGCAAAACAGTAGAAACGGCTCTGCAACGACTCCGAAACCACTTGCGCAAACCAGGGAACAACCCTCAAGTAATAGCTGAAGCCGCAAAAGTCTACCAATGGTTGATGGAACCGCTGAAACCAGAACTCGACAAAAATACTCAAATTGAAACATTAGTATTTGTACTGGATGGCGATTTGCGGAACATCCCAATGACAGTGCTTTACAATCAGAAAACCGAGCAGTATTTAGTAGAAGATAAATATGCGATCGCAATTTCGCCGCAACTCACACTTTTTGCACCTCAACCGCTACAACAAAAACTTAAAGTCTTCGTCGGCGGCATCGGCCAACCGCAAAACATTGACGGTAAAAGCTTTGAAGTTATCCAAAAATTAAAGGAAGAATTAGAAGGAATTACCAAAAAAGTACCCGCCAGTCAACCTCTGCTTGAGGCAAATTTTACCAAAGCCAATATTCAAAATCAACTCCAAACAGGCAACTTTTCAGCAGTACACTTAAAAACTCACGGCGAATTCAGTTCAGACCCCGATGAAACGTATATTGTGGCTTACCAAAAACTGCTCAAAGGTCAAGATATCGCTAGTTTAATCGAAACAGGTACAGAAGAGCGATCGAGCGATATTGAATTGCTAGTTTTGAGCGCTTGTCAAACCGCATCGGGAGACAACCGAGCAGTTTTAGGACTTGCGGGAATTGCCGTGCGTGCGGGGGCGCGCAGCACTTTGTCAACTTTGTGGGAAGCGCAGGATGCACCGAATACCGAACTGATGTTAAAGTTTTATGAGGAACTGTCGAAACCTGGAATGACTAGGGCAAAAGCGCTGCATCTCGCACAGAAGTCTCTCTTTGAGAGACATCAGGCGACGAATATTTGGGCTACATACATTTTAGTTGGCAATTGGCTCTAAATTCTGAGGACTGAAGTCCGAACGATCAAACCTGTTTGATCGTTCGGACTTTAGTCCTTATTCACCACAACAGGGCCCGCTAGCGGTTCTTGACTTAACTCTTGTTCTCCAATGAACTCTAACAATTTATTCCAGTCTCTTCTCAATTTTTCATCGGTTGGTGAAGCCAACAGCAAATTGCCCAAATGAGTCAGCGAATCGTACCAAATATCAGGTGCACCGGTGTTACTCAGGCGGTCGGTTTCAGGCGTTGCGGCTACCCTTTGCACCCATCCCTCTACAGCCAAATCTGCTCGATCATTTGTATTTTCCCGGCAGTATATTCTCACATACCAATGATAAAAGTTCCCCTCTGCCAAAGCATAGTTGCCAGATGCAGGCAAACTAATATTCACAATTCCAGGAGTTTTTGGTAGCTGAAAAGAAGTTTCGTAAATTAAAGTCTTCTCGTCTTGAGTTACCAGCACAAATTCTCCCCTTTTTATATCTTCGGCAGCATAGGGTATGTAAAACCAAAAGGTAGGATGGGCAGAAGTTGTCAAACGGTCATTTTTGTTGGGTATTAAAAGAGTCAGTACCTTACTTGTGCTTTTGCACGATTTAGACGGGTCGAGTCCTCCGCCTGGTTTAGTATTAGAATCGGGAGGTGTGTTAGGTGTTTTCGATACTTTCGATCCGGCCCCCGGTTTAGTGTTTTTGTCGGGGGGCGTGACTGGTGTTTGTATATCGGGTTTTCTCTTGGGTTTGGCGTTTTGGGCGATCGCGATTTGATGATTTTTCGCCAAATTGTTGTCTGCTAAAATAGCATAATTTGCCGAATTTGCCATCGCTGACGCAGAATCGATCGCCCAAATGAAACCCAACACTAACTTCAACTGCATTTGATACATAAAACCCCTCTTCTCTCCCAGTCGCCGTCCGGCGGACGCAAGTTTGACGCTTACGCGGTTTCAACCGCCGAGGCTTCGTTTGTGCTTATTGAGATCGATCGTACACAAACAAGATACAACCCGTGGAAACTAAAGCCAAAACCGCAGGAACCAAAGGCATCCAGCCCCCAAAAGCCAGAATTACAAGAGAACCTTGATACAGCACAAAAATCATAGCACCAAGAGCGATCGCCAACACCAAGAGCGATCGGCCGCGCCCAACCAACAGCCCGCCAGTCAAAGCCACCAGCCACACAAAAACAGCATCTCCCCACTGTATCCCTTGCCATTCGGGCAAAACCCACAATAGCGGCCTTTTATCAATCACAGCGCTGAGGATTTGACTCACCATGTGAGCGTGAATCCAAACTCCCGGCATTTTACCGTAAGGAGTATCAGAATCCTCCCTAGAAACCTCCGAAGTGTGGCCAATCAGGACAATTTTACCCTTGACTAAATCAGAGTTTATTCGGCCTTCCAATACTTCTTGCAGCGTCGCTTTAAAAGCTGGTTTCGGGTTGGCGCGGTAGTTGAGCAATACTTGACTGACTGGCGCATTTAAATTTTGATAACCTCCTGTACGAGTCGCCAATCTTTTGAATGTAACATCGCCAATTCGCCACTCTTGATTGTGAGTTATCTGTGATTTTATGCCTTGATTTTCCACAAACCGCAGAGCCAACAGCAAGCTGAAGCTTTGGGGAGCTTTACAATTATTAGTGAAATTAGAAAGATTGGGGTGATAGGAGAGAGGTTGACGGCGAATGCTGCTACCTTTTTCGTTGCGCGCTTCATCGGGCGTTAAATCGCTAAAACCAACTTGATTTGTTAATTTAGCTTGAGATAATTCCGGCGGCGGATCGTAGTTTTTATCAGTGGAACCGTAGCTGCATACAGTAATAATATTGGGCTGGGTGTCGAACAGGGAAATTAAATTTTTTCGTCCCGGCTCTCTTGGCGCATTGCGGTGCATATTCAAACCAATTGCTAAAGGTTGAAACTGCTGCAATTTGCCGATCGCCTTTGCTAAAGTAGCATCATTTTGCGGATAGCCGTACTTCTCGGCATCCTTGTCTGTCACTTCCACAACCAACAACCGATTGTCGATTAATTCCGGTTCGCGCTGGCTCATTAGTCGATCGAACGCCGCCAATTCCCAGGGTTCCATCACCCCGAAATAGCGCGCTCCCATCACAGCCCAAGTACAAGCCGCACTCGCCAATATCACCGACACCAAACCCGAAAAAACATTAACCGGCGGCTTTTCTGGGGGAGTACAAACAGCAAGAGAATCCTTCGCACTTGCAGGGGCATCGGGCTCGATCAGAAAATCGCTCCAAACCGGGGGCACAGCCGCCGGATGCTGCCAAATTACAGGCAACCAACTAGCACAAGGAAACTCATTTTCCAAACCCTCCAACCGATGCCGCGCTTCCCTCGCTGCCGCATACAAAGGCTTGCCATCCACAAACTCTGTCAGAAAATACTTTAAAAATTCTTGAGCTACAAAATCCGGCACCAAGTCCCGCATTAAAATCATTTGCGGAATCATCTGAAAATCATCTAATTTCGTAGCCAAACCCAACCCGTCGCAGCAGTTAAAAATTGCCAGTTGCAAGCCCTTTTTTACCGCTTTTCTCAAACCAACCCACATCTCATCAATTGTTAAACTATCATGGGGATTGATATAAATTTTCCCCGTATCGCCTTCTGTTTTGCCGTGTCCAGCAAAAAATATGATATCCCAAGATTCTTCCCAAAGTTCGTCATTAATTTGCTGGCGTTGTGGTTCTACTAAAAATGTTACGTCAGCATTTGATAAATTAGCCAGGATTTCCTTGTCTGCTTCTACATTAATCCCCTGACTGTCCCCCAGAATTGCTAAAATTTTTACCTTGGGTTTGCGTACTGGTTTCTGCAAAAACTCGGGTTTGGCAAAGTTGAATTGACTCAGCGAAGGTTCAGCTTTAGGAAAACTTTCAAACAAATCCCACAGATGCCAAGGCAGAGCGTGCGAGTGCTTATCTTCGGTACGAATTAATACCCTAATATCTTCGTCAACATTTAACCTTTCTCTCAGCCGCGTGTCAATTTTCCGAAACTCTTCAGACTTCAGCCAAGCATTCATGGCGATCCTGACTTTTTCGGCAGATTCCTTACATTTCTTAGACCAACTTCTGGTGTTTGTTTCGA
Organism: Microcoleus sp. ARI1-B5; assembly: GCF_036705795.1. Classification (NCBI taxonomy): domain Bacteria; kingdom Bacillati; phylum Cyanobacteriota; class Cyanophyceae; order Oscillatoriales; family Microcoleaceae; genus Microcoleus; species Microcoleus sp. ARI1-B5. Next base: position 340,366 of record NZ_JAUBVK010000002.1, read on the forward strand.
TCAGCTTAACTCGCCAAGCTGAATCCGAGGCTGTCGGTTGTGGTTCGGTTTCCGACTGCAATAGCGAGTGTAGCGAATCAAAAACTCCTTCCTGTCTGTGCCGCGCTGACTTTGCTAAAGAGCGATATTCTTGATGCCAGTGCTGTTCTATCAAAGCTGCTAGAGCCGAATTTGCTGGCAAGTTTTTGGTAATTTCTTCCCAAGAAACAGCGCCATCCTCTCTCATTGCTAAAGTAGCTCGAAAACCTGTGTTTTCTAAATTTCCGTCCAGCCTGATCTCGACTAACTTGCCCACAGTTTACACCCCCTATTAATGGTTGATATTTGACGGTTAGGCTACAAAAACTTCAGTCTGGCTGAAATCGCCATAAACCACTTTTACGCTAAAAGTTTCTCCATGTTCCGCACTCAACTTAAACAGCAAACTGTCGCTTTTACTGGCTCTAGCTTGTACGAGAGTTTTGTCTCGATCGTCCAGCACCATCAATTCCACATCTTCCGGCAAGTCGGTTTGAAGGGTCGTTGGAACAAGCTCTACCGAAATATCGATATCTTCCTCGTCCGTTGGCATCAATTCCACCGCCAAAGCCACCTTTTCTCCCTGTTGTAAGTCCACAATTTTCCAGCGTTTGACCGGGAAATGCGCATCTCGATCGCTCCTAAATTCTAAGGTTTTAGAACTTCGGAAACTAGCCTGCCACCTCGGTTGAGCTGCGAACAGCGTTTCCGCAGTCTGCCAGCCGATATCGAAGACATTGTGCAACCACTGACTGAGTTTTACTGGCTTGGGTTCGTGCAGGTATTCTAGCAGGTTTTCGATCGATTCCAACTCGCTCAGTGCAACTTTTTCTCGATCGCCATTTTTGACAAATCCCAGAAACTTTGCCTCTTTTTGCGATTGGGCGATCTCCACGGCAATGTAACCGATTCTGTCCGATCGCACATCTGCCGGAATCGAGACAAAATCTTCACCCGGGCCTACCCAGCGGCACTCCAATTTCCCAATATCTTTGACATCCAAATCCGCAACATCCATGAATTTCTGGACTACAGGATTCCAAATATCGCTGGCGGCCAAATCAGTCTCTATTTCCAAGCACTGAAAGTAAAAATCGACTGCGTGGACTGCCAATGTATTCATGTAAACCTGTTTGGCTTTGGCGGGTTCGGTTTGTTGCTGGGAGAGGCTTTGAGCGCTCCGGTGGGCTGTTCTGCCGATCGGCATTGTCAAAACAAAATCAACTTCTGTGTTATTCATGATTCATCTCTGCTTTTGGTACTTAATGTTCTACAAGTATTCTTTGAATCTGGGCATGAATTGCGGCAGACACCTCCGATAAAAACTGGTCAAAGTCGGAAGCTTCACTCCGAACTCTTCAGATAATTGCTGCCAGCTCATACCGTCTCCTCTCTTCAAAAGTAACATTTGAAAATTGATTTGTGGGTGTCTTCTCATCACTTCGCTTTTCAAAGCACCGTCCGGATCTGCTTCAATCATCTCCCTGAGAGCTGTTCCGGCTTCATAAGAGTCAGTTTCCCAAGATTCTTTCAATTTCCTCTTCATCTCTGCGTATACATCCCTGTCGTTCCGACCTAAAATCTTAGGAATAGCTTCATTAAAACAGCGCTTATTCATCAGGAAGTTAACCCACTGTCTGACTTTGCCTTTGCTGGGGTTATAGGTGTCAATTTTGGTGAATATACACAGCATTAAATCCTGTTTTGCCTCAGCATAAATTTCCTCGTAAATCTCGCGAGTAAAGTCATTCAGTCGCGGCAAACCAACTATGCGGAACCCCTCGATTTGTGTAACTAGCTCGGTCAAGACTTTTCGCCTCTCTACAATGTTATGTTTGTGCTGTTGAGCTGCGATCGCCAGTCTCTCTAATTTCTCGTCAATTTCATCGTTTGTGGACATCTTTGAAACCCAAGTTTACTGAGAAAAATTGCCTCAGACTGCTGTTGCAGCCGGAGTTAAGTCAATTGTGTTGTTCGATCGCGCCCGCCCGGTGCTGCTGTCAAAGCCGCCTCCCGTGCATTGCCTTCTGTTTGTCTATCTCTGGCAGTCCCCGATTTTTATGCAAAACTTCTGCATAATTTACAAAACTTTACATAAAGCGCGAATTTCTTGGCGCGGGGGCTGGAGTTGGTTGTGGCGCACTCTACGTCAGGCTCAGGCGGTGCTTGCGGCGCACCCGGAGGGCGATGTTTGGCGTTTGTGTTCGGGGTTCGGCGGTGCGCGCGGAACACCCGGAGAGCGATGTTTGGCATTTATTGTGAATGCTATAATCGGGCTCGCCAGCACAGTTAAATATTCGCACAAAGCGAAGTCAGCAAGTGAGCGGGACGCTCGCACTCGGAAAAAATGCTTTTTACTGCGCCGTCAACGCCCCAAAACCATGCACCACCAATCCCAGCAGCACCGCCAAAAACACGCGACTCAGAAAAAACTTAAAACAGCTATCTTTTACTGTTTGACAGCAATATTTTTTTGCTGGAGCACCGCAAACCTCCCTACAATTGCCCAAAAAACAGACCCGGGCGGACTTAACGGGCAAGAAATGAGAAATTTGCTCGATCGCGGAAACCTCACCGAAGCCGTAGCCAGAATCGAACAAGACTGGGAAGAAGACTATCAAAAATACTTTGAACAAGACTTTGCAGCCCGCGAGAAAACCGCCGAAGCCATATCAAAAACTCTCTCCCGCCTAGCAGCTCAAACCAAGAAAAAACCAGCTTTAATTTACGCCATCCCGCGCACAGACCAATTAGAATTAATCTTAATATTGCCCGATCGCCCGCCAGTTAACCGCAGCGTCCCCGAAGCCAAACAACAGACACTGCTGTCATCCGTCAAAGAATTCAGCAGCGAAATCACCAACCCCGTCAAACTCAACACCACCAGCTATCTAGAACCAGCCCAAAAACTTTATCAATGGATAATTGCACCCCTAGAAACAGATTTGCAAGCAGCAAAAATTGAAACCTTGCTGTTCTGCGTCGGCGAAGGTTTGCGAACCGTACCTCTAGCAGCAATGCACGACGGAAAGCAATATCTGATCCAAAAATACAGCCTCGCCCGCATCCCCGCCTTCAAGCTCACAGACAGCAATTACGCCGACCTCAAAAACTCCCAAGTCTTAGCAATGGGAGCATCAAATTTCTCACCAACGGCGAACAAACAACCGCTACCGGCAGTGCCGTTAGAATTAAGTGCGATCGCCCGACAGTGGCCAGGTCAATCCTTTGTCAACGAAGATTTTACTATCGTAAACTTGCAATCGCAGCGCTTGCAACAAAGATACCGCATCATCCACCTCGCGACTCACGCGGAATTCCGCCCGGGAACCCCAAATAATTCCTACATTCAATTTTGGGATACCCAACTGGGCCTCGATCAAATGAGAGATTTGAAATGGAACAATCCGCCGCTGGAACTGTTAGTATTGAGCGCCTGCAGAACCGCCTTGGGAGACAAAGAAGCAGAACTGGGATTTGCCGGTTTAGCGCTGCAATCCGGAGCAAAATCTGCCCTCGCCAGCTTGTGGTATGTCAGCGATGCGGGCACTCTGGCGCTGATGACAGAGTTTTACCAGCAGTTGAAAGTCAGCAAACCGAAAGATCCTCCTATCATTAAAGCTGAAGCTCTCAGGCAAGCACAAATTGGTGCGATCGAAGGTAAAGTCACCATAGAAAACGGTCAACTGCGGAGTTCTAGGGGCGAAACTTCTTTACCTCCGTCTATCCCGAAACTCGACAGCAAAGATTTATCCCATCCTTATTATTGGGCCGCTTTTAGCATTATCGGCAGTCCTTGGTAGGTGGGGGAAAGAAACAGGCTTTTCGGCCTGTTCCACAATCGGAAATCTGTAGGGAAACGGCATTGCCGATTGGTGTCAACTTAACGCTAAAGTCCTTGATAAATCTCACTTTTAGCGGAGTCTAGATCCCCCTAAATCCCCCTTAAGAAGGGGAGTAGGGGTCGACTTTGAGAATGCTCTTGTTCCCCCCTTAAGAAGGGGGGTTAGGGGGGATCGGGGCCTAATAGTCAAACAGTAGACCGGTACTAAGTTCGCAGCTCAAGTTGACACTAATAGACATTACCGTGTCCGGCGCGGGACTCTACGGATCGACAGCTTATCACCTCGGAGGCCCGCCCCATTTCTAGGCTTTGCGGGACGATCGGCGAATGAGTACACTAATAACTTGTCCCGGCTTGGGGCCTCGCTGCGGCGGACTCTAATCCCCGACGGCTGCAAATCCCAACCGATACAAGGTGTGGATGGTTTCTGACACGGCGGCGGGGGAACCGACAACGGTTATCTGCAGATTTCTTGTTCGGATACTGCACAGCCGTCATTTGGACGCTCGGACAAGTTATCATCGTCAGGCAAAAATTCCTGTGACATAATATGGTCTCCTAGTTTTTGGTTTTTCTTGCGAGGAAAACCCAAAAACCCAGCCGCCCCGCACAGTAACGCAAAGCAGGGCGGCTACAGAGAATGTTATTCTCAATTAGCCTCCATACTGGTGTACTCAGTTTGGCGGTAGCTGTCCATTGCTGCTGGTAACAGCTTTGGGCAGCGCAACTAGATTTTCGGGCCACGCTGGCTGCTTCCTCGAAGAGCAAAGCAACCTTAATTTCACAGCGTAGCGGCTTGTGGGGCCGCCGTCAATGGATTTTAGATTTTAGATTTTAGATTTTAGATTCAAGAATTGTTCTGTTTGGTAAGTCGATCGCTCTTGGATGGCGATAATTGTACGCAACGATATAGCAACCGCCACTACCGGTATTGAGATAAATATATAGAATCAATATATGCTAAGACCCTTTAGCATAAACAGTTTGATGCTCGTACTATGTAACTGTCAACCCCTCGGCTTCGCGGGCGGGCAAGCTGTCAGCCGTCCCAGGTCAACTCTCAGCGGTCAGCGGTCAACTGTCAACTGTCAACTGTCAACTGTCAACTGTCAACTGTCATTTGATGCTCGTACTATGTAACTGTCAACCCCTCGGCTTCGCGGGCGGGCAAGCTGTCAGCCGTCCCAGGTCAACTCTCAGCGGTCAGCGGTCAACTGTCAACTGTCAACTGTCAACTGTCAACTGTCAACTGTCATTTGATGCTCGTACTATGTAACTGTCAACCCCTCGGCTTCGCGGGCGGGCAAGCTGTCAGCGGTCCCAGGTCAACTCTCAGCGGTCAGCGGTCAACTCTCAGCGGTCAGCGGTCAACTGTCAACTGTCAACTGTCAATCGAGCCTCTTGACCGAGACAACTGATAGGCTATAAAACATAAAGTAATTCAATATCTGTAGCTGTCGCTCAACAAACCACCACCAACCTGTGACGAATCAAGCGGGAGCATTTAAGGGGAAACAAACATGAAAAAATTAGAATTTTTGCTACAGAAAGAAGGCGATCGCGCCTGGTTGCCCCTAGAAACCCCCGACGTGGAAATTCTAGAAGGCAAATACCGCGTCGTTGCTCGCATCCAGCACCCCAACACCGACATCGAAATTCGCATCACCCATACATCCTTCGACGGATCGGTCCCGCAGCGGAAAATCCAAAGCCGATCGGCCCGCACCAACCCCGAAGGATTAGTCGTGATCATTCCCTACACCCGTCTTAAGCCCGGAATCTGGGAACTCTCCTGCTTGCCAGATCCCAAATCAACACCAGCAAAACCTTGGCAGTACGGCGTTCAGTTGGAAGTATTGCCCGCAGAATCGGAAACCTCCGAACCCCTACCGCCGATCGACCCCTCGGAAGCCGCAACCTCATCCTCAGACTCAAAAAACGCAACACCAGTCGATCGCGCGGCGCCACAAATCGCGGCCCCAGTCGATCGGCCCGCACCACCCCAACCCCCAGCAGCCCAACCAGCACCGCAGCCGACCAAAATCTACCAATTCCCCCTTCCCCAAACGCCTCAGCCGCCCAAAGCCCCAGTAAAACTCGAACTCGAACTCGTGCTCGATCGAGAAACCTTCGTCACCCAACTCGGCCGCCCCTTAATCATTTCCGGCAAAATCGACATTCCCCAACCGCCCCAAACAACCAGAAAAACAGCACCTCCCATCCCCGAATCCCAAACTCTAGAACTCCAAAAACTCATCGGTTCAGCACAACTGCAAATTTACCTGCGCGATCCCCAAACCTCAAAAATACTCGCCCAAATCCAGCAGCCGATGCCAGAACAAGCTCCCCCCTGCATCTTTGCCTGCGTCACCTACATCCCAAAGGAGTGCAAAAGCCGCCTAATTCTAGGAGAAGCAATACTCAGCAGCGGCGGCGTTACCCTAGCCACCAAACTATTCACAATTACAGCGCGTTTAGAACATTTGCTAGAAGCAATTAAAGAAAATTTCATCGAAGAAAAGCATCAAGCCGAACCATCGCAAGCAGCAGCAAAACCGCCTCGGAGCGCCACAAATCTATCCTTTTTCAAGCTAGTAGAAAAATCCTTAGAGCCTCCATCCCCCGCCGAATCCCCAACCAACCAATCCGCAACCAACGAATCCCTACCGCCTCAACTGAGTTCCCGCCCGACTCCAAGTGCCGGCGGTCTAGAATTGCCGGCATTCGGTAACAAACTGCCCGACAGCAGCCGATCGCAATTGCTCTCTGAAATTTCCAATTCCCCTAAAACTCCCGCAGGGGCGATCGACCAACCAACCAAACCCTCAGACATCCCAACAGCCCCTCAAACGGCCGAAGTTCTGGCGATCGACCAAAAACCCGAAAACACCCCCGAACCAGAAACAACAGCCCCAGAAACTCCGCCAGCACCCTCAAAAGAGGCATTTCAAACCTTAAAAGTCCAAAATAGATTTTGGTCGCGGCTGAGTTCCCTAGCCAGCACCGGCGAATCGCCCGAATGGCTCAAAGCAACCGCCCTGTCGCCAACACCAAAAGCCGCGCCAAATAGCAGCGACGCCATAGCCGTCGTGGAAGAAAGCAGTCCAACCCAGCAGCAACCCGCAACCAGCGAAACCATTTCCGAACCCCAACCAACCGGCCCGGAAGCGAGAGAATTTGTGGTTTTTGACGAACCCCCGCAGCCGAAACAAGTTGCTCAAAAAACCGCAACTGTCGCAGCAGAAGCAACTCCCCCGACTCCCTACGTTTTGCCAGAAGACGAGTTAGTACCGATGCCCATCCTGGAATTGCCGCGCGCCGAAATCCTCGCGGGCCAGGCTGTAACAGTGAAAGTCCAACTACCGGAATTAATGCCCCGGATTTATGTAAAAGTTTGGGTGTTCGATCGGCAAACCTACCTGATTCTCGACGGGCCGCGCTGGATTACCGAATTTACAGCTACCGGCTTGGGAAATATGCGAGCAAGTATCGAGTTAGAGATTCCCTACGGCTGCATGGAAGTCGAATTTGAGGCGATCGCCGTGGAAATGCAAACTCAGCGGGAAAGTCACAAAGTCAGCGTTCACCGCCAAGTTTTACCCCCAGCCGGGCCAACTTTGCCCCTGGATGAGTGAGTTGAAATCAATGCCAAAATTCTGTAAAGGTTTGTAGTGAGGGCTTTAGCCCGGATCAGAGGACTTGCATTCCGAACGATCGAACCAATTTTATTGTCGTCGATTGAGCGGACATCATATAGCAGTGGACAGTTGACAGTGGACAGTTAACAGTTGCACAGTACGGGAATCAAACCATTTATGCTCTTCGGGTATCGGCTCTATTCATGAGGTTATTTATGTCGTCACGCCATGTGGCGGTTGCTATATTAGCCCCCAATCTGTCCAACCTCAACGCCGTCGAAAGCTGTGTCTTCACCAACTTTGCGCCATGCGGTAAAATCTTCCTCCATAGCGGTGCGTTTTTTCTCCCACAGCCCAAAAGCGTCCGCGCCCAGCATCAACCGCAGTGGTGGCTCATCAGCTTCGACAGCTTCAATCATTGCAAGTGCGGCTTTGTGGGGGTCCCCCGGCTGTTTGCCGTCATTGCCGTAAAGATACTGCTGAATCGGCTCGATAACAGGCTTGTAATCGTCGATCGTGTTTTCGGGACGCATATTTGATGCACCTGCAAACTCAGTGCGAAACGCTCCGGGCCGGGCGATCGTCAGTTTAATCCCCAGCGGTTTTACTTCATCGCGCAATGCTTCGCTCAAGCCCTCAACCGCAAACTTCGTCGCACAATAAAGCGCAAAACCACCGATGCTTGCCAACCCGCCGATCGACGTTAGATTGAGAATATGTCCGCTTTTTTGCTTTCTCATTGCAGGCAAAATCTCGCGTGTCATCTCAACAACACCAAAAAAGTTGACTTCAAACTGCTGGCGAATTTGCTCGGAAGAAAATTCTTCCAATGCTCCCAAACTTCCTTGTCCCGCGATGTTTGCCAACACATCTACACGCCCGAATTTTTCGATCGCACTTTTCACAGCTTGTCGGCGATCGTTCTCATTTGTGACATCAAGTTTGAGTGCGATCGCATTATCTTTGTATTGTGCAGCTAACTCGGAGAGTCCAGCGAGCCTTCGCGCCGCCAAAACAGCTTTGTCGCCCCGAGTCAAAACAGCTTCGGCTAACGCTCGTCCAAAACCGCTCGAAGCTCCGGTAATCATATAAATCTTGCTCATCGCAAATTTTGGGTCTGAAACCCCGTCCTTTTAGGACGGCTTTACTTTGTTTTAGGATAGCACTTTCACAAAATGTATGCTAGAATGTGAGGCATGGAAAAAGCTTACTCGTATCGATTTTACCCAACCCCTGAACAAGAGTCGCTATTGCGACGCACATTAGGTTGTGTAAGATTGGTTTACAATAAAGCTCTTTACGAAAGAACTCAAGCATGGTACAAAAGACAAGAAAGAATAGGATACACTCAAACTTCCTCAATGTTAACATCTTGGAAAAAACAAGAAGAATTAGATTTTTTGAATGAAGTGAGTTGTGTTCCTTTACAGCAAGGTTTAAGGCATCTACAAACGGCTTTTACTAACTTTTTTGCTGGTCGCGCCAAGGCTCCTAACTTTAAGAAAAAACATCTGGGAGGTAGTGCAGAATTTACTAAGTCTGCTTTTAAATTTAAAACCGGACAAATTTATTTAGCAAAATGTTTAGAACCCTTACCGATTCGATGGTCAAGGCAAATCCCAGAAGGATGTGAACCAAGTACCGTAACAGTAAGATTACATCCATCAGGGCGATGGCATATTTCAATTAGATTTGACGCTCTAACAATTAAACCCTTACCAGTAACCGATAAAGCAATAGGAATTGACTTAGGAATTAGTAGTCTTGTAATTACCAGTGATGGGGACAAAGTATCCAACCCAAAACACTTAAAAAGATACTACCGTAAACTAGGTCAAGCCCAAAAAAATCTTTCTCGAAAGCAGAAAGGGTCAAAAAATCGGGAGAAGGCGCGAATTAAAGTAGCCAAAATTCACGCCAAAATTACCGATACGAGAACCGACAATTTACATAAGCTGACCGCTCAATTAGTTCGTGAAAACCAAACGATTGTAGTTGAGAATTTAGCGGTCAAAAATCTGGTCAAAAACCATAAATTAGCACCAGCTATCTCAGATGCGAGTTGGGGTGAAATTACCCGTCAATTAGCCTACAAATGCCGTTGGTACGGAAGAACCTATATTGAGATAGATAGATGGTTTCCTAGTTCTAAACGGTGTAGTAATTGTGGGTATATTGCTGAAAAAATGCCGTTAAATGTCCGTGAATGGGAATGTCCTGAATGTGGGAGTTGCCATGATCGAGATGTTAACGCCAGTAAAAACATTTTGGCCGCAGGGCTTGCGGTGTCAGTCTGTGGAGCGAGTGTAAGACCCGAACAGAGTAAATCTGTAAAGGCAACTGCTATGAAACAGAAACCTAAATCGTGAGGTTTGGGAATCACCGTCCGTTTTACGGCGGTGAGGATGTCAAGATTCCTTTCAAACTCCTAAACTCGGCGCAGGCTGAAGCGCTTCGACTTAAAATCTACAGCTTATTCAAGCATCCAATTCTTTTAGCTGTATCCCCCTTATGGCTTAGATAACGCCTGTAGCTCGTGTTTGCGCTCACCTGGTTTGATAGCGCTGAATCTGCCCGCATTCCTCCGTGGGCGCTGAGTATCGGTGGAACGTCGTTATTCTTATAAAAATCTGGATTTGGCGGCGAGAAATCTAGAGATATTCCCGATTTCTCGCCCCGCGCGCAACTCCTTGTCTACTTACCCGCCAACTGCCGAAACTTCTTCTTAAACTTATTCTTGTACACGTAGATCGATCGCTGCAAATCCTCAACTTGCAGCGACATCTCGGCCGCCAAACCCGTGCGGTTCCAAGCATCCTCCTGGCATTTGCGGCGGCAAAAATTCATCGGTTCCGAGTAAACTTTAGATGTCGATAAAGTCGGTTTCGGCCCGCACCAGTGAATCACAGTCGCCTCAGGGCGATCGCCCGCAAGCAGCCCGCTTTCTGCCACCGGAAACCGCTTTCTCAGCAAATCCTGGTCAAAATCCGGCACCAACAACTGCATATCCACATTCTGCACCCGCAGCCGATTTTCCCCGGCCGCCCGGAAAATCATAAAGTTCAAAAAACCCATTTCTCCGTACTTAAATATCCCCGGATTTGCCTCGGTAAAATCTAAAATTTCTATGTATTCTTCCAAGCTAAAAACGTCGCGTTTAGCAAAAAAAGTACCCGTGCAGAAATAGTTCGATCGCGAATCCGACCAGCGAAACTTCGGGAAATGCTTTTCTACGCCCGGAATATCGAAGAAAAATTCCGAAACATCTGCATCCGGGTACTCGTAACAAGGCTTATCTACAGTAAAATCAAATTCTTGAAAATTAGCCAACTTGAGAACATCGCCCCAGACGATCGTATCGGCATCCAAAACCATAAAATTTGACCAAGGACTTTCCCAGAAGGCAATCATTTTAGTTTTGCCCCAACCAAAACTTCTTTTCCTGAGAACCTCTTGGGAAACGTTTGTGCGATCGATAACTCGCACCCCATAGGACTTCTCTAAAGCACTCACAGAAAACGTACCGTCAATCAACAGACAAATCGGCACCTCTCCCAGGAAATATCGAATGCTAGCACAGCAACCCTTAGCAAACAGATAATCTTGGTCGCAGCAGGCAATAATAATACCAAAATCTTCCATAATTCCTCACTCTTTTACTAACTTTCCCAGCCACAGCATTTGGGTTGTACCTGGTTCCAGCAGCTCTATTTTCGAGTTCTGCATTTTCGCCAGCTTAGCACTAAACTCCTGCCTTCGCCCGTAAACAAAAACATCGCTAAAACCGCTGGGAATTTTGGGTATAGTTGGTGTGTCAAGCAACTGAGCTTGACGGCGGCATTGGGGGTTCAGCAACACCAATTGCAGCATCACGTTCGGTTCTAACAAATGACTCATTGACAGTATATTTCCCAGATTGACTTCCGAGATATCACTGACAACCAGCGGCCTTGGGGCGCGATCGATCCAGCGAACAATTGCGGGATTATCCCGGCCCAATTCCTTAGTCCACCAAGTCTCGGCTTGAGAACTAACAGCATTCGACAGCACAGAGCCCGTTAGCAGTACAACTGTCACAACTTTCCACACCTGCCGTTTCCCGCAAGGCACGCCCAGCGCGCTAATTTTAGTCGCTAACAGGTAAGCAACAGCTATTTGCATCCCCAAATAAGTCGGAAATAGGTAGCGAGGTTTAGTCGATCGGATTCCTCCCAATATAACATCCGGCAGCACCACTGCCAGTGCTGTCACCGCCATCAACGTCAGCACAAACAGCCAAACCTGTTTGCTTGTCTGTGAACACAGGAAATAAACTGCATACCCCACGATTGCCAATAAAATTAAAGTCGCTGCTATCAAGGCCATCAAATATATTGAGACCGCCTGAGAAGTAAGCCCAAAATCCCAAAAAACGCGACCGATATTTCCGCTCCAATTACTAATTAAAGATAGCAGGCTACTGTCTCCATTTGCCCAACTTGTTGCCCCACTTACTGCCCTTTTATTCACCCGTAAAATTACCATCCAAGGCAGAACTCCCAGTAAACACATGGCATTTGCTATCAGGTAATTAACTACTTTGTGATTCAACCTAAAACCTTGCAGTACCAATACATAAATTCCGTGTCCGAAGGCAACTAACAGGCTAAACAAGTGAGTGTAAAATCCCAGAAGAGTTGCTACTGCGTAAATGCTCCAACTCAGCTTAGTTTGAAGCCGCATTGCTCGCAGCAGAGACGCACAAGAAACCAAAATCAGCGCCGGCCACAAACTGTAGGGACGCGCTTCTTGAGCGTAAAGCACGTGCAAGGGAGAAACTGCTAGCAATCCCACGGCTATCCACGCCACTTCCGGCGCTGCAAACAATTCTCGGCACAGCCAGTACAGGCCTGGAAATGCTAACAAACTCATCCAAACTGAGAAAATTCTCGTCGAGAAAGGAGAATCACCGAAGAGTTTTGCCCAATACTTGACTGCCACAAAATACAGCGGCGGCAGTTGAGGTTCTTCAATTGCCAAACTTTTAATAGTATCGCCCATTTTTTTTGTTGAATTGGAGCGCTGATATTTGCTCAAATCTTTGGCCGCTACTAACTGAACGCGGCTTATTTCATGCAGCACTTCTGTTTGCGTATATCCCGAAATCCGCAGGGAAGTAAATACTTCATCGTACCAATAAAATTTTTTGTCGATGTTGGCGAAGCGAAAAAACAATCCTAATATCAATAAGACTACTACTAAAAAGCCCAGTTTGCTTTTGATCGAAGTCATAGATGGTGTCAAAAAATATAGATGCTGCGCCTCAATGTAACATACCAGATCGAGGTTGACTGGATTGCCAAATCTACAGGTTGTTCGAGCGCGCTCCAATAACTTGCGGCATTTACTTGTACTGCGAGCAAATTAGCACAGCCATGGATACACTCCTTACTCTCATAAACCGGGTTTTTCAACCAGGGTAAAGGGCATAGGCGCAAGTTTTTCGTCCATCTAATACCAGTTTCCAGTCGAAAATCGAAAATTGAAAATGGTATAACCCGATTGATGCGTTCAGGAAGGCAGGAGTATCAACGGATACTTTGGGAGCAGGATAAATCACATACAAAAGGTGCTTTGAGAGACATGGGCTGCGACCAAAAAATAACGGGCCGTTAAACGCCTTCGCAGCTCTCGGACAAAACTCTAATTTGGGCTCGCACATATTAAGTCGGCTGTCGCTGCCAGACTAGAAAAAAAATGTGTTAAGATAGCGGCAAATTAAACCGGGCGAGGGGCAATCTCCAAAATGACGATCGCCCTGGCAAGTCCCGACAGCAGGGTGCATCAGAAAACCCAAATTTGGTCAAGCCTGAAATTTCGCCTCTAAGGGGTACATCTACCAGCCTTTAGCCCTCCGTTCCCCACTCCAGGCGGGAAAATAGCCCCTTAGAGGCCGCGAGGTTTAAAGTTAGGTTAAAAAGCTTGACATAATAGGATCGAAAGCTGTATAAGGGATGCGACAAGCAGCAAAAATCTTACCTATAACTGTCTGTTAAGTCTGGCATCAGCGAGGACTATCAGTATTTGTCAGTTTGAGGCAGATTGTGGTCGAACCCGTACAACCAGTTGTCGATCGCAGCCACAGCAACTCAAGCTTGTCTTGCGACCTTTGAGATGAAATTAGCAAGTGATGGTATAATCAACCGTAGTGTAATGTGGGCTTGACCTCAATTGAGGCCGGGGCCGTACAAGAGGCCAGCCCTCCAGGTTCAAGCAGGAACTAGACACGCCTACTGTGAATCAACAGTTATGGATAGGTTCTATTCTGGCAGTTATTGTCAAAAGGCAAGCAACCACAAAAATTATCAGTTGGGAATTGCCGATCGAGTTGAATAGAGTGTGAAGGTGTGAGGAAAATGAACAGAACTTTTTGGAATTTACTTCTAGTATCCCCGGCAATTCTGGGGCTATCATCAGTCGTCAGTGCCGCTGCGATCGCAGCAGAAGCTCCAGCAACCGCTGAAGCCAACCAGGTAGCCACAGCTCAGTCATCCGAGTCAAAAATTGCAGCATCAGTTGCAGAACCAGTTGCAGCAGCCCCTGCTGCCCCAGAAAAGCTGGCTTTAAACAGCAGCGCTCCGGCGGCCGAAACCCCGATCGCCAACCCCGCAGACGCCCAAAAACTGGCAGCGATCGAACCAGAAACCAGCGCAGCAGCACTGCAAACAGCAGCGACCGACATCAATGCAGCAGCCCCAATCGCCCCCGCCACAACAGCGGCCGCGACTGAGCCCCTAGCTGCTGCCAACACAGCCGAACCGTCGGCCCAAGCCTCAGAATTGGCAGTGGAAAGCAGCCCGACAGCAACCGCTGCAAAAATGGAAGTGCCAGCAGCAGCCGCTGTCACCCCAGCTACTACCCCAGCTACTAAGGTAGAAATTGCTCAGACAGTACCCGGAGGAATGGGCGGCCCGATCGTCCCAGCAGCACCCCAAGCCCTGCCCGCCGAACAGTCCGGAGCCATGTCCCAAGTGACATCGGTCTCTCAGCTCTCCGACGTGCGGCCGACAGATTGGGCATTCCAAGCCCTGCAATCCCTAGTCGAACGCTACGGTTGTATCGCAGGCTATCCAGACGGCACCTACCGCGGCAACCGCGCCCTGACTCGCTACGAATTTGCAGCCGGCGTCAACGCCTGCTTAGACCAAGTAACCAAGCTAATTAGCTCGTCCACAGGTACCTTCGTCACCAAAGACGACTTAGCCATCCTGCAACGCCTGCAAGAAGAATTTGCAGCCGAACTCGCTACCCTGCGCGGACGAGTAGACGGCCTGGAAGCTCGCACCGCAGAACTCGAAGCCAACCAGTTCTCCACCACAACCAAACTGGCAGGAGAAGCCATTTTTATCGGCAGCGATACCTTCGGAGATGGTGTCGGCCTGCGCGACGACAAAACTGCCACCAACCTCGGCTACCGGGTGCGGTTGAACTTCAACACCAGCTTCACCGGTCGAGACTTGCTCAGAACCCGCTTGCAAGCTAGAAACGTCGCCAACTACGGTACAGCCACTACCACCGGTACGAACATGGCTCGCCTCGCCATCGACGGCGAAGACGGCAGCCAATTCTCCCTCGATCAATTGTGGTATCGCTTCCCCGCAGGCAACGCTACAGTCTACTTCGGCCCGAAAGGACTGAGACTCGATGACGTTGCTGAGCTGAATTCTCCCTTGGAAGCTAGCGGCAACGGTGCTCTCTCCAGGTTTGGACGTTACAACCCCGCAGTGTTCCGCGGCCCGGAAGGAGCAGGTGCTGCTATCAAATACAACTTGGGCGCCGTGAGAGCCACAGTAGCGTATCTTGCCTCAGACGGCGATGCTCCCAATCCAGCCAATGGCCGGGGCGTTTTCGACGGTTCTTTCAGCGCTTTGGGTCAGCTCAACTTCTCTCTGGGCCGAGCTATTGACATTGGTGCAACTTACACCCGCAAATACAATCGGGGAGGCGATGTTGGCATCATGGGCGGTACCGGCAGTTCCTTGGCCAACCGGCCCTTCGGTCAATCATCCACCGCATCAGATAACTTTGGGGTACAACTTAACATCAAACCCAGTTCTCGCTTCCAGCTTGGCGGTTGGTACGGTTACACGAAGGCTCACCAAGAACGCGGCGCAGACAATGACGCTACTGTTCAGAATGGTGCTCTTTTCTTGGCGCTGCCAGATTTTGGCAAGCCTGGAAACCTCCTCGGTTTTATCGCCGGCGTACCGCCAAAAGTTACTGAGAGCGATGTCACCAGAGACCGCAATACCTCTTATCACTTAGAGGGTTTCTATCGCTTCCAAGTTAATGACTTTATTTCGGTGACACCGGGCGTTTACGTGATTCTGAATCCCGAACACAACAACAAAAATGACGATATCTGGGTAGGAGTCCTGCGGACTACCTTTAGTTTCTAAGGTTTCCAGACATCTAGTTAGAGCTAAAAGCGGCAGGCGACTGCCGCTTTTAGTTTTTGGTCATTAGTCATTAGTCATCAGTCATCAGTCATTAGTCATTAGTCATCAGTCATTAGTCATCAGTCATCAGTCATCAGTCATCAGTCATCAGTCATCAGTCATCAGTCATCAGTCATCTTGCCCCCCGAGCGAAGCCGAAGGGTAGTCATCAGTCATCTTGCCCCCCGAGCGAAGCCGAAGGGTAGTCATCAGTCAACCTATTCGATCTGTCTTCTGTCAACAAAATTAGGAATTTTGGCGGCAAATCCCGAATACGGATGTGTAACCGTGCAGAAATGTGCTGCCGCCGACCGGGCCGATTTCGCCGTTGCAAAAAAAGCCGCTCAGGGGGATGTTGTTGAGATATCTGCCGAAGAGTCGCGAGTCAAAGTTCGACTGGCCGTAAAGCCCTTCACCGCGCCCCAGACAAGAGAACATCAAGGCGCCGGCGCTGGATGTACCCCTGTCCTCGGCGGCCCGCTGATGCCGATCGAGCAGCATTTCTAGGTCTTCTGCGGAGGTGCGCGCGTCCCGCAGGTGAAATTGGATGCGCTGTCCGGGACGAACTCGATCGCCGATCGCAATTGCCCCCACTTTCGGATCTACTCCCAACAGATTGCGGATTAAAAAATCTCCCGGCTCTAATCTCAGCTTGAATTCATCGCTGACTAAGCCTACAAATAACGAGTGCTGGGCTAATTCTCGGTCTGCTTCGCTCAAAGTTTGAACTAACTCTCGCAGGGCCTCTAAGGGCGATCGCTCGATGCCCCCGCTGCCGGTATCATCGGTTTGTTCTTCGAGTTTCAGCAAAATATTGCGCTCTCCTTCCGTCACCCGATAAGGATGCCCGATCGGGCGACAGCCTTGCGCGACGATCGTTTCCAGAACTATATTGCCGCTCAAAGCTACCCCAACCGTCCCTTCTCGGTAAAGCTGATAGTCGCAAAACAGCGCCGCGCCCCTGCCCGCACCGTCCCCGCCGGCCAGCCCTCCTACCTTCGGCGCACCCGGATAGGCATAATCTAGCCCTTGCAGCAAATCGTTAATTTTTGCGGAAAATGGGTCTGCCAAGATGATAAACTGCGGTTCTTCCTGAGCCGGCACGCCCAAGAGATCCACCCAAGTATCCGGGGGACTGTCTAAGTCCGGCAATTCTTCTGCACCGACGTGAAAAGTTCTGACGTTCACCCCCGGCAAGCAGGCCAGACTCAGGCTGACTGCCGGAGCTCCCTCGACTTCTTCGGTGAGGCCGCCCCGGTTCGTGCCGATGACTCCTCCCCCGCCGCAGCCCAGAATCGCCGGCACGGGCAGCAGTTCTCGCAGTAAAGGCATCAGCCGAGAATACTCGCTGGCAAAGGCAGATGAGATAAAGATCAGCGCTAAATCGGCCGGGCCTTCTAAGTCGCGATCGGCTTGTTCTACAACTTCTTTCAGGGCTGATTCCAAAGACGGACGGGTTGATAAGGCGCTGACCCATTGCATTTGGTTTTCGGTGTACATAAGGCGAACTTCTCTATAAAACTATCTCTATACATTAGGCCCTCCCGGAACTGGCCGCTGGCCCAACGCTATTGTTGGTCGATCGACTTTCCCTCGAGCGCCGTTCTTGTGTTAACATAAGTTAACATGAGTGTCCCAGAGATATGTTGAGTGTTAAATGGCGTTTTCAGCTAAATCTTAAAAGATAAAGCTTAATACAGTTTGACACGCCAACTTCGTGTAATGTTTTCATCAAAAGTAAGATCGGCTCGACCTGCATTGATGCCTGTGGACTAGAACCCGCCGACGGGCTTCTTCGTAAAGCAGGAAGTAAAGACGGCTGCTGCGATCGCAATTATGGATGGCTTCTACCTGGGCTGCAACAGCAGCGCCTCTCCAGCTAGTATTAGCTGGGGTTGCCAGACTGAAACTGCAAGTCCAACACCAGCTAACATCCACAAAGAAAACCTTTCATACCAACAAGTTTATGACAACAACACCCGCAAGCAACATCGAAGAAAAAATTGAAGAAGAACTAGAAAGCGCTCGTACCGTCTGTGACTTGAAGGGCGCCACTTCCGGGGAATGTGCCGCAGCGTGGGACGCAGTTGAAGAGCTGCAAGCTGAAGCTTCCCATCAAAAGCAAGTCAAACCAAAGAATTCCTTTGAAAAATATTGCGACGACAATCCTGATGCTGCTGAGTGCCGCATCTACGACGAATAAACGAGCAATTTAGCTTTTTGCCTTCCCTCCCGCGCCGAAATCTAGCTTTTGGTGCGGGATTCTTTCATAGGTTTATCAATTACCTTGGCAAGAAGACCGGGCGGTTGAAACCGCCAGAAAGTCAGATACTCACGCGACGGGAGCGGGTTGAAGAACCGACGCTTAAAATTACGCGATCTTCTTCTTCAGTCGCCGTCCGTGTTCGGCGAGCGAAGTCGAGTCGCGGACGAAAGTTTGGAAAGAAGCGGTTTCAACCTTACGTCCGATCTTATCCCTGCTTTTTGAGCGTTTTTATAGTAAAATTTGTCACAAATAAGTGAGTATATTTTCCCAAAGATGTTGAGTCTTTTATTGGCAGCCACGGGGCCTTGGTTTCAACCGCTTGTGTGGATGGATTATCGGTTGTCTGTGTTATTAACCGTTTCGATCCCGCTGGTAGTGCTGATTTGGGCTGTTTTTGCTTCATCTGACGCGATCGCCCGTTTGTTGACGATTTATTGGCGGGTGGCGAGTTTGCTGGCAATTACACTTTACCTGACGATCGCTGCACTGCCTGTGAGCTTTGTGTCGTCGGTGATGGCGAGGGCATTGATTCCTGCTTGTCTGTGGTTTTGGGAGGATTTAAACGAAGAAATTGCCGATCGACCCCAGTCGCCTTTGAAACTGGCCTTTACAGCTTGGCGGTGGGCAATTACTGTTTACAGCGGTTTGGGCGCTCTAGCTCAAATTCCCTTCTTAACCTGTGCCTTTAAATCTCAAGTTCAAGTAATTGACGAACCTTTTTGCCGCGTTTGGTTAGACCCGGCTTGGCTCTATAAAGAGATGTTTCACGCTAAGGCAAACCCTCAATTTTTGGGATTGTTGGGTCTGACAGGTTTAGCAATTTATGTAGTTTACTTGTCATACTTTGTGCTAATTAGATTGGGGAAACAGGGGAGGTCAGCAACCGGAAATTAAGTTGATTTTAAGTAAGTATTTGCCTCCTAAATTCCGGCTAAAGTCTTCAACAAAAAACTAAAAACTCAAAATAAACGGGGCGCATTTACGAAAAAATCAAACTAACAAGAGGATGGCTGACGTGAGTGTAATGTTATTGGAAAAGACTGTGATGGATAGCAAAGAAGCATACTTACAGTGCTTAGAAAGGCTGATTTGGGCGATCGCTCGCCTGGAAGCAGAAGTCGAACCAAGTGAACTCGCTCGGATTGCCGAACTCATAGTTCAGCCGACGATCGGGCCCTGGCGGTTTTTTCACACCCCCGAACATATTTTTGAGGTGGGGGGAAATGAAGATGCGATCGAGGTAATGGCCGCTTTATTTCACGATATCGTCTACGTGCAAGTCGATCGCAGCATTAACTTTAACGTCAGCTACTACATCACTCCTCTTACAAAAGAGGTGAACAAACAGCTACAGATTCGCGATCGATCTGAACTGTCAGCGGATGCTACCTTCGATATGGTAATGCTGGTATTCGGTTTTGTACCCGGGGAAGTGCTCAATCCCTTCTCGGGACAAAACGAATTTCTCAGCGCTGTGGTGGCAGCAAAAGCTCTAGAACCATTTCTCAAACGCGAGCAATTGCTTCAAATTGCAGCCTGCATAGAAGCAACAATTCCGTTTCGCTCCGCCGAGGGGGGAGTCACGGTAAGCCAGCGCCTTTACGACCGCTTGCAAGCAATAAATAGCCTGTTTAACCTCAGTTTGACTGGCGAGCAAATGCGGGAAACGGTGAAAAAAGCTGTGGGAATTTCTAACCGGGATGTGATCAGTTTTGCTCACCAGAGTTCAGCCCATTTTTTGGCAAATACCTGGAATTTACTGCCGGAAACCAATCACAATCTCACCTGCTGCGGTTTTTACACGGTTCGCGACTACCGAGTTGCTTTGCTGAAGATGGAAGGTTTTCTGAACAATCTCAAGCCAGAGGTGATTTTCCGGCAGTTTGAGGGATATCCAGACGATCGCACTTATCAGCGCTGGGAAACTACCGCTAAATACAATCTCGAAATTGCCAAGCTTTATTTGGGCTGCAAACTGGCTGCTATCGCCCTGCTGGAAGCTCTTTCTTCGGGTTTTGGAATCGATGTTTCTCTGGCGATGATGATGGGAGAACTTCCGGATCGAACTGCGGTCGGCGTGCGCCTGGAAAGCTTTTTCCCAGAAATAGAGAAACCTTACCAACCTAAAAGTGGTTTAGAAGCAGAAGTATTCAATTTATTAGAAAATGGGCGGGCTAAAAGCAGTTCTAATACCGATTTGGAAAACTCGCCGCTAGCAACGTTTATGGTGAAACTTGTTGGTTTTGAGGAAATGCGCTATCAGTGCGATCGAGCTAAGGAACTTTTTAGAGAAAATCTAGACGCCGATGACTTTATTACCGACTTTAACCCCATCGTTACAGAAATTGTCGTTGACTCAATTCTCAAGTTGTTTGAAAGCCGCAAATCTACTATCTATCGATACTACGAAATCACTTCTGAGTTAAAGTCCAAACCCCAGACCAATTTTCCGGGACGCCCTTTTCTATCAAATAGTTGAGTCGCTCTACATACAGTGCAGCCGTTTTGTCGTCGGTATTAACAGCTAAAACTTGATAAAAACAGGTTTTAGCTGCCTTAAATTCGTGACGGCGATAATGTTCTAAACCCCGTTCAAAATCCTGCTGAGTTCGTAACTTCATTTCCCTGACTAACTCTGTTTCTCCGTCGAGGACTTCATAGATGGAAATTGGCTGCTGTTTGCCTTTGACAATTACTCTGTCTAAAAAACGGATTTGATATTGTTCGGGATGACTCAAATTATCCAAAACTTTCTCAGAAATTATTAAAGATACTCCATATAACTTAGTGAGACTTTCCAAACGAGAGGCTAAGTTGACATGATCGGAGAAAGCATCTCCCTGCATTCTCTGGGCTTCCCCAACTATTCCCACCATCATCTGACCAAAATGCACTCCTATACCTACTTGAATCGGTTGATATCCGCTGTTTTCGCGATCGGCATTATATTCGTGAACTTGTTGCAGTTTAGCGATTCCACCTTTGAGTGCATCGTCAGCACCGTTGGGAAAAACAGCCATCATCCCATCTCCTAAATACTTGACAATAAAGCCGTGATGCTCTCTAATTTTTGGACTAACTTCTCGCAGGTAGGCGTTAACAAAATCAAAATTTTCTTGGGGAGTCATGGTTTCGGAAAGGGCAGTAAAAGAGCGAATATCGCTAAACATAACTGCCATTTGTTTGGTGACATGATTGCCTAATTGAATATCCACAATGCTCTCTTTTTTCAGAAAATCTAAGAAAGCATCTGGGAAAAATCGCCCGTAGGCGCTGTTAGTTTGCGATAAGTTGATGTGAGACTTAATTCTGGTTAAAAGTTCGTCTTTCGAGAAGGGTTTGGTTAGATAGTCGTTGGCCCCGAATTGAAATCCTATGATTAAGTCTGATACTTGATTTTGAGCCGTCAACATGACTACTGGCAACTCGTGGGAGGGATATTTTTCCCTGACTTTGGCGCAGACTTCATAACCAGACATTCTGGGCATCATGATGTCAAGAATAATTAAGTCAAAATGCTGTCCGCTGTCGAGGACTGATAGGGCTTGTTCGCCGTTTAGTGCCAGAATGACGCTGTAATTTTGCAGAGAAAGGTGATTGTTTAAAACTTGCAGGTTAATCGGATCGTCGTCAACTATCAGGATTTTAAATTTTTCTGCTTCTAATAGCGCGGTGGCTAGATACGCAGGATTATGAGCGGGTTTATAAAAATTTAAATCGCAGCATAAATAACTTGAATTTCTGTTATTTTTGGATTCGGAACCGTTAGTTTGTGTGGCGGGATGCGGATTTATTGCCGGTGCGCTAGGATGAATTATTTCGGTAGAAAAAGGCAGGGTAAAGGTGAAGCAGGAACCGATGCCGACTTGGGATGCTGCGTATATTTTACCGCCGTGGAGTTCGACAAATTGTTTGCATAGTGTTAAACCTAAACCTGTTCCTCCGTATTGCCTGACTGTGGAACCGTCGCCTTGTTCAAAGGGCTCAAAAATGCGATCGAGATTCGCGGCCGAAATTCCTATTCCGGTATCGGAGACGGTGACAGCTATCAGAAAATCCGGGCTTGACGGCCCAGGATTTGATTCGGGCACTGTCCGGGATGTTTCGCCGTCGGCGGCTACAATTTTTGCTGATATTTCAACAGTCCCGGATTCGGTGAATTTAATCGCATTGCCAATTAAGTTGTAGAGGATTTGTTGCAGGCGGTTTTCGTCGGCCCAAATTAAGGGCAAATCCGCCGGAATATTGTTGATTAACTGCAAGTTTTTTGTGCCGGTTAAAGATTTGCTGACTGTGAGAACAACTTCGACAATCGACTTGATTTCTACGCTGCGAAGGTGCAATTCTAGTTTGTGATTTTTTAGTTGAGCGAAGTCGAGAATATTATCAACAAGTTCGTTGAGCCGCCTGCCGCTGCTGGCAATCATTGAGAGATTTTGCTGCTGAATTTCCGATAAAGTTCCGGTGGCGCCGTCAATCATTGATTCGGCAATCCCAATCATCCCGTTGAGGGGAGTTCGGAATTCGTGGGAGGTGTTGGCTAAGAATTCGTCTTTGAGTTTGTCGAGTTGCTGCAATTCTTGATTCTTATTTTCGAGGGCGGCGAAGGATGTTTGCAGTTGAGATACCATGCTGGTGAAGGATTTGGCGAGCTCGCCTACTTCGTCGGCGCGATCGAACTCTAGCGTCCGATCCCATTCTCCTCGGGCGATATTTTTGGCTGCTGCGTTTAACCCCAGAATTGGCCGCGCGATCGAGCGAGCCGTAAAACCGCCAATAATTATTGCTAGAATTAGCGCGGCGATGCACAGTAAAAGAGTGCTAGCAGTGTTGGCCTGAATTTCTGCCATAAAATCGTTTTCTGGAATCACTATCACTACTAACCAATCGATTCCGCTCGGGTCTTTGTACGGCAATATCTGCACAAAATGCCGCTGATTTTTTAGTTGAAATTCTAGTTTTTGGGGCGGTTCGACAAAGCTTAAATTGAAATTACTAATGATGTGTTTAGCTGCGGCGTTAGTTAAAGGATTTTTGCTGTCAATTGCCAGCAATCGTAGAGCTTTGCCGTCTGGACCGACGGTGTAGGGTTTTTCCTGTGTCGAACTGCCCACTAAAGCGCCCGATCGCTCCATAATGAAAGTTTGACCCGATCGGCTAATTTTCATCTTTCCGAGAAAGTCCCCAATCTGGCTCAGAATAATATCGACTGCCATTACTCCAACAAACTCACCTCGCTCGTCATAGAAAGGCTGAGCCGCTGTGATTCCCAAATCGCCCTGAAAAAATGTATAAATTTCTGTCCACACTAATTTGTTTGCTGCCGTTGCACCGATGTACCAGGGGCGAGTTCGCGAGTCGTAATTCGGTTCAAAACTCAATAAATTAGTCGGATTGCCCTGTGCATCTAAAGCATAGTAAGAACGCCGAGGAAAGTTTTCTGTGATTCTGGCAACAAATTGTCCTGATTCTTCTCGCCTAACTCCGATAAATTCACCTTCCTTACTGCCTAAATAGATTTCTCGCACCGAGTAAAATACTTGCATCTGCTGCCAAAAGTAGCGCTGTGTTGCTGGCAAATCTGCTGGATTCAGCTTGCCGAGTTGAGCTGCACCTGCGTTGAGTCGGGCGATAGTGTGAGGTTTTTCTAAGTAATCTGTGAGGTGCTCTTGGATGCGATCGCTAATTTCGCCCTGCAAGCTATTGACCAGTTCTTGAACAGCTTTTTGTCCGTTGAGGAAAGACAAATATCCTACTAGGCTCACTGCGGCGACAGTTTGCAAGACAAATGGCACTGTCAGCGCCAAACGGAGGGGCACGCTGCTGTACAATTTTGCGATCGATCTGCTGATACTTTTCAATAACATAGTAAATCGCCTCAGTTCTCACAGAGAAGAGCACAAATCGGCCGATTCTTTCATTTGAGCGCAATTAGTAATTAGTTAAAGCTAATTGTCGATCGCTAATAGGACCGAAATTAGCTAGCCCGGCTCGGTGATGCGCGATCGCGCTTCACCGAGTCAAATGCGGCAAGTTCCCCGATAGAAAGCATTGTAGCTCATGCTAAGAATCTGTGCTGCACAATTATTTCCTGGGACTTTACATAATTAGCTTTTGCCTCCAGGAATATCTAATTAAGTCCCTCCTCAACCCTCAACCCTCAACCCTCAACCCTACGTTAAATCCGTTAAATCCGTTAAAAAATCCGTTGCCGAACTTCCTTTCTTCTGTCACTCATCTGAGCTACCTCAGATAAGCGTCACTAGAAAAAGTGACTGTTAAAGCACTTTCCCCCACAGCTACAACTGGGGAATAGCAAGTTCAAACAACTTGCAAACCACTAATCCCCAATAAAACCATGCAAACCACAAACGAAACCAAAGCTCAATTACCTATGTGCTCTTCCTTGCCCACACTGCAACGCAATAATAGCAGCACTTCCAATAAAGACGTGCGCTATCTCCAACAATCCTTAGTTAAAAAAGGATATCCCGTAGCAACTGATGGATTCTTCGGCGCGAAAACCGAACAAGCAGTCATCAACTTTCAAACGAAAAATAAGATTACTGTTGATGGCATTGTCGGCCAGCAAACTTGGAATAAATTAGGCGCTTGCGTTATCGAACCTCCTTGTTAAATCACCGCCAACATTTTCCCGCACTTCTCTGTCGCTCAAAACTTGCAAACAACTAAGGATAAATCAAACCATGCAAACCACAAACGCAACTCGCATCGAATTACCTTCCTGCCGTTATTTTCCCCTACTCCAACGCAACGATGCCGTCACGCAAAATGAGGATGTCCGCTACCTCCAACGACTCTTGAACACCAGCGGATTTTCCGTAACTACCGATGGCTCGTTCGGCGCCAAAACCCAACAAGCAGTCATCAACTTTCAAAAACAACAAAAACTCGCTGCTGATGGCATTGTCGGCGCGAAAACTTGGAATAAACTCGGCGTTTGTACAACTATATTTTAAAGTTTGTACAACCATATTTTAAACAGAGTAGGGCGTGCAGTGCGCGCCCTATTTTTTGTAGCAACCGCGCCCGACGCTGAGAAAGTTTTAAATTACACAAACCCCTGCGGTCTTCCTTCTTCCTTCTTCCTGATGACTGATGACCGATGACTGATGATTAATGACTAATGACGGCAGGACTGATGACCGATGACTAATGACGGCAGGACTGATGACTGATGACTGATGACGGCAGGACTGATGACTAATGACTTCTTCCGACTTCCCTCTTCCTTCTTCCTTCTTCCTTCGGAAAGCGCCCTATTTTTCCGTCCAATCTTCCACCCCAGACCACCCCTCCGGCACCCCATACATTCGATACTTGCGAGAGCGTTTGAAATATAGCATTGCTACCAGATCGTCAGGATTGATTTCTAAAATATTCTCAAATATTTTTTGGGCGGCCACAAATTTTTTCTGGTAGTATAAATTGAGAGCTTCTTGAAAAACCTCCGCAGTTTGCTGCTTGAGGACAATGCTCTTCTCTGTTTCTGTATCGTAAACTTCAAACACCGACACAGCAGTTGTCTTTCCTTTCACCGTTACTCGATCGACAAATCTGTAGTGATATGTTTCTGAATCGTCCAGGCGATCGATAATTTCACCGCTAACTAAAATTCCCGCGCCGTAAACCTTCGTCAATCCTTCCAAACGAGACGCGAGATTGACCGCATCAGCAATCACGGTACTTTCCATCCGTTCTCGCTCGCCAATTGTACCCAACATCAAATGGCCCGCGTGCAAACCAATGCCGATCGCGATCGGAAACAAGCCGTTTTTTTCGCGCTCCTCGTTGTAGATATTCAATTCTTTTTGCATATCAATTGCAGCTCGCACACCATCTGATGGAGACGTAGGAAACAAAGCCATGACTGCATCGCCAATATATTTGTCAATAAACCCGCTATTTTTCCTAATTGCAGGGCTAACCCTGCCCAAGTAACTATTAATAAATGCAAAATTTTCCGCAGGTGTCATCTGTTCTGAAAGCACCGTAAAAGAGCGAATATCCGCAAACAGCACAGTCATATCCTTTTCCTGATTGTCGCCTAATTTTACTTCAACAATACTCGGTTTTTCAAGCAAATTTAAAAAATCGTGCGGCACAAACCTGCCGTAGGCTGAATTCAGTTTGGCTAGGCGAATTTGCGTGTTAATTCTCGCCAACAATTCCTTTTTGATAAAAGGTTTAGTTATATAATCATTCGCTTCTAAGTTAAAAGCTTCTACCAAGTCAGTAGTTTGATTTTTAGCTGTCAGCATCAAAATTGGCACTTCTAAAGGCGAGTATTTTTTGCGGACTTCTCGACACACTTCATAACCAGTCATCTGCGGCATCATTACATCGAGTAAAATTAAGTCGGGCTTAAATCCTGATTCAATTAGATTTAAAGCTTCTCTGCCGTCGAGCGCTTGAGCTATCGCATAGTTTTCTAGAGCCAGACAGTTGATGATGACCTGAATATTAATGGGTTCATCATCGACTACCAAAACTTTTAGTTTTTCACTTTCTAGCAACTCGCTCTGGGCTGAGAGAGTAGAATTTATTAGAGATGATTGGGGGGCGAATTCAGGACTCATTAAAATGCGAGTTCCCTCGGTTAAACGCGGCTGTATGCTGCTAAATTCCGGCTGACTCTCAGATACGGGCAAAGTAAAGGTGAATTGGGAACCGACGCCTACAGTTGAAGATACCGAAATTTTACCTCCGTGCAATTCCACTAATTGCTTGGCAACAGCTAACCCTAAACCCGTGCCGCCATATTCTCTAGCAGTGGAACCGTCAGCTTGTTCAAAGGATTCAAAAATTCGCTCTAATTTATCTTCGGGGATGCCAATCCCAGTGTCGGATACAGTAATGGCTAATTGGGAATTAGGCGCTGATTGCTCGTTGTTTGTTACCAATTTTGCTGAAATTTCAACGGTGCCGCTCGGGGTAAATTTAATCGCATTGCCGATTAAGTTGTAAAGTATTTGCTCCAAGCGATTCTCGTCGGCTGCTATTGGCGGCAATTCGGGAGCGACTGAGTTAATCAATTGCAAGTTTTTTGTGCCTACTAATGGCTGAGACAAGGTGAGAATCACAAAGACTCTTTCTCGGAGAGCGACGGACTTAATTTGCAGTTCTATAGTTTTGTTCTTGAGCTGAGAAAAGTCCAGAATATCGTTAATTAAAGAAGACAATCTTTTTCCCGACGATGAAATCAAAGCTAAGTTAAAATTTGTTGGTTCTGGCAGTTGTCCGGTAGCACCGTCTATCAAAGATTCTGCAATCCCAATAATGCCGTTGAGGGGAGTGCGGAGTTCGTGGGAAGTATTGGCTAAGAAGTCGTCTTTGAGTTTGTCGAGTCGCTGCAATTCGGTATTTTTACTTTCTAAGGCAGTAAAAGATGCTTGCAGTTGTGCTGCCATGCTGTTAAAAGCAGCAGCAAGTACGCCCAACTCGTCGGAGCGATCGAGCTTGACAGTTCTGTCAAATTGTCCTTCAGACAAAGCTATTGCTGAATCTTTTAATTTTAAAATTGGTTTGGTAATCCAGCGAGAAGTGAGAATTCCTAGCACAGTTGCTATGCCCAAAGCTGCCAGACATAGCAGCACTGTAGTTCTGTTGCCGGCTTGGATTTGTTCCATAAAGTCGGCTTCGGGAACGACGACGACAATCAGCCAATCTAAACCTTTGCCGTCTTGGAATGGCAGCACTTTTAAAAAATGCTGCTTGCCGTTTATTTCAAAATTGATTTGCTGCGCTTTGGTAATTTGGCGCAAGTTTTGAAAGTGACTTGCTAAATATTTAGCTGTAGTTTGCGTTACTGCATCGCTGCTTTCGGTAAATTTAAACAGTTCTTTTTTGCCGTTTTTGGTGCGGAAAGGTTTTTCGGGTGTGGAAGTTGCCAGCAGCGTGCCGTTTCTTTCGATAATAAAAGTTTGACCGGATTTGCCTATTTTGAGGCTGTTTAAAAATTGACCGATACTGTCGAGACGCAAAGCAGCAATTAATACTCCTTCTAGCTGTTTGGGGGTGTTGTAAACTGGTTGCAGGGCGCCCAGGAGCAATGTGGGTTCTAGCAAGGATACATACACTGAACTCCACGTAGGTTTTGCCGATCGAGCCGCATCTGTGTAGGAAGGGTGCTGTCGGATGTCGAAGTTTTTGACGGTGGCTGCTAGTTTGGCGCGATCGCCCGTATCATTAGTATTGTAAGAATAAAAATTAAATTTGGTAGACGGGCCCGAGGCGTTAATCAATAAAGTCCCATCCGACATCTTTTCGCCAGTGCGGTATTCTCCATTGCGATTGGCGATCGACGTAAAATTGATATAAGGATATAATTGCACTTGCCGCCACAGATACTTTTCCCAAGCTGACAAGTCTTTCATGTTCACAAAACCCAGTTTTACTGCGTCCAGCTTGCTTTGATTGATTTTGTGCCCAGTTTCCAGATAAGTTCTCAAATTTTGCTCAATGCGATTGCTCACCTCCCCCATCAACTGATCTGCAAGGTCATTCACTGCTCGTTGAGAGTTCTTAAATGATAAATATCCCACAATTCCCACCGCTGCAAATACTTGCAAGACAAACGGAACTATGAGTACAGTTTGCAGCGTCGCTTTTGGTGAAAGTTTTGCAGCTAAGCGCTTGAGAGAAAAACTTGACATAACATTATAGCAGTTGACAGTTGACAGTTGACAGTTGACAGTTACATAGTACCCTAATCAAACCGTTTATGCTAGCGGTTTCAGGGAGCTATTGATGAGGTTATTTATGTCCGCGCCAGATGTGGCGGTTGCTATAATTTAGATTAAAAGACACAGTTGATACTCGGATCGAAGCTACACCGCTGTTAAGTATTGTAAACCTTTTTGTACTTGAACAAAACTTACACAAGAACACCCTAATTCTAGGTTGTTTCCTCAATCGCTGTCAAACCCATGAGATTTTTTAGAGAAACCAGGTTTTTTTTTTGCATAGCTTTCCGCATTATATTTCAATAGGGTTCACTTAAGACCGATCCCCCCTCGCTTGCCCCCTACTCGACCCCTACTCCCCGAATCAAGGGGGGAACAAGAAAGCTCTTAAAGTCAACCCCTACTCCCGCAACGATGCGGGGAGTAGGGGTCGAGTAGGGGGGTATGCTGCAAGGATCTCCAACCATAAAGAGTCTTAACTGAACTGTATTGCATTATATTTGAGTTTGAAGTCAAAAGCAGCGAACTCTACAGCGTACTTTCAGGAAAACTCCCGATTTTGGGCTCTCAGGCTTCGGTCTGAATATATTATGACTGAGACCAGCTCCAAAAAACAGGTTAAATACGTAAAAAATTCGGCCGTCAGCTTGATGCTACTTTTACTACTTTCGATCCAAAAATTCTATCCCAGACCATCCTTCTGACACTCCATACATTCGATTCTTCAGAGAGCGCTGGCAGTAGATTGCTGCTAACTTATCTTGAGGATTTCTTTCGCAAATCTTCTTGAATATTTTTTGCGCTTTAGTAAATTTTTGCGCGAAATAAACTTCGAGACCTTTTTGAAATGCAGCAGCAGTTTCCTGTTTGAGTTTAATGCTTTGTTCGGTTTCTGCATCAAAAATTTCAAACACCGACACGGCAGATTTTTTCCCTTTGACTGTGACTCGATCGACAAATCGGCAGAGATATTGTTCTCGATCGCGCAAACCGTCTAAAATAGATTCAGTAACGAGAATTCCCGAGCCGTAAACCTTAGTCAATCCTTCCAAACGAGACGCGAGATTCACCGCATCAGCAATCACTGTACTTTCCATCCGTTCTTCCTCGCCAATCGTACCCAACATTAAAGTGCCCGCGTGCAAACCGATGCCGATCGTAATCGGTGCGTAATTGCTTAGTTGTCGGTGCTGGTTGTAAAGAATAACTTGTTTTTGCATTTCCACCGCCGCGCGAACAGCATCATCTGCCGACTCAGGAAATAGTGCCATAATCGCATCGCCAATATATTTATCGATGAAACCTTGGTGAGCGCGAATTACCGGACTGACTCGGCTGAGGTAGCTGTTGATAAAATTAAAGTTTTCTTGGGGACTCATCGCTTCGGAGATAGTCGTAAAGGAGCGAATGTCAGAAAATAAAACAGTCATTTCTTTCTGAATTTGATCGCCTAGTTGGACATCAACAATACTTTCGTGTCCCAAAAATCGCAGAAAGTCGTGGGGGACAAATCTACCGTAAGCTGCATTAATTTTTGTCAGACGGATGTGAGTTTTGATTCTGGCTAGCAATTCATTTTTAAGAAACGGTTTAGTTAAAAAATCATTGGCTCCTGCATTGAAACCTTGCACTAAGTCAGATACTTGATTTTTGGCAGTTAGCATCACGATTGGCAATTCGCTAGCCGTGAATTTCTCCCGGACTTTATCGCAAACTTCGTAACCAGTCATCCGTGGCATCATGATATCTAGCAAGATCAGATCGGGCTTGTAGCCTCTGTCTAGAAGAGCTAAAGCTTCTCTACCGCTGCTAGCTTCGGCGATCGCATAATTTTCGAGAAGCAAATTGTTAGTTAATACCTGAATATTTACAGGTTCGTCATCTACAACTAAGATTTTCACCTGATTGTTTTCTGAGCATTTTTGAGCGGCGCTCGCACTGTTATCATTAAAACTTGGTGTAGCAGTTTTATTAGTTATCAAATTGCGCTCATCGGTTCTTAAAACTAAAGACTGTCGAGCCGTTGCTGGCAACGGCTTGTCATCGACATACTGATTTTGAGAAATTGGCAAACTAAAGGTAAACTGCGAACCAATACCGAGTTCTGAAGATACCTGAATTTCGCCCCCGTGCAGCTCGACTAACTGCTTTGTAACTGCCAAACCTAAACCGGTTCCTCCGTATTCTCTAGCAGTGGAGCCGTCGGCTTGTTCAAAAGATTCAAAAATTAGTTCTATTTTATCTTCAGCAATGCCAATCCCGGTATCGGATACCGTAATTTGCAGTTTTGACCTGACAAGTAAAGATTGAAGCTGGTCCGTTACAGAACTTTCTTGGTGTCCCAACGGCGGTGATTCCAAGCTAATAGCATTGGCGGAAATTTCAACAGTACCATTTTCGGTGAATTTAATCGCATTTCCGATTAAGTTATAAAGGATTTGTTGCAGCCGATTTTCATCGGCATCCACCAGGGGAATGTCGGAAGTGACTGAATTAAT
Source organism: Microcoleus sp. ARI1-B5 (assembly GCF_036705795.1). NCBI lineage: Bacteria > Bacillati > Cyanobacteriota > Cyanophyceae > Oscillatoriales > Microcoleaceae > Microcoleus > Microcoleus sp. ARI1-B5. The sequence continues at coordinate 371,813 of NZ_JAUBVK010000002.1, forward strand.
CAACTGCAAGTTTTTGGTGCCAATTAGAGGTTGAGAAAGAGTCACCACGATATCGACAATTTCTCGGATGCCGACGGGCTGGATTTGCAGTTCAATGTTTTTGTATCTCAGCTTGGAGAAATCGAGAATGTCGTTGATGAGATTGGACAGTCTTCGGCCGCTAGATGCAATAATTTCTAGATTGGAAATAGTCGGTTCTGGCAATTTTCCTGTAGCACCGTCGATCAAAGATTCTGTTAAACCGATAATGCCGTTAAGCGGGGTGCGGAGTTCGTGAGAAGTGTTGGCTAAAAATTCGTCTTTGAGTTTGTCAAGTCGCTGCAATTGGGCATTTTGATGCTCTAATTTTGTGAAAGATACTTCCAATTGACCGGCCATGCTGTTGAAAGCATTAGCTAATTTTCCTAGTTCGTTAGATGCGGCAATATTTACCCGAGTTTCAAACATTCCGCTACTCATTTTAGTAGCTGCGGATGTTAGGGATTTCAAAGGATCTGTAATCGATCGAGCAAAAGCAACTCCCAAGCCCACGGCGGCGAGGGCGCTGGCGAGGGTAACTGCACCCATGACGTAGATGAGCGATCGCACGGGAGCGTAAGCTTCGGCTGTAGGTAGCTCTACAACCACCATCCACTGCACCCTGCGGACGATCGCACCCGTCCCCATGACTTCTTCCCCGCGCCAGCCTCGATAAACCAGCCCAGATTGAATCCCCGAAGCTAAAGCTAATTTGGATAACTCTCCCACAAACGATCGCCCTTTCAAATCTTGCAGTAAATACGGATTAATCTTGTTTCCTGTTTCCGAAATCAGCACCGAGCGGTGGTCGAGAACGTAGCTGTATCCAGTTTGGCCAATTTGCGATCTTGCTACAATTTGAATTAAAAAATTGAGACTAACTCTGGCAAATAATACTCCAGCAACTTGATTTTTACTGTCGCGAATAGGCACGGCTAAGTTAACAACATTAACCGCTGTCTTCAGATCGACATCTACTGCACTAACATAATTTTTATCCTGTCGCAATGTCTCCCAAAATATAGGTGCATCTCCCGAAATACCTGCTAAACTCAAGGTAGAGGTAGAGAAGGGTTCGTAAGGCGAAATCGCCTGTACAATTTCACCTTTACTGTTAAAAATTCCCACCACTTCATAGGCGCTGTTGCTGTTGATTAATCCTTCCAGAATGCTGCGCTGAGTTTCACTATTAAATTCTGTTAAGCCGCGCAATTCTGACAAGTAATTGAGTTGGCGCTGCAAGTTATCCAGATAAGCGCTAATTTGGGAGGCAGCAGCTTGCGATCGCTCGTGCTGAAGCTGTTTTGTCTGTTCTATTTGTCCCCGAAAACTGAGGTAAGCTAACGTACTTCCCGCCATCAATACGCTTGCCACAACAATCGAGACAAAACCGTAACGCAGTTGATTGGCAATTGAGGACATTTGATTCGACCAGTTAACAGTTTGAACTCTGTCTCTAGGATACACCCAATTGCATTTTTCATGCTGGCACAATCGCCACCGTTAATTTATCGTTACCTTTGCCTAACTTCTGATATTATCTAGCAACCGCCAAAAAGTTAGGAAGTTCTTAATAGCCCGACTCCCCATGCGGTCGATTGCCACTTCTGCCTCTCGTAAATAACTAAGTACAAGAGAAATGGAAGTCGAGAAATGGAAGTCGGAAGAAGACATACACAGCAAGCTTGAGCGCGATTCATATTTGATGTTTAATTAGGTGGATTTACTTAAAGCCTTCTTCCTTGTCTCCGTTACATCCGTTAAATCCGTTACCGAATCCGTTGCCGAACTTCCTTCAACATCTGCTATAAATCTAATCTTTGTTTCCAGATAAGATCTTCAATCCAAATGCGAGCTGGCAGGAGTTTCAACCTAAAGAAAATTTCAGCAATGCGCTGCTGTTCTTCAACTGCCCTGTCTTGAATTGGCAGCCAATCGTAGCTGCGGCTTTTAGTTAATATTCTAGCTGTTGTTCTTTTCATTCCCGTTCTAGCACTGATAAATTCCACTGCTCGCTCGGGATTCTTAGTTATCCAATTAGCCATCTGTCGAGTTTCTCCCATCACTACTTTCACAATATCGGGAAAGTCGCTAGCAAAAGAGCGACTTGCCAAATAGAAGTTTCTGTCATCGATCAGCCCCTCGCTCTCAGTCAAAAAATGAACAGGCACTGTTTCCTGTAACTTAGCTAGAAACGGCTGCCAAATTGCCCAAGCATCAACTTCGCCTCTGAGAAATGCTTCCTGAGCTTTTGGCGGAGACAAATCGACTAATTCGGCATCTTTTAACTGCAAGCCGCCTTGAGTTAACGCCCGAATTAACAAATAGTGACCTGCTGTTTTCCGAGTTGCTGCTATTTTCTTGCCTTTGAGATCCGCCAGAGTCCGAATAGGAGAATTTTGAGGAACTATGATACCAATGCTTCCCGGTAAAGCTGAATCGTTAGCAATATAAACAAAAGGTACGCCCTCTGATTGGGCAAAAATTGGCGGCGCAACTCCTGCATAACCCAGATCGATTTTTCCTTTTCCTATTGCTTCTAAAATTGGCGGGCCTGCGACAAATTCCGTCCATTCTACAGACCACCCCATTTTTGCTAAACGGTTTTCCAAGGAGCCTTTAGCTTTGAGATAAAACATCGCTCCAAAAGTCTGATGGCCGATTCTTACAACTTTTGTTAAGTTTGAGGATGGATTTTCGCTTTTTGCTGTAAAGTTACTTATCAGCTCTGAGTTGCAACTAAAGAGAGCTAAAGTCAAGCTAAAAACTAGCATAAATAGCAGCGAATATCCCCAAGCAAAACGCCGTCTAATATTTGGAGGGGAAAACGATAATTGAAACCTCGTCTTTCTGTGGTTCATAAAATATCGTCTAGGTAGGTTTTGCAGGAGTAGTATCTTCCAGATGTTTTTTACAGGACTTATATTATGTCCGCTGACAAACGGCTGTTAAAAAAGGTGGAATTAAATATAAAATTTCGGCTGGCTGTCCCTGAAATTAGCCACAAAATTAAGCTATATTATAGCAGATTTCAGGAAAGTGAGATTTGCTATGGCTGACTCTATTGCTCGCCGCTTGGAACAATACACGATCGCCCGATCGCACGAAGTTTTAATCGTCAAGGCCCAAATTGACGGCGAATTCGACGAAATTGCTATTTTTAAAGGCTTTTCTAGCTCCCTGGTGCGATCGACCGCGAGCGATCCAGAGGTTCCTGTTTTGCCGGAGGGAGCAAAGATTGTCAGTGTCGATCGGCTCCAGAGCCCCTACAATCCAAATAACCCCCGCTATCTCCAGCAGGGGTTATCTTGGGAAACAATGCAATTTCTCTTGTCCGAGCTCGGAGTTTAGGACTCACAGTAGGAACAGAACAATGTTGATTGGTGTCAACAATCGCCTAAAACCCTTGAAAAATCTCGTTTATCCCTGAGGCTTCTTCCCCCTCGCATCCCCCGAATCGTTGCGGGGACTTTGACGCTTATTCTTGTCCCCCCCTTGTTAAGGGGGGTTAGGGGGGATCGAGACTTAGATACAAACTAGAGATACAAATTGTATCTGTCGTTTATCCCTGAGGCTTCTTCCCCCTCCCATCCCCCTGGTTGTTGGGGAGTAGGGGTCGACTTTGATTGATTCCTGTCCCACCCCCTACTCCCCTGCGTGATCGGGGGGTTAGGGGGGATCTAGACTCGGACACAAACCAGAGATACAAAAGCCGTGTCCCTACCCTTACAGCTAAATCGTGCCGCCAGCCGCTTGAAAACGAGCTCTCGCGCGTTTGATTGCTTGCTTAGCTTGAATTTGCTCTTGCAAAGTGCCGCTAGCAGACTTTTCCAAACGAGCTTCTGCTTCGGTGTAAGCGGTACGAGCAGCTTCTTTATCAATCGTTTCGCCTTTCTCAGCGCCGTTGACAAGAATAGTAACGTTGTTTTCTTGGATTTCTGCAAAGCCGCCCATCAGAGCAATAGACACCCATTCCTTACCGGGACGGACGCGCATCACTCCGGTATCCAAAGCCGTCAACATCGGAGCGTGACCGCTCAAGATACCCAATTGGCCTGTGGTGCTCGGCAGAATTACTTCTTCAGCATTAGAATCCCAAACAGTTTTGTCTGGGGCAACTACGCGCACAGTTAATGTCATAAATTGTCAGTTGTCAGTTGTCAGTTGTTAGTTGGCAGTTGTCAGTTGTCAGTTGTTAGTTGTCAGTTGTTAGTGGGCAGTTGTCAGTTGTCAGTTGGTGATTTTTAGTAATGACCAATGACTAATGACCAACGATCAATGACCAACGATCAATGACCAATGACTACTGTCAACTGTCAACCCTTCGACTTCGCTGACTGACAAGCTGTCAACTGTCAACTGTCAACTGTCAACTGACTAAAATTACTTAGCGTCAGCCTTCATTTTTTCAGCTTTGGCGATCGCCTCGTTAATATCGCCAACCAAATAGAAAGCTTGTTCCGGTAACTCATCAAGTTCGCCAGCCAAAATCATCTGGAAGCCCTTAATGGTGTCTGCCAGCTTGACGTACTTGCCCGGGGAACCCGTGAACACTTCCGCCACAAAGAACGGTTGGGACAAGAACCGTTCAATTTTGCGAGCGCGAGAAACCGTCAAGCGGTCATCTTCCGACAGCTCATCCAAGCCCAAAATCGCAATAATGTCTTGCAATTCCTTATAGCGTTGCAGAGTAGACTGCACCTGACGCGCAACACCGTAGTGCTCTTCGCCAACAACGCTAACTTGCAACATTGTAGACGTAGAATCCAGCGGGTCAACAGCCGGATAAATGCCCTTCGCAGCCAAACCGCGAGACAACACAGTTGTAGCGTCCAAGTGAGCAAAAGTTGTAGCCGGAGCGGGGTCAGTCAAGTCATCCGCAGGTACGTACACAGCTTGAACCGAAGTAATCGAACCTTCGGTAGTCGAAGTAATCCGTTCTTGCAAGTCGCCCATGTCTGTACCGAGAGTCGGCTGATATCCCACAGCCGAAGGCATCCGACCCAACAGAGCCGATACCTCAGAACCCGCTTGCACGAACCGGAAGATATTGTCAATGAACAGAAGCACGTCTTGCTTGCTGACATCGCGGAAGTATTCGGCCATCGCCAGAGCCGACAGGCCCACGCGCATCCGAGCACCGGGCGGCTCGTTCATTTGACCGTATACTAGGGCAATTTTCGACTTGCTGCGGTCTTCTTCGTCAATAACCCCCGACTCGATCATTTCTTTGTAGAGGTCATTACCTTCGCGGGTGCGCTCGCCCACACCACCGAACACGGACACGCCGCCGTGAGCCTTGGCGATGTTGTTCACGAGTTCCATCATAATCACGGTTTTGCCGACGCCTGCGCCGCCGAACAAACCGATTTTGCCGCCGCGACGGTAGGGGGCCAGCAGGTCGATCACCTTGATCCCAGTTTCAAACACCGAAGGCTTGGTTTCCAGTTCGGTGAAAGCCGGCGGGTTGCGGTGGATGGGCATACTTTCGGAAGTATTGACCGGGCCGAGGTTGTCTACGGGTTGACCGATGACGTTAAAAATGCGGCCGAGAGTTGGGATTCCGACGGGAACTTGGATAGATTCTCCGGTGTCTACCGCTTCCATGCCGCGCACCAAGCCGTCGGTGGTACTCATGGAAACTGCACGCACTTGGCTGTCTCCGAGCAGTTGCTGAACTTCGCAGGTAACGGCAACGTCTTGACCTGCTTCGTTTTTGCCTGAAATCGTGAGAGCGTTATAGATTTGGGGCAGTTTGCCGCCTGGGAATTTTACGTCTACAACTGGCCCGATGATTTGGGTGATGTAGCCTACGTTCGTTTTTTCTGCGGTGGATACCATGAATAGTGCCTTTGTTAGGATGCTATTTTTCCCGTTGTGGAAAAAGTCTTAACATTTAGAAATGCTATTTCTCAGAGTACCACTGAACAGACGCACTATTTAGATTTGTATGGGGCTGGTTAAAAGTCATTTTTCTGGTTGCTGCTGTCGCTTTTTTTTCGCTCGAGCCGCAGCCAAAGCCCCGAGCCCCAGCATAGTCCCCAATACTGTGACTGGTTCGGGGACTGGTTCGGGGGCTAACTCAGCCGACACGGTGAAGTTTCGGAAGGCAAGGTCGTTGACTGGTTTGGGGGCTAACTCAGCCGACACGGTGAAGTCTTGGAAGTCAACGTCGTTTCCTCCTCCGGCATCGTCGAATGAGATTTTTGTACCCTGAGCCAGTTGGGCCATTGTGAGCGATGAATATTGCTCTGGGCCTTTACCGCCGTTGACGCTTGTAAATGAGTCGCTGGAGTTGTAGTCGAGATTAAAGTCGCCAAACACGGCTTGCTGACAGCCCGCCACCAGACAGTCATCTCTCCGGAACTGGGTGTTGGCGGCAAACCATTCGGGGCTGTTCATGAAGGTGCTGCTGGAGGCGTACTGCTCGAATTGTTTGCCGCTGCCGCTGTCGCTCCACAGCAGCAGGGCATAAGTTTGATCCTGCAGAAATTTGAAGGTTTGGGTGATGGAGCCGTTTTCCGAGGTGACTGCGTTGCCGAAGCTTCCCTGCCAGTCATTCGCGCTGCCGTTATCTGAGGGTTGGATCTCGTAAAACAGTTTGGCGATGTTGCTGTAGCCAGTGTTTCCTGACTGAGCTTGGGCTACCCACAAGCTGGACTGGTAACTGCCGTGTGATTGGTCGAAGGTAAAGTTTATACTTGTATCTCGATCGAACTGGATGCCGCTGGTGCCAAACATGAAAGCTCGGGCGGGCGTGCAAATGCTGAGCAAGATTGTACTTGCCAAGGTGGCGACTGTAAAAGATGTTTTTTTGACTAGCGTTAAGGTAGTCATAACCCTGATTCCTCCAGTATTGTTAGTTAGTAAGGCGGGAAATCCCATGTTGCCGTGACGCGAATAGACGATCGCTCGCCTCGGATATTTAGGACGATCGTCAAATCTACAGAAGAGACTCCACACGAGTGAATCTACAGACCGATATCACTTAAGTGTGTTTTGGAATAAATGAGTGCTTGTTCTAAGAGTTTTCACTGACACTCTAAGTGCCACACTACTTTCATCTGTCCATGCCAAGATTTTCATCCTGTCTTGATTTCCAACCTACTACATTTATTGGTGTCGCTAACGGTCTCAAGTTGACTGCAAGACTTGCAAATATTAGCTTTCATCAAAAATACATAATTTTTTTTGTCAAGTTTTGTGAAGTTTTGGTAAAGAGCGTCCAAAAATTATAAAGTTTCCGATCGAAATTCTGCTGTTGGGCCTGTTGCTGCTGAAAGCGGGCTGCAAGCCGATCGCCCGGTGTTCGGATACGGGGGCGGTGCGAGTAGGGATTTGAGCGAGTTGTTGGCCACTAGAAGCAAGCCGCAAAACAGGCGATCGGTACTTACGTATTTTTGACTAATAGTCCCGATTTTTCAACCCCTAACTCTGGCGCCCAAGCGCCATATTTTCGCCAACTGTCCCGGACGCATCAACTCGGTTTCTTAAGGTAATTGCGTCATTGAATCTGTCAAAGTGGAAACGAGAAACTTTCGTTCGATCGCCCGATCGCGCGCGCCTGAATAATCGTAAAAACCAAATTTTTCGGCGTTAATCCTAGTAATTAAAAACTACATTTTCGGCGGCTTCCCTGTCAAGTATTCTGAAATAAGAGGGCGAACCTATTGACAGGACTAACTTGGATGAGCCAAAATAGGTAAAGATAAATACGATCGCACTTTTAGCACAATCTTTAAACACAATGACAGCCAACAAACTACATTGGGTCGGATGCTTCTTCATAGTTGGCTGGCTGAGCGCAGCAGCGGGTTCGGCTTCCGCGCAACCCATCGCCCCAGCGCCCGACGGCACTAACACAGTTGTTACTCCCAACGGCAACCGCTACGACATTTCCGGGGGGTCCTTGGGCGGAGAGGGGGCTAACCTTTTTCACAGTTTTACTCAGTTCGGCCTGGGCGAAGGTCAAACAGCTAACTTTCTGACTAATCCGAATATTCAAAATATTTTGGGAAGGATTAGTGGGGGAAATCCTTCTTTAATCAATGGCTTAATTCAAGTTACGGGCGGCAATTCCAATTTATTTTTGATGAATCCTGCCGGCATGATTTTCGGGCCGAATGCCAGTCTCAACGTGCCGGGATCTTTTAATGCGACTGCGGCGACAGGGATAGGTTTTGGGAACAATCAGTGGTTTAGTGCGATCGGCAATAACAACTGGGCAACTTTAATCGGCAATCCCAACAGTTTTGCCTTTACTAACTTGCAATCGGGAAGCATTGTTAATGCAGGAAATTTGACCGTCGCACCAGGTCAAAGTTTAAGTTTGACTGGCGGTACAGTTGTCAATACCGGTCAGCTAAGTGCGCCCGGTGGCAATATTCTGATTAGCGCCGTACCCGGTCAAAATTTGGTGCGGATTACTCAAGCGGGAAATTTATTGAGCTTGGATGTTGGGCCGAGTGCAACTGGGGGATCGCTCCCCAACAATTGGACGCAGCCCGTGCTATCTTTGCCCCAGTTGCTGACTGGCAAAGGTGCCCCGCAGGCAACGAATTTGACGGTAAATGCCAATGGTGATGTTGTGTTGACGGGGAATGTTGCTGTGCCTGTAGCTGCGGGAACTGCGATCGCATCCGGCAGTCTCAACGTTTCTGGCAACACTGGCGGTAATGTTAACATATTGGGTGAGAAAGTAGGTGTTATTGCAGGCAATATCAATGCTTCTGGTATCAACGGTGGCGGGAATGTACTGATTGGCGGAGATTATCAGGGTTTGGGGGCTGTGCCGAATGCTTTGCGGACTTTTGTCAGCAGCGACTCGACAATTAATGCTGATGCTATTAGTAATGGGAATGGTGGCAGAGTTATAGTTTGGGCAGATGAGACTACTCGCTTTAATGGAAATATTAGTGCTCGCGGTGGCTTATTTTCGGGAAATGGTGGCTTTGTGGAAGTGTCGGGAAAGCAATTTTTAGACTTCCGAGGTAATGTCAATACTCTGGCTGCCAATGGCAATCCAGGATTATTATTGCTTGACCCAACAGACATTACTATTCAAAATGGTGCGGGAAGTTTTACCGCACGAACTGACGTAGATGGATTTGCCGACCCTGACATCCCGGGCAATACTATTGATGCTGCTTTGATTAACAGTGCCACGAGTGATGTCATGCTGCAAGCTACCAATGACATTACCTTTAGCGCTCCTGTCAATATAAACACTGCGGGAGTTAAACTAACGGCTCAAGCTAAAAACAATATAAATGTCAACGCCAATATCACAACTCAAGCAGGCAACGTTATCCTAAATGCTGATGCCGATAATCTCAATGGTGGTAGTCTCACCATTGGCGCGACGATTAATACAAATGGCGGCGATTTTACAGGCATTGGTCGTGGAAATGCTAGTAAGGGAAATGGAATCACTATTAACGGTGGCACAATTAATGCTGGTACGGGGAATATTGACCTGAAGGGGAGTGCAGGAAACACGGCAAGTAACATTGGTATTGAGGTATATAGGAGCACATTAACAACTACTGGAATAGGAAAGATTACCCTCAATGGAACTAGCGGTAGTGGCCTTAATAGTGATGCTGACGGGATAATTTTGCGCGACTCTACGATAAGTTCAGTCAATGGCGATATTACTTTGACTGGTAGTGGCAGCGGCTCTGCTAAATACGGCGTCCGATCGAATAACGACGTGGTGGAATCAACAGGGACGGGAAAAGTCAGCCTGACTGGTACGGGTGGTAATGGGATAAATGGCAGTGGAGGGATATCTATTGGCACCAGCACAGTCTCGTCGCTGAATGGAGATATCACCCTGACTGGAACAGGTTCGGGGAGCGGGGATGACAACACAGGCATTGTAATTTTAGGGTTGGTGGAATCCACAGGCACCGGGAAAGTTACTCTAAATGGTGTTGGCGGTGATGGGAACAACTTAAATCAAGGGATAATTATTTCTTTTCCTAGCAAAGTTCAATCGAACAATGGGGATATCACCCTCACTGGAAAAAGTAATGGGAGCGGGGATAACAACAAAGGCGTTCTGATCCAAGGGCAGGTGATCTCAACTGGGCTCGGAAATATTACTTTCAGCGGTATCGGCGGTGCGGGCACAAACAACAACAGCGGGATATCGGTTACTGGCGGAGGCTCTAATGTGCAATCGAATAAGGGAAATATCACCATGACTGGCACAGGCGCGGGGACTGGTATCAACAATTACGGCATTTCTCTTGACAACAACAGGGGAGTAGAAGCCACGGCGGCAAATGTTGATCTGACAGGTACCGGAGCTAACGGCGCGGATGCAATTTACCTCAACAATAGCGCGATAAACCTGACTCCTGGAAGCGGTAAGGATGTTACTTTGACGGGCAATGAAATTACACTGTTGGGCACGTCTAAAGTTAACGGCAACGACACTGGTACAATTCTGCTGCAACCTCTGACGCCGAATTTAGGTATTACTGTTGGCAATGCCGGTAATCCTAATGATTTGAATCTCAGCACTGCTGAACTTACAAGTCCGGTTTTAAATGGGTTTAAGCAAATGGTTATCGGACGGGCCGACGGGAATGGGACGATCGCCATTGACCCCGCTGGTGTTACTTTTAATTTTCCCGTGACAATTCAATCTCCAAATAGCGGTGGCGCGATCGCCGTCAACGGGCCAATTACCGCTACAGGCAGCGCTGCACAACCCGCTACAGTGACGCTGAAGGGAGCAACACAACTGAATAACAACATTACTACTGCTGACGGGAGTATCTCGTTTCTCGGCAATGTTTTGCTCGGTAAGGATGTTACTCTCAACACTCAAAAAACTCCAAACGTCAGCAGCGGTGGGGATATTACCTTTGGTGGCAAAGTTGACGGCAACCAAAAATTAAACATTACTGCTGGCACTGCTACTATCAAGTTAAGCGGGCCTGTCGGTGGTGCTACTCCCTTGGCTGCACTTGGAGTAAATCAAGCTGCCAATATTACGAGCACTGGCGCTATCAACATTACAACTACAGGCGATATTGCTACGGGCAATATTACTACGACGAATCCCGGAGGGGCGATCGCCCTTGCGAGCAATAATGGCAATATTACAACGGTATCTGGAGCGGTTGATACGAGTGCTTCGGGCGGAGATATCACTCTCAAAGCTTTTAATAAAGTTGATGTAAATAAGATAAATGCTGGTACGGGAAATATTACTTTGATGGGGAGCAAAGTTAACTTTAGCAGCGGGCCTGCTGGTTCTGTTCAAGGTACGGGGACTTTTTCTCTGCAACCGTTTGATGTAAATGGCAATATTAGCTTCAAAACTGTACCACCTAATCCTCCCGCTCCCAATACTATTTATGTGGAACAGCCGTTTCAAGATGCCCTGCAAGATGGATTTAGTGCAATCGCGATCGGCCGACCTGACGGCACTGGTACAATTACTTTTGACAGAGATCATAATTTCCAAGATCCAGTGACTATTCAATCTCCCGGCGGCGCGATCGTTGTCAATGCACAAGTCACCGGGAAAGATAATGCTTCGCTCGTTTTTAACGGCCCGACAACACTCAACGGAGGCGTTGATGCCAGCGGTCAAAATATCACTTTCAAAAGTCCTGTACTCGTCCAAAATAAGGCTTCTGTCAACACAACAAGTGCAGGTGCAGGTGGAGCAAATATTGTGTTCGACAAGACTGTCAACGGTGCACCGACAGGAAGTAAAGACCTGAGTTTAACGGCTGGTACCGGCAGTATTACATTCAATGATGCGATCGGCAATAATAACGCGATCGGCAATTTAACAGCTAACTCTACAGGAACAACCGCATTTAATCAAAAAGTCAATGCCGCAAGTTTGACTACAGATGCGGTTGGTACAACTATAGTCAATGGCAATGTGACAACCACCGGCAGTCAAACCTATGGAGATGCAGTTACAATTGCCAAAAATCCTATTCTCACAGGAAAAGGCATTACTTTCAATAATACTGTTATCTCCAATGATATCGGCAGCGATTTGACTGTGGATGGGACTACGGGTGATGTTACATTTAATGATGCAGTTGGGACTCCAAAGGCGATCGGCAATTTAATAGTTAACTCTCAAGGAAAAACTGCATTTAATCAAACAGTCAAGGCCGCAAGTTTGACTGCTGGTGGTGGCGGCACAACTCAAGTGAACGGAGATGTCACGACAACCGGCAATCAAATCTACGCAGATGCAGTTACAATTGCCAATAATCGGATTATCACAGGCAAAGACATTACTTTTAACAATCAAGTCAAAGCTGGCAATCTCGCTATTGTTGCTGACAATGTTAATCTAAAAGACACTGTAACAACCACCAATGACGGCGCGCTGACAATTACTAATAAGGTTAATCTCAATATTGAGAAAAACCTCAACTTAGATGGTGCATTTACGCAAAAAGGCGGGGGAACAGTCGCGGTTAGCGGAGATATCACCACAACCAATGATGACATTAGTTTTAGCGGTCCTGTGACATTAACAAAGACTGTAAATTTTACACTTGGAGATGCCAAGATTGCTTTTAATTCGAGTTTGTCGGCAGGAAGTAACCCCCTGACTTTAACAGCAGGTGAAATTGATTTTGCTGGGCCAGTTTCTGGTACAGGCGCGCTAACTCTGCAACCCGCAACACCAGGACAAAATATTGTGGTTGCCGGAACAGACAACAATACTCCCGCTTTAGATTTGACGGCAGCGGAAATTGATTTGATTCAAAATGGATTTACTAAAATCACGATCGGGCGATCGGATGGTACTGGCAATATTAGTATTCCCAATAATCGCCCATTTTTAGACCCCGTAACTATTCAAACGGCAACTGGTTCGATCGCACTTGATGGCACTCTGACGGGCAATGACAACAGCAGCATTACTCTCAATGCTTCCACAATTAATTTGAATTCTGGCATCAACACGAATCAAAATGCGCTCGCCCTTAACGGCAATGTCAAACTCGGCAACGATATCAATCTCAATACAGACGGCGGAGATATTAGCATAGTTGGTGCGCTCGACGGCAATCGTTTGTTAAACTTAAACGCAGCTACAGGCAATGTGTTGGTGCAAGGAAATATCGGAGTAACAGCACCGCTTTCTGTTTTGAATGTTACTGCAACGAATGCAGAATTCACGAACGGTAATATTGCGATTAATTCTGGTTTTAATATTACTGCTGCTAGCACTAAGTTGGGTGGCAATGTTACTGCGAATAACGGCAATATCAATATTAACGGTGTTCTGGGGCTGACGAAAGATGCGGTAATGAGTACGGCTGGGGGGAATATTGCCTTTGGAGGTGCGATCGACAGTGACAGCATTAATGCCCGCAACTTAACTCTAGCCTCCGGTAGCGGCAGCATCACTTTCAATGGATCGGTGGGCGCAACCAGCAAGTTAGGAAATATTCTGATTACAAAGGCTGGCAATGTGACAGGAAACTCGACAATTAATGCGGCACAATTGACAGCACAGAACACGGAAAAAGTCAAGTTATCGGGAGATGTAACCGCCGGCAAAGTCGATATTACTTCCAGCGGCGATATCACCGTTAAAAACGTTATTACTAATGGTGGAGAAATTCTATTCAACAGCAGTAAGGTTTTCACAGCAGGTAATTTGAATACATCGGGAAATACGGGTGGGAACATCACTGTTAAGGCGATAGCTTCAATTACAGCAGGACAAATTAACTCCAGCGGTACAGTCGGAAATGGTGGCAATGTGTTGTTAGATCCGATCGGCGATATTCAAGTAGAGTTTATCAATGCCCAAGGTGGCACGAGTGGCAATGGTGGAAATGTCACAGCAGAAACAAAGAATTTTTTCCGCGCCACCAATTCTTTTCCAACCCTACTTTCGCCGACGGGAGTTGCTAGCATTTCTACTGCTGGCGGCGCCGGTGGTGGCACAATTACTATTGCGCACGCTGGGGGAGATGGAGGCGCGCCGATTCAACCGTTTGTCGTGGGAGATGCTACTACTAACGGTACGGCCGCTGCAATTACAACTGGACAATCTAGCATTACATCGCTGTCGTTTCCCCGTTCTGCTAGTGGTGTGGCTAATATTGCATTTCCGACTGATGATGCGATCGATCCAATTCCCACTCCAACTCCAACTCCAATTCCCACTCCAACTCCAAGTCCAACTCCAACTCCAACTCCAACTCCAACTCCAACTCCGTCAACAACTCCGAGTCCAACTCCGACTCCGGTTGTAACGCCAACTCCGAATCCAACTCCGACTCCGGTTGTAACGCCAACTCCGAATCCAACGCCGACTCCGGTTGTAACGCCAACTCCGAATCCAACGCCAACACCAACAACTGGTACAATTCCCATTACAACACCAACGCGAACAACGGGTACAATTCCCCCAACAATTCCGCAGACAACGGGTACAATTGCGCCA
>NZ_JAUBVK010000002.1:386385-399818 GCF_036705795.1 Microcoleus sp. ARI1-B5
ACAATTCCCGAGAGCACTGTAATAGTTCCGCCAACAATTCCCGAGAGCACTGTAATAGTTCCGCCAACAATTCCCGAGAGCACTGTAATAGTTCCGCCAACAATTCCCGAAAGCACTGTAATAGTTCCGCCAACAATTCCAGATAGAAATGTAATAATTCCGCCAACAATTCCAGATAGAAATGTAATAATTCCGCCAACAATTCCAGATAGAAATGTAATAATTCCGCCGATTTTTGGGCAAATAATTCCGCAGGAGTCAGTAGCAGTACCTTCGATCGACTCTAACGCCAACGCATTGCCGCCCAGGCCGATCGCACCCACCGCCACACCAGCATCCCCGACACCCGCACTACAAGCCTCAACCCCCGATCCAGAAGACGTTCCAAGTCGCCGCCGAATTCCAGCGCTAGACACTCCCGGCCCTGCTGCCGATCGAGTTTTATCGCTCGATCCGAGTATCATCAGTCAGTTACCCCCAAACTACCAACCGCCAGCAGTTCGCCACAGCGAAACACCCCCACCAGTCAACCCTAATGGTTTTGTGCTGGGATATGTTCCCCCTCCCGATCGAATTTTTGAAGGCAACGACATAGAGAAAACAGTTTGGGGAATAGAACAAATTAGGAATCAAGAATTTGGAGAATATCTGGGAGTAAAAGCCAACCTTCCAGACCAAAAAGTGATGATGGCGCAATTCCAACAAACATTAAGAAATATCGAACAGCAAACCGGTAAGCGTTCCGGTATTATCTACATAGTCTCGCGAGAAGATCGGTTAGAGCTAATTTTAGTTCCTCCCGTGGGGCGACCGATTCACTACAGCGTTCCCGAAGCCAACAGAGCAGCTCTTTTCCCAACCGTCAAGGAGTTCCGCAACCAAATCACCACTCAGGCAAAACGCGGTACTACCAGTTATCTAGCCTCCGCCCAGCAACTGTATAAATGGGCGATCTCACCTCTAGAAAAAGACTTGCAAAACTTAGGAATTCAGACTTTGTTGCTGTCAGTCGATCCGGGATTGCGGAGTATGCCCTTTGCCGCTTTGCACGACGGTAAAGGCTTCTTGATTCAAAAATACAGTTTCAGCCTGATTCCGAGTTTCAGCTTGACGAATAGAGATGATTATAAAACAGTTAGAGATGCCACAGTGCTAGCAATGGGACGGTCAGAATTTGTTGACAAACAGCCCTTGCCCAGCGTGCCGATCGAATTGCAGGCAATTTCTGCTGAGTGGAACGGGCCATCTTTCCTCAATTCGACTTTCACTATAGACAATCTCAACTCAAAACACGCCAAGGGAGGATTTCGGATCGTTCACCTAGCAACGCACGCTGAATTCCTATCGGGAAAAGCGAGCAATTCTTACATTCAACTCTGGAATTCTAAATTGCGACTCAATGACATGGACCGTTTAAATTGGCGCAATCCGCAGGTAGACTTGTTAGTATTGAGTGCTTGTACAACAGCCTTGGGCGATCGGGAATCCGAGTTAGGTTTTGGAGGTTTAGCGGTAAAATCCGGCGCCAAATCGGCCTTAGGGAGTTTGTGGTCTGTGGATGACGGAGGCACTTTGGGGCTGATGAGCGAATTTTACCACCAGCTTCGAGGAGGCACAACTAAGGCAGAAACTCTGCAACTTGCTCAACAAGCGATGATTGCTCGTAAAGTTCGGATTGAAAACGGGCAGTTAGTGATAACAGCGCGCCAGGTAAATTTATCGACTCAAATACCAGAAAACCCAGATTTCTCTCATCCTTACTACTGGAGCAGTTTCACCCTCATCGGAAGTCCTTGGTAAGAATAGTTGGCAGTTGGCAGTTGGCAGTTGGCAGTTGATAGTTGATAGTTGATCGTTGACAATGGACAGTTGATAGTATTCAGTTGACAGAAGGCAGAAAGAAGAAGGAAGAATTCAAGGGTAGGGTGCGTCAGGAAAGGTAATTTTCAATCATCACCCCTAATCTAATTCTGACGCACCATTTATTCTTGGCATCGAAATCATAATTTTCGGATGGCAAAAGCGAGTCAAAAATTATCTGAAACCAGCAGAAGCTCTGGGCCCAAGCTGTTTTAAATTAGGTGCCGCAGTTCCATAATTGACGCGACAACCGATGTTTAACAAACTAGCGCTGCATTCGAGAGGGACAATTTGCTGGTCGAGGAGAGCGCTGCAACTTACATACTGGTCGTCATTAGTATCTCTTACCATACATTCGATCGCTCTAGCGCCCGATCGATCCGCCCAACTCTTCATACCTACCACTGCAATCATGTGCTGCCAGAAAAACGACAACACTAACACTCCTAAGAGTGCAGCAACTCCCAATCCGGCTTTCACCTTCCAACTGCTCAGGATGTTTCCCAAGCTCATTTTTAAGTTTTCCGTCCAAGAAATAGAGGTTTCGGAACTTGTTTCTGGAGCTGACAAATTTGTTTGTGTTTGTTCTGGGATTTCCGACATCACGTATCTCCTCTGATTGCTGGGATTTGCCTGAGCTAGCAGTTGCGATCGCGCGCAACTGCAAACTCAATCAAATTTTAGCAAAACTAGCCTGTTCCGACAACCGATTCGGGCATCCGGGCGAGCTACTTATGTATATTGACAAAGTGCGATCCTCTTCTGCAAGCTTCGCTAACGGCATTTCTCTGCCTTTTGAGGTATTGCGCAATTCGCGATCGGCTCTTTTGCCCCTGCCGTAAAACTGCTTCGATCGTTCGGACTTCAGTCATCATAAAAGTCTGAGGACTGAAGTCCGAACGATCGAACACTGCTGATGACCGAATTTTACGAAAAATCACGAATTTTCAAGTTGCCAAAAGTTCCAATAACTCCGCCTCCGAAAGCAGTTCAATTCCCAAAGATTGAGCTTTTTCTAACTTAGAACCCGCATCTTCTCCCACAACCACATAATTAGTTTTAGCACTCACAGAACTTGAGACTTTCCCTCCCGCTTTGACAATCAAATCTTTCGCTTCATCTCGTTTCAGAGTCGGCAAAGTTCCCGTCAGCACAAAAGTTTTGCCTGCAAGTTGCAAATTTTGTTCGGCCAAATTCTGAGTCTTAACTTCTGATTGCAACTGCAATCCCGCAGTTTTCAACCGTGCGATTAAACTTTGATTTGCCGGAACTCGAAACCACTGATAAACAGCTTGAGCAATTTCCGGCCCGATGCCGTAAACTCCCTCAATCGCTGCCGCCGATGCCGCTGCTAACTCTTCCACATTTGCCAACCTTTCTGTCAGCAATTGAGCGTTGACGCTGCCGACGTGGCGGATGCCCAAGCCGTAAAGTACGCGCGAATAAGGTTGATTTTTCGATTGGGCGATCGCACTTACCAACTTTTCGGCCAACTTCTTACCCATGCGATCCAAATTCATCAATCTTTCCGCAGTCAAATCGTACAAATCCGCCGCAGAATGCACCAGATTGCTATCAACCATCTGCTGCACCAACTTTTCCCCAACACCGTTAATATCCAGAGCATCCCGGCTGCAAAAATGAATCAGCGAACCCCTCAAAATGGCCGGACAAGACGTATTGATGCAGCGAGTAACGGCCTCCCCCTTGGAGCGAACCACAGGCTGCGCGCATTCGGGACAGCAGCTAGGCATTTGAAAAGAGCGAGCATTTTGGGGGCGAAGTTCCGGCAAAACTCGCACAACTTCTGGTATAATTTCCCCAGCTTTTCTGACAATAACAGTATCGCCAATGTGGAGGTTGAGTTCGGAAAGTCGATCGCTGTTGTGGAGAGAAGCCCGCGAAACCGTCGTTCCAGCCAACTGCACCGGTTTGAGTTCCGCTACAGGCGTCAGAGCCCCGGTTCTCCCTACTTGTACGGTTATTGCTTCTACAATTGTAGGGACTTCGGCGGCCGGATACTTAAGTGCGATCGCCCAGCGGGGAAACCTCTGAGTAAAACCCAATTGTTTTTGCAGCCCAACCGAATTAATCTTAACAACAACCCCATCCGTCATGTAAGGCAAATTTCGCCGTTCAGTATCCCAATATTCGTAATACTCCCGCACCTCATCCAAAGAATAGCAAATTTTGCGATGGGGATTCACCTTAAACCCCATTCTTCGCAACAATTCCAACGATTCCCACTGCGTGTTTTCCTCGTTCCCATCACCTAAATACAGAGTATAAGCAAAGAAATCCAACCTGCGCTTATCCACAATTTTAGAATCCAACTGCCGCAGCGTACCCGCCGCAGCATTGCGAGGATTAGCAAACAATTGTTCTCCCGCTTTTTCCCGTTCCCGATTAATTTCCTCAAACACAGCCAAAGACAAAAAAGCCTCTCCCCGCACTTCCACAACAGGCGGCGGATTATCTAAATTCAGCAGGAGAGGAATCGAGCGAATAGTCTTGACATTTTGAGTTATTTCCTCTCCAGCAATGCCATCTCCCCGCGTCGCACCCCGAACTAAAACCCCATTTTCATAGGTTAAGGCTAAAGCAGAACCGTCAATTTTCAACTCGCAAACATAGGAAACCCCCCCCAACCCCCCCTTAGTAAGGGGGGGAGTAATTTCCCTGTTTTCCTCATTACTAAGGGAAGATGTTATTCCCTCTTGTCCCCCCCCTTGATAAGGGGGGGTTAGGGGGGGTGCATTTCCCTCTTGACCGGGGGTTAGGGGGGGTGCAGTTCCCTCTTGACCGGGGGTTAGGGGGGGTGCTACCCTTTGCCAGCGTTCCTGCCATTTAGCAAATTCCTCAAGATTAAAAGCATTTTCCAAACTGTAGAGAGGAATATTGTGCTTGACGCTAAAAAATTGAGTAGCCGGCTTTTCACCCACGCGCTGAGTCGGACTTTCCGCAGTAATTAACTCAGGATAATCTGATTCTAATTCTTGCAACTGGCGATAAAGTCGATCGTAAACCTCATCAGCCATAATCGGCGCATCGAGAACATAATAAGCATAGCTAGCTTCCTGTAGCTGCTGCCTCAACTGTTGAATTTGCTGCTGGATCTCTGCTGCCATATCGATTTTTGATTTTTGATTTTACATTTGCTCTCATATCCGAGCGAACCACACAATAAAATTGGTTCGATCGTTCGGACTTCAGTCATCACTACGAACATTATAACGGTTGTTTTACAGGATATGATATTAGATGATATATCTCAATTTGAACCAAAAAAAAGAGCCAGAAACTAGAAAATAAAAAAATATCCTAATTACGACTCCCTTTGATAGTGGCTGAATTTTGCGGTAAATCCGTCACAAATTCAGGTCTGCAAAGTCGCTAAATTTCTTGTTGTCCCCGGAGATGGAAGCTTGAAGATTCTCACCATCTTTGTCGCCGTTCGAGTTCCCATTTGCCCGGACTTTGATAAATTCTTGAGCGTTCGGCTTGGCGAAAGCAAGCGGTTCAGCGTGTTCTACTTGAAACACGTTAGCGTAGAGGTTAGCAATAATCTGTTTGCCGCCCTGGGTCAATTCCAAGTAGTTCAAAGCTGCTGGAATGTAGGGAAAAACTCCGTTCCAATAAAACTTGGCGTAATTTTGCCGCAAATCTCCCGGAGACTTGTAGCCCAAGATTTTATTAGTGCCGACTTCCTCAAATTCGTAGAACAGGGCACTGATTTTGCGCAGGTAATTGGGGTCACTCAACTGACCGATCAAATCGGCGGCCCTGGCGAGTCCAGAATAGTTGTTTCTGTCTTGATGAGTTTCGCTAGCAGGAACTGGGAAGCGTGTCAATTCAATATTGCGCTTGATTTGTTCGGCATCAATTAAGGTGTGTCCGCCGAAGCGTTCGTCAATTACGAGTTTTCCTCGATCGACATGATAAGGAGTTAGACTGGCAGAAGTGGCGCCGACCGGCACAGAAACCATGTCCCCGTCAATACCCGTAGCGTAGAGTCCTACGGCTTCTTGGTCTTGGCGGCAAACACCTTTCACGTAGCCGATATCGTGGCACAGCAGCGAAATCAGGTAGTGCAGCCAATCTTCCGGCGACACTCCCCCTTCGCGAATATGCTTGCCCCGGAGAATTTCTTGTCCCACCAAGGCCACGAGCATTGTGTGTTCCACATTGTGGTACAAAGCATCGCAGTTAGCGATATTTTCCAGAGCCATAGTCCCCGCCCAGGCGATAATTTCAGGGTAATCAGGCTTGTACTTGCCGTAGGTGCGACGGTAGCCGGCCTGGAGCTCTTGCACAAAAGCGTCAATCAGGATAGCAGTTGCATTGAACATGATAAATTCTCTCACTCAAACTGTAGTTACAAACTCGATCGAAAATA
Organism: Microcoleus sp. ARI1-B5; assembly: GCF_036705795.1. NCBI lineage: Bacteria > Bacillati > Cyanobacteriota > Cyanophyceae > Oscillatoriales > Microcoleaceae > Microcoleus > Microcoleus sp. ARI1-B5. The sequence continues at coordinate 392,642 of NZ_JAUBVK010000002.1, forward strand.
TCTTGCATAGCTGAAAAAATAATCAAGGGGTATGACCGTAGGTTTGACCCCTCGCCCAAAGACGGATACAAGCCCCGACTTAAGTCGTTCGCAGCCGCAAATTTTAGACTTTTGTTCAAGCTCCCAGATTCATCGCGAGAGTAAATCTAAAATTCTTCAATCTCAAATCTAAAATCGACTGACCCCTCGGCGTTGAATTTAAAATTTCAGCTAGTCTTGTTAGGTCAGAAAATTGCTCTTTTGGCTATACTTCCCAAGATAACCTAATTTTTGAAACAAGAGAGCGATTTTTTGGTATTAAATATTAGTGAAACAATTTATATCGTTTCATCGACTAATTATTAGAAGTCCTAGGTGCAAAAGTTATGAACTGTCTGTTTCCGAGTCTCTCCACTGCTGCCCTTCGCACTCGGCGGTCGATCGCCTCAAAATACCTAGGATTGTTTGCATTCACGGCTGTTTGCACTGCGGCACCGGCTTTGGGAGCCGATCGAATTTACGTAACTTACGGGCCCCTAGAAGTATCAGTGCCGATCGAATCCCTGGCACTCTTCGCCACAGAAGGCAAAATAGACTCGAATTTGGACGGCTTCGCTCAGTACGCCAAAAAATCACAGCTAGCGGCGATTCGCAGCGTCCTGCAAGCCAAAGCAGAAATCAGCCACGTGACGATCGCCCAATTCCTCTACACGCCTCAAGGAGAAGTGCTGCTGGAACGCTTGGGCCGAGTAATTCAAACCAAAGCTCGGCAGCCCGGATTTTATGCCATCCGAGCCGCCCTAATTTTAGCAGCCTCAGATCCAGAAGGGCTGACAATTCTCAACGTGCTGCGGAAATTCCCCACTTACGGCATCAGGATTGACATAAACCGCGGCTTGGGCATCGCCAGCGAGCTGACATCGCTGATCAACCGTTCCAATCGGACGATCGCCGGAGTCACTCAGTTATCGGAAGCACAAGCAGCGGGATCTCCCGCAATACCGCCCGCCGAAATGCTACAGATCGAGCTCCCGGGCCCCTACACTTGGAAAAAATCATCGGTAACTCTGACGAGTCCAAATCGCGATCGCACCTTTAATATGGACATTTACCTGCCGCAGGGCAGCCCGCAACCGGCCCCTGTCGTAGTAATTTCCCACGGTTTAGGTTCCGATCGCATTTCCTACGAGTATTTAGCAAAACACCTAGCCTCCTACGGCTTTGCCGTCGCCGTCCCCGAACACCCCGGCAGCAACGCCCAACAAATCCAAGACTTAGTAACAGGCAGAGCCAACGAATTAGCAGAACCAGCCGAATTTGTCAACCGCCCCCTCGACATCAAAGACCTGCTCGATTATTTAACCAAACTTTCGACAACTAATCCGGCCTACCGAGGGCAGCTCGACTTGCAGCGAGTCGGCATCATCGGCCAGTCTTTCGGCGGCTATACAGCTTTAACATTAGCCGGGGCGGGGATTAACTTTGCACAGCTAGACAAAGACTGCCAGCTCGAAAAAGACACTTGGAACATCTCGCTGCTGTTGCAGTGCCGCGCCCGGGGCCTAGAGCGCAACCAGTACAATTTCAGCGATCCGCGCATCAAAGCTGCGATCGCCATCAACCCGATCGTCAGCAGCATTCTCGGAGAAACAAACCTCAGCCAAATCAAAATCCCAGTCATGGTAATCGCAGGCAGCGCCGATACCGTCGCCCCCGCTTTGCTGGAACAAATTCAACCCTTCACTTGGCTGACATCGCCCAACAAATATCTAGTGCTGATGAACAACGGGACTCACTTTTCAACGATCGACCAATCCCCTCAAAGCGTCTTTCTGCCACCAGCAGAGGCGATCGGCCCCGAACCAGCTTTAGCCCGCCGCTACCTCAACGGACTCAGCGTAGCTTTCATGGAAAGCTATTTGAACAACAAATCAAATTTCCGCCCGTATTTAGAGCCGAACTACGCTCTGGGCATCTCCCGAAACACTCTCGGACTGAGAATTTTGCGATCGCTCACCCCGCAGCAACTCCAGCAGTTCAGTTCTGCACCTGCTCGCACTCCGGCTCCTCCACTTTTGATCGATCCAGTTTCTCCAGCTTCTCCACCTCCGGTAGCTCCCGTAGCTCCCGTTCCCCGTTAGGCTTAAGCTGCGTCGCCATGTGATGTTTTTTCCCCCTAGCGTCACCCTCATCAGCTTTCCTGATGACCCTCATCAGTTTAACTGTCGTTACAGGCCTTTACAAACCTTAACGATACCGTTAATAATAGAAACATCATCCGAACATTGAAAAACCAATAGCAATCATAAACACATGACGGCAACCTTACAACAGCGCGAAAGCGCTAATATCTGGGATCAGTTTTGCAACTGGGTAACATCAACCGACAACCGCCTTTATGTAGGCTGGTTCGGCGTCTTGATGATTCCCACCTTGCTAACTGCAACAATCTGCTACGTAATCGCCTTCATCGCGGCCCCTCCCGTGGACATCGACGGCATCCGCGAACCAGTAGCTGGTTCCTTGATGCTGGGTAACAACATCATCTCCGGTGCTGTTGTTCCTTCCTCAAACGCGATAGGTCTTCACTTCTACCCAATCTGGGAAGCTGCTTCCCTCGATGAGTGGTTGTACAACGGCGGCCCTTACCAATTGGTAATTTTCCACTTCCTCATCGGCATTTTCTGCTACATGGGTCGTGAATGGGAACTGTCCTACCGCTTAGGTATGCGTCCTTGGATCTGCGTCGCTTACTCTGCACCAGTTGCAGCAGCCACCGCAGTATTCTTGATCTACCCGATCGGACAAGGCAGCTTTTCTGACGGTATGCCCTTGGGTATCTCCGGCACATTCAACTTCATGATCGTGTTCCAAGCCGAGCACAACATCCTGATGCACCCCTTCCACATGTTGGGAGTTGCCGGTGTCTTCGGTGGTTCTTTGTTCTCCGCCATGCACGGAAGCTTGGTAACATCTTCTTTGGTTCGCGAAACAACTGAAACTGAGTCTTTGAACTACGGTTACAAATTCGGTCAAGAAGAAGAAACCTACAACATCGTTGCAGCCCACGGCTACTTCGGTCGTTTGATTTTCCAATACGCTTCTTTCAACAACAGCCGTTCCTTGCACTTCTTGTTAGGTGCATGGCCAGTTGTCGGTATCTGGTTCACAGCACTGGGTATCTCCACAATGGCTTTCAACTTGAACGGTTTCAACTTCAACCAATCGATTATCGACTCTCAAGGTCGCGTCATCAACACCTGGGCTGATGTTATCAACCGCGCTAACTTGGGTATGGAAGTAATGCACGAGCGCAACGCTCACAACTTCCCGCTTGACTTGGCTGCAAGTGAAGTCACTCCCGTAGCTTTGGTTGCTCCTTCTATCAACGGCTAAGTTTTAGTCCCAGATTACAAAAAGCGCTCCTAGAAATAGGGGCGCTTTTTGTTTGGGAAAAATCTCTGAAAGCTCAGTTATATTGAGCAGTTGATATTACAAGTAATATCAAATCCGGGTTAAATATCCCCTTTATCTTTCGGCAGTTGAAACCGCTTCTCTTCAAACTTTCGTCGGCACTTCGACAAGCAAGGGCGACCACCGGCGCCGACTGAAGAATAACGCTTGTCCCAAACCCGAATTTGATATAATATCATGTCCGGTCGATTACCATAACAAAAACGGATCGCACGTGCGGACTTACAGCAAATTGAGAACAAAAGCACCACAGGGTTCTATAATAAGCTAACGAAATAAAAGGGGTAAAATGGCAGCCGCATATTCAATGGATTTACGACAAGGGATAGTGAGTGCATGGAAAGCACTCATAAGGTTCGCAGAGACAACTAGCCCAAAGATTTAAAGTTAGCCTAGCTTTCATCCGTGACTTTCTCAAACGATATCGAGAGACAGGAGAAAGTGCTGCAAGACCGCAAGGGGGAGACCGAAGGTCAAAGGTGAAGGGAAAAGACCGAGAACTTTTACAGGAAATTGTCTCGAAACAAAATGACATTTCCTTCTGATAAATTCAAAAATATCTCAAAGAGAAACGCGGCATTGAGGTCAGCACATCTAGTTTGTGTCAGACCCTAAAACGGCAAAAGCTGGTACTCAAAAAAAAGTCTAGTTGCTAGCGAACAAGATACAGAACGAGTCCAAAATCAGCGTTATGAATATCGAATTTGGCTTGATAGTGTTGATGTCCGCAATCTCATCTTTATCGATGAAACAAAACTAAATCTGGCTAGGATTAGAAGATACGGTCGAGGGTTTGGGGGGAAACGTGTCAATGACGACCGTCCCGGCAACAAGGGAAAAAGCGTCACTTTAATAGACGCAATTAGTGATGAAGGTTTAATTGCAACGATGACTTTTCAGGGAGCATTAAACACGGCTGGTTTATTCGTGTTTATCGAGCAAGTATTACTGCCAGCATAGAGGTCGGGGCGATCGGGGTGATGGACAATTTACCAGTTCACTATGCTGCGGAGGCTAAAGCATTAATTGAATCAGTTGGGGCGAGGGTTAAATTCTTGCCTCCCTACTCGCCCGATTTATCACCGATTGAGTTGTGCTGGTCTAAATTAAAGGAAATTCTCGGTTCTGCAAAGGCTCGCACCTATGAGGCTCTCGATCGGGCTATTTCTGCTGCTATTAATTTAATCACTTCGGATAATGCTTTTAATTGGTTCCATCACTGCGGAGTTATTTTCGAGCCAATAAGATAGCGCACTTGTGGTAGATTTGTTATCAATTTGCTGTAACACTCGGCAAAATTATAATCCGAACGCCAGCGCCGCGAAGCACGCTTCTGCTAAACTTAGGGAATTGGGAATCGATGCGACGAATGCTTGAAATGCTATTCCTGCGGAGATAGTTGCGCTTCACGCCCTTTTCTCAATCCATCAAGATTGTGGGAAGGGCGATCGTAATGTCTTTGATAGTCTAGGGAGGCAATGTAAAAATAGATGGATTATGAATATTCCAATATCCGATCGCCAAATTCAAAAGAAATTCAAACACGCTGCCGATTTTGGTGTCTCATGGAATTAGAATTTGCCGACAGCAGCAGCATTTGCAGCGGCTATTCAAGCCCACTTGCAGAAACACGGAGTGCAGGAGATTGCGGGTAGTTATCGCAGGAAGTAAAGCACTATTTTGACCCATTAACCAATTTGAAGGTTATGGTAGATGCAGGCGACAATTTTATTAGTGGCTGGAAACTGACTTCTGCACAACTTGTGGAATTAACCACCACTGGAGATATTGGAGGTGGATAAGTATTGATAAGTACATCAAGTTATTAGAAGAGTTTGTTGGCAGTAAGATTACTGCTGATGATTTTGAACAGCGGTTTATACAACTGTTTAAAGGTGACAATAATCTCCAAGTAGGGACAGAGTTTAAGATTTTAGACAAGTTATTTGCCGATGTTGATGCTTATTGCAGCGACCCGGATTTGATTGAAGACCCTCGATTTGATATTGATGGGGTGCAATTGCAAGTATCGGCCCGGGAGACGCTGGATAAGTTGCTAAAGTTAACAACAGTTTTAACAAGTGAAAAATAAGGGCGATCGCACTTCGATCGCCCTTTACCACCGCAAACAACCGCTAAATCCTGCATTTTCTGTGTCGCCAGCGAGTCAATTAATTGCGATCGCCCTTTGGGAAGATCGAAATAAGATCGCAAAATCGATACTAATATGGGCAATTACTCAGACTTGATATAAGTCCTATAACTATTGGTTCAGCAAAAAAGAGGCGAAGTCATATTAATGACCTCCGCCCCTATTCCTATTGCGATCGAGCTATCTTTCCTTTAGCTCTCTTGAGTTATGGAAACACCATCAAATGAGAGTTATGGAAACATTACGAAAGACTTTAATAGAGTCGTCCAAGGTAAGCTGAGTGAATCCACCACTAAGCGTATCATCATTATTATCCTTACCCCAAGGATTGTGAACTGATAAGGTTGGAGTAGTCCCATTTAGATAAGCAGCATGAATGGAGTAAGCATGACCTCCACCCATAACTCCAGTTCCCTGGTCGTTAATCTTAAAAGTCGGGGCGTTTTGATAGGTTCCTGCTGCTACAAATTCACCTTTATTCAGAGCTGCTGCGATTGTATTGAATAAGTCAGGTGTAGTTGTTAGACCTATGTAAGTCTCAGTCTTGCGTCCCGTAACCTGAGTGAGTGCTTTTCCTGTCTGGCCTCCATTCCCGATCACATTGTAACCGTTAGGCTCCTTTTTCTTGAGAACTTCTTTATTCCACTGTGCGTAAGCTCGCTCCAGCAAAGGCATCCAGATTGGCCCGACACTAGTGTTTCCAGGTGAAGTATCATTTAATACTGGGAGAGCACCAAATAGCTGTTGAGTGTTTTCCTGGGTTTGGGTTACAACCTCTTTATTAACAGTGACATAACTGGGACTGGTGTCCAGTGGCAAATATCCGTACTTCACCGGTTCTTCCTTATTAATCTGATCGAAGTCGTCCTGATAGAAACGCACGGTGTATGAATTGTCACCGTTGTCAATAATCATATTATTGACGATCGCGCTAGTTTGCAGGCTGGGACTTTTTTGGATGCCAAAGGTTGCACCCACAGCACTTAAGAAGAAACAGTCACCAAACCGGTATTGATTGATATCTGCAATAGAAGGGCTATTGTTTTTGTACAAGCTTCCGGGTAGTGGCTGGTATGTCAAACCTGTGACCACGTCTGGGTTGGTACCCTCTCCTTTATAGGTAAAGTCGAGAGTCGGTGAAGAAACTTTTCCAAGGAACCATTCATCAACTCCCTTACTCAAGGTAGTGCTGGGTGTTGTGCCTGATGATGGCAAATCTTTAATGACTTGCTCTGAGAGAAACCAAACAGGGTCCGGTATCGAATAAGGTTGACCCTGATAAACCACTGTTGTCCTGTCACCAATAATCTTTTTGAAATCGCTGACTTCCTTGGCATCAACAACACCGTCGTCTCCAGCTTTTTTGAAGATTTGCAACATATCGCTGCGGTTCAACTGTCCATCAGCAGCTAAACTGCTAGTGATTGTTCCCAAAGCCTGTAAATTCGATAAGGGATTGGCGGTTGGTGCTGGCGTTGGTGCTGGCGTTGGTGCTGGCGTTGGTGCTGGCGTTGGTGCAGGTGTTGGTGCAGGTGTTGGCGCAGGTGTTGGTGCCGGTGTTGGTGCCGGTGC
>NZ_JAUBVK010000002.1:399918-481186 GCF_036705795.1 Microcoleus sp. ARI1-B5
TGGTGTTGGTGTTGGTGCCGGTGCTGGTGTTGGTGTTGGTGCCGGTGCTGGTGTTGGTGTTGGTGCCGGTGCTGGTGTTGGTGTTGGTGCCGGTGCTGGTGCAGGCGTTGGTGTTGGTGCCACAACTGCCGATGCTGCGACCGTGTAAGTTCCTGTGGCATCTTCATTAAAACAGGTGACGCGCGCGACGTACTGAATGCCACTTTGTACCGTAAAGTTAAGCTCAGATGCAGATGTCTCAGAAGAACTATTTGGGCTCTCGTTGTTTTGACCGATCGCCTGTCCCGTCGCAGCATCAATCAGTTGTATTTGAGTATCAAACTGACTCGAACTCAAGACGATTTGCACCTGTTGACCCGGAGTAAGCCCTGTCAAATTATAGTTGTCCATAAAGCTACCGGGACGAAGTGGGTTATCCAGGTCAGTGGCAGCATTGAAATCGCCATTGATTGTTTGTCCCAGAGACAAAGTACCGTTAGCTGGAGATGTGGTAGATGTGGTTACGGTATAGTCACCAACTTGCCCGTTTTCACTCAGAATTACAATGTCGTAATCAGTACCTGGTGCTACTGTAAATTTCAGTTGTGAGGTCGTAGTGCTGTTGTTGAAATTGTTATTTTCCGCAATAACTTGACCAGTAACTACATCCACAACTTGTAACTTTGGATCGAACTGAGTGGAGGTGAGGTTGACAGTAACTTGTTGATTTGTCAGTACGTCAAACAAGATCAATTCTTCTTCTAAGTTGGCATCTAACAAGCTTCCCTCAAAAGTGTCATTTCCTGCGATTCCTTCTTGGAAACCCGTAGCTGGAGTTGGTGTCGGTGCTGGAGTCGGAACCGATGTTGGTGTTGGACTTGGGGTCGGTGCTGGAGTCGGAACCGATGTTGGTGTTGGACTTGGTGTCGGTGCTGGAGTCGGAACCGATGTTGGTGTTGGACTTGGTGTCGGTGCTGGAGTCGGAACCGATGTTGGCGTTGGACTTGGTGTCGGTGCTGGAGTCGGAACCGATGTTGGAGTTGGACTTGGTGTCGGTGCTGGTGTGGGAGCTGATGTTGGTGTTGGTGTTAGCGTTGGTGTTGGCGTTAGTACCGGTGTGGGTGTTAATGCTACAGAGACAAAGCGATCGCTCAATTCTGAAGCTGATACACCGGCCACCAATCCCAAAATCCCCCCAGTTTCCTTCACCTCAATTAAAATTCCCCTGTTTGTAGGTGTTAGGAGCAGATTGGCTTCGGTAAGTCCGTTCGGCAAACCAATGCGATCGGAATTTCTATTGAAGTCTTCAATTACATCCGCAGTAGTGGCTGTTACTCCCGATATCTGGGTCAGCACAAATTGATCGGAGCCAATACCGCCGTTTAAGGTATCCTGACCTGCTCCTCCAATCAAGGTATCGTCTCCAACACCCCCAATCAAGCAGTCATTTCCGACTCCTCCAATCAGCGAATCATCCCCGAAATCGCCAAAGGCTGTATCGTTGCCATTATTACCAATAATAATGTCATCTTCTCGACCGCCGTAAAGCAGGTCATTTCCGAATCCACCATCGATCGAGTCTTTTCCTCTGTTTCCTAGAATCAGATCGTCACCTAAGCTACCGTCAAGACAATCTTGACCTTTACCCCCGTAAAGGGTATCTGAACCTCCTTCACCAAATAGTCGATCGTCCCCTGAATTGCCGTTGATGAATTCTGGAGAATCAGAACCTGTTACTGTGTCGTTTCCACCTAGTCCTTGTAAACCTCTTGGATAAGGAACCAGTAGGTTGGGAGCGATCGCAAAATTGTTAGCTTGCTCGTCTAAAAGATAGGACAATCCATCAGAACTAGGACCAATCATTTCTATTCCCTGCTATATAATGTTTGGGTTGATTAGAGATAGTACGCACAGATTTACTCCCATCAACTCTCTGGGTTTTGGGACTTTAACCGTTTGTGCTTGTGGTAGATGCCGATTCTTTCAAGCTATGAATGCAGCACCTTTAATCTCTCTCTTTAGATAGATGTAATCTTAGATTGCTTGCGCTATAGTCCGCTCGCTTCCACACAAAACTTTACATAAGTTATTTATCTTTTAAAAATAATTAAAGTCATATATACTACAGGACTTAGGCAGACACACTACATATAGTGTGCCTGCATAAAAACGTTACTAATTAACCGAATAGTGGTTCACAAGTTGGTCAGGATTCATAGAGAACCTGATTGTTTACGATCGTACAAGTTGACATGGAGCGCGATCTGCGCGTGAAAGACGATCGCGCTCTTCTGCCACCCTTCAAAATCAGTCCTGGGCGCACAAACTCTATCTGTAGGGTGCTTGTAGCGCACCTTACCCCCATAGATAGTGTAAAAATTGCTCCCTGGCGCCAATCCTAAATTTGTATACCCAAATACATTTTTTTATTCAAACAGAGACGAGAACATAAAAGACTTGAAAAAGATCGGAGAAGTACGATCGCCATTTTCTACAGCAAACAACCGCTTTTGCTGAAAACTTTATGCCAACTGCAACTGCACATTCTGCAACTTGCAAATAGCTTTCAAGACTTGCGCCAACAAGAGCGATCGCTCTGGGTCAATCAAATTCAATTCCGGTAAAATCTGATAAGTACAAGGATTTCCCCGCGTCACCCGCACAAACTGATAGTTACGTCCATTCGTCGTCAATCCCCAAACAGACGGTTGCTGCTGCAAACTTTTATAAGCATAAGTCAGCAATTGTGGCAAACCGGCCCAGGAGTCGATCGCACTATTTTTCGCCTCCACCACCAAAATCCAGAACTGCGCCGCCCCTATCTCCGCATCCGGCCCATTCACCGCAAGAATATCCAACCGCCCTTTAATTAAAGTATCTCCATCTTCAACCTCGATCGGAATGCTATCCTCCATTGTCAACACCACAGGAACATCGAAAAATCCAGTTAATCGCATTAGTGGCGAAAGTGCTAAAAATTTCACTAATTCTTCAGATACTTTACCTGCGGCTAAGTACCGGCGAAAGTTCTGTCTAATTTTCAATAATTCCTGCTGTTCAGATTCGCTCAACGGTTCCAGGGAAAAAAAATCGGTCACTGAATCTGCTTCTCCCTCCTCCAGTTTGAGAAGGTGGCGAACGTCATTTAGCGAGAGTTGGCTGGCTTCTAAATTTTGGGTCATAGCTTTTGTGCGATCGGCTGTTGCGACAACTTATATTATAAAAGCATTACAACTGATTTGCTATGATACAATCATGCTAGATATCACGCCAGCAAATGGGTAAATTTTATGAAAGAAATTAAAGTGATGGCAACGATCGACGATCGAGGACAATTGTGCGTTGATGAACCGCTAAAGTTAGATCGCAATAGCCGAGTCGAAGTAATCGTGCTGATTCCAAAAGTAACAGAAATTAATGAAGACGAGCCATCTGATGAAGCCAACGACCAAGCCACGCAACTAGAAGACTACTTCAACTTCCTGAGACCTGATGATATTCGGCTCAAAGGCTCCCGCATTGGCATCGAAACCATCCTTTATGAATACCTGTTTCGCGCTCGAACTCCCGAAGAAATTGCCAACATTTATACATCGCTCACCCTCGAACAAGTTTATGCCACCATCTTGTACTACCTGCACAACAAAGAAGCAGTCGGTCAGTACATAACTGAATGGGTGGAATGGGGTGATAAAATGCGAGAAGAACAACATCGCAATCCTTCTCCAGCGGCTAAAAAAATCCGCAAACTGAGAGCAGCAAGAGATGCAATGAGAAAAGCTGATGGCAATCCAGTATCTATTTGATGAAAATGTCGATCCTGCCTATGCTAACCAAATTCGCAGGCGCAATCCAGATTTGGTTGTTCTAGCAGTGGGAGAACTAACAGCACCTTCCAAAGGAACTCTCGATCCAGAAATTCTTATTTGGTGCGAAATCTACAACTTCATTCTTGTAACTAACAACCGTCGCTCCATGTTAGTTCATTTAACAGATCGCATAGAGAAAAGTCGCCATATTCCAGGAATATTTTTCCTGAACTCCAAGATGAGCATCGGTCAAAATATTGACGAACTGATTTTGATTTATCAAGGATCGTTTGATGATGAGTACCAAGATAAAATTGAGCATTTGCCACTGTAATAATTTCTAACACATCCCCAACGCTTACAAAATCTTCCAAAGTCTTAAGGAAAATAAACATACTTTTTCCCCAATTTATGCACACAATAGCTAAAAAGAGTAACTGAACTAAAAACTAACAGCGATGTCACAAGATACCATCGAATCAATTCTGCATGAAAAACGCCTGTTCCCGCCCACCGCTGAATTCTCCGAAAAAGCTCACGTCAAAAGCTTAGAAGATTACCGCGCCCTCTACGAAAAAGCCGCTTCAGATCCCCAAGGATTCTGGGCCGAACTCGCTACCCAAGAATTGGACTGGTTTCAAAACTGGGATACCGTACTCGACTGGCAGCCGCCCTTTGCTAAATGGTTTGTCAACGGCAAAATTAACATTTCTTACAATTGTCTCGACAGACACCTGACAACTTGGAGAAAAAATAAAGCCGCCCTAATTTGGGAAGGCGAACCGGGAGACTCCCGCACCCTCACCTACGCCCAACTCCACCGCGAAGTCTGTCAAATGGCTAACGTCATCAAAGAATTGGGTGTCCAAAAGGGCGATCGCGTCGGCATTTATATGCCCATGATTCCCGAAGCTGCGATCGCCATGCTAGCCTGCGCCAGAATCGGGGCAGTACACAGCGTTGTTTTTGGCGGATTTAGTGCAGAAGCTTTGCGCGATCGCCTCAACGACGGCCAAGCAAAACTCGTCATCACCGCAGACGGAGGCTTCCGCAAAGACGCAGCAGTCGGGCTGAAAGTACAAGTAGACAAAGCCCTCGCCAACAACTCCGCACCCAGCGTTACCAACGTTCTCGTCGTCCAGCGTACCAAACAAGAAGTACACATGGAACCGGGGCGCGATCGCTGGTGGCACGAATTGCAAAAAAACGCCTCCGCCGACTGTCGGGCCGAAGCGATGGACAGCGAAGATATGCTGTTCGTACTCTACACTTCTGGAAGTACCGGCAAACCGAAAGGAGTCGTCCACACCACTGGCGGCTACAACCTTTACACGCACATGACAACCAAGTGGATCTTCGACCTCCAAGATACCGATGTCTACTGGTGCACCGCAGACGTAGGCTGGATTACAGGCCACAGTTACATAGTCTACGGCCCCCTTTCCAACGGCGCGACAACCGTCATGTACGAAGGTGCGCCCCGCGCCTCCAACCCCGGCTGCTTTTGGGATGTAATCGAAAAATACGGCGTCACCGTTTTCTACACCGCACCCACTGCGATCAGAACATTCATGAAAATGGGCGAAGAATTGCCCAACGCGCGCAATTTGTCATCTTTGCGGTTGTTAGGAACCGTCGGCGAACCGATCAATCCCGAAGCTTGGATGTGGTATCAGCGCGTAATTGGTAACTCGAATTGTCCCATTGTTGATACATGGTGGCAAACAGAAACTGGCGGAATTATGATTACCGCTTTGCCCGGTGCAATTCCGACAAAACCCGGTTCTGCAACCCTTCCATTCCCCGGAATTGTTGCCGATATCGTTGACCGAGATGGCGAACCAGTAACTAATGAAAGCGGCGGTTATTTAGTTGTAAAACATCCTTGGCCGGGAATGATGCGTACACTTTACAACGATCCCGACCGTTTCCGCCGCACTTATTGGGAATATTTGCACCCGAAAGATGGCAATTTTGTCTACTTTGCAGGAGACGGCGCGCACAAGGATCGAGACGGTTATTTCTGGGTAATGGGCCGCGTTGATGATGTGATTAATGTCGCCGGACACCGACTCGGCACGATGGAAGTTGAATCGGCTTTGGTATCGCATCCAGCGGTGGCGGAAGCTGCGGTTGTTGGCAAACCGGACGAGATTAAAGGTGAGGAAATTGTCGCTTTTGTGACGCTGGACAACTCGCAGCAGCCGAGTCCAGAATTGGAGAAGGAGTTGAAGCAGCACGTTGTTAAGGAGATTGGGGCGATCGCCCGTCCCGGCGAAATTCGATTTACCGATGCTTTGCCGAAAACGCGCAGCGGTAAAATTATGCGCAGGTTGCTGCGTTCTTTAGCCGCCGGACAAGAGGTTTCTGGGGATACTTCGACTTTGGAAGATCGGACTGTTTTGGATAAGTTGCGCGGCGGTTCGTAGGGATATGCAACCGCAGATTTTAGCAGATGAACACAGATGTGTTTTGAGATGCTAAAATCTGCGGTTTAATTGTTGTTAATTCACTTATTTACCGCGCCACAAATGAACTGCAGCGGGGTGAATTTTCGACCTTACTTGCAGCCAATCTTCCAGCAAGTAGTTATCATCGACTGCTTCAGAATGCTGTTCGTCTTTAAATTGATTGGGTTGACATTTGTACCGTGGTCTTTGGTATCTCTTTTGCCGTCTCTGGGAGGGCGATCTGCACGGTTGGGACTGCGACCTTGTATCCCCACAGCAGTCAATCCTGATAGCTTGACTGTAGGCGAAAATTGATTGGCTTGTAGTTCTGTTGTTCGCGCTTCTAACAAGTCGGTGCGGCCCCGCAGCACGGCGATATCTGCGGCAAATTATTCTTGCAATCTTTGCACTGTTAGCAAATCTTCTCGCTTGATTAGGTTCTCATTTCCGGTGCTGATTAATTCGCGAATTTTATCTAAACAAGCATTGACTCCCGCCGCGAATTCATATCTTGTTAAAGCACGGTTTCCGCGAAAACTTCGGTCGGGATATCCAGCTATGCAGCCGTATCTTTATACTAAGGATTGCAGTGCTTGAAATGCCCAATCTGTGGGTTTTACGTCGCTTAGTTGAGAAACAGATGTGACTTGTTCTGCGCTTTCCTCTGCGACAGTTTCACTCGGGTTTTCCATAGTCGCGGGAGATTCTGGTAAACTGGGATCGGATGCTGGGATGTGGCGATCGACAAATTGCTGATTTTCGGGTAAGATGGTCTCCGGTGCATCAACCGCAATTTCCGTAGCGGCGGCTTCACCAACATTTGCAGTAGCAGCGGGAGATTCAGGTAAACTTGGTTCTGCTAGTGCCCGAATGCTAAATAATCTCTGCAATCCCCATCCTAGGATTAAACCGGTCAGAATTTGTCGATTTGGGCGATCGTATTCTTGAGTTGAATTTTTCATTTTCAGTTGTTATACTTGGTGCTTGTTCATGGAAGATATGTGATATCATTTCCTCCGAGAACTCCCCTTACAAGATTGGTTGATAGTGAGGACTAAAGTCCTCACTATCTGAGGACTAAAGTCCTCACTACCAACCGTTTTTACTAGGGGTAAATGACAGGAAATAATATGAAAACGGGACGAAATGATAAAAATTGAGGCTGTGAAATTAAAGATATTAGTAGTGAACCGCCCCGGAGCAACCTGAAAATTACTGCGGAATTGTAGTTAATGCAGCCAACATTAGACCCCTGCTAACTGTCGCCAAAAATAACGCGCCATCTCGGTCATGTTTTGGCGGTCTAGCTATCCTAATTCGATCGCGCAGCCATTAATCTGATTGATTTGATGGGGAATTGCGACATAGGCATCGAGGTGCTGGTCAATGCGATAACTGATACCATCTTAAAAAATAATAGAACTACAGTCAAGCTCCAAACCCGCTCAAATAAGTTATTTCCAATTCTTGGATCTAAAATCTAAAATGCTATTACTTTTTGCTGCAAGTGAATTGCCAGTTGGTTAACACAGGACTAAGGCTAAAAAGTGATTTGATTCGCTACTTATAGGGTAAGGTGCGCATTGCAAACCTACATATAGAGGATATGCGCCCTGGCAGGGCGAACAGTTGTTTGACCGTTTCGTAGCGATAAATAGATAGATAGCCCTACAGCAGCGAAAATTTGTAACATAAACGGAACAATCAAGACTGTTCTCCAGGATACGCGACTGAATTTTAGGGGGCACTTTTGTGAAGTTTCAGTAGCATTACGGTTGACAATCCAAAATTATTCGGTTTTTTTATTAAGCTAAATCAATTCATACTATAATGCTATCATCGCAAATCTGTAGCTGCCAATAGCTGCGGCATCCATCCAAACTCCAGAGATTTAAAAGCTATGTGCCAATTACTGGGAATGAACTGCAATGTTCCAACAGATATTTGCTTTTCTTTTGAAGGTTTTTCTGCAAGGGGCGGCAGAACCGACGTTCATCAAGACGGTTGGGGAATTGCTTTTTTTGAAGGTTTGGGATGCCGCCTGTTTATAGACTCTAAACCTGCGGTTGCTTCTCCGGTTGCTGAAGTAGTGCGCCGCTATCCCATTCATTCAACTAACGTTATTGCTCACATCCGCAAAGCTACTCAAGGCGAAATTGCTCTGGAAAACTGCCACCCTTTTATCCGGGAACTTTGGGGGCGCTATTGGGTGTTTGCTCACAACGGAAATCTGGAAAATTTCAATCCTGAAACGGCCGGATTTTACAAGCCTGTTGGCAAAACTGACAGCGAAAAAGCTTTTTGTTTGATATTAGAAAAAATGCGAGAAAGTTTCCCTCAAAATAAGCCTGCTTTGACAGAAATTTACGCGGTACTGAACGAAATTACTAAAACTTTGGCCGAGTACGGAATTTTTAACTATTTACTTTCTGATGGAGAACACTTGTTCGCACACTGTTCTACCAATCTGCATTATATTGTGCGACAAGCACCTTTTGCCAGCGCGCACTCGATCGACGAAGATGTAACTGTGGATTTCCGGGAACTGACAAAGGAGGACGATCGCGTGGCTGTAATTGCCACTTTTCCGCTGACTGATAACGAAGTTTGGACGCAAATACAACCTGGAGAATTGCTGGTATTTCAGGATGGTTTGCCTGTCATTTGAAGGCAAAATGTAGAAAAGGTGAATGAAATTTAACCTGGCTGTATATTAGTTTTCCAAGTGGATACTTGGACTCGCTCTGGTTCCAAAATTATTGATTCAAGGACGAAGCTTATGTATATTTTATTTGATGGTAACTGGGACAAACCAGAAATAGAAATATCTGATTCATCACAAGGTTTGATTAAAATGGGGCAACTTCTCGCCAGCATCAGTAAAGATTTTAAACTTTACGCGGACAAAGAAGACTCAGAATTTTATGCAGAAAATCTTGAACTTGTTTCAATGAGGTTATCTCCGAGTAGGAAGGGAGAACAATTAGATTTACTCAAGACTTTCATTTTTAATAATGAGCTGGTATTTGAAGGTTCTCAATTAGCTTTTCATAATCTTGGTAGATCATTACTCAACTACTTCAGTGAAGACAGTAAAAAAGGTAATCATTTTCACTTAGACTACATCGAAGGATATTCTCTTCTATTAGCACCTACGAACTGTCACCTAATATTTATGTCTAGAGGTCAATAAATCTCACGCTCAGTTAAATAGAAAAGAACCCGGAGCGACGTGAAAAAATTTACCCAAGGCATCAGCTTGTTGCTTAGGGATTTCTAGCCGATGGCCAGGCCGTATTGCTGCGCCGATTCTAGAGAAATGTCTGGAAGATTCAGAAGCAGCTCATCCCATGTACTATGATTTTCTAAAGCCTCTACAACTACTGGAAGCGGCTCCGATAAAATGGTTTGAAAGTCTGCTTCTTCAGGAAACTGAATTTTAAATGCTAATTGCTCTTGAGGAGGTGTAAATTGAGCGTTAACATTCTCGCGGTTGCCTCTTGCATCGACGCGATACCAACCTACTTCTGGCAAGTAAACGGCATTGAAACCGTGCAATGTGTAGGGCGCACCTTTGTCATCAAAGCTCAATCTTTGGTAGCAAAAACCTGCGGGAATGTTGTTGGCGCGCAGCAATGCTGCTAATAAGTGACTTTTCGCAAAGCAATAACCTGTTTTGCGATCTAGTACGTCTGATGCGCGACAGGTGACGGGATTCATCTGATAGTCGTAGCTATGGCGAATTTCGTCTCGAACCCACTCAAAACAAGATTTGGCGATCGCCTCTGATGTATGATGTTGTGATGCTATGTTCTGCGCGAGTGCTAAAATTGCGGGATGATCGCGATCGATAATTTCAGTCGCTGCTAAATAGGTTTTCATTTCTGGAATTATTTTTGATACCTCTACTGCTTGATAAGTGCTATAATGCTCTCATAAATTTCATAATTTTCCGAATCGAAACAGCAAAAAGTTATGTTTTGAGGAGCGCCGTTTTTTTGCATTTCTTCGTAGCATATCTTAACTGCAATCTCACTTGCTAAATCCTTGGGATATTTGTAAATGCCGGTGCTAATGCAAGGAAATGCGATACTCTCGAACTTTTGCTCGATCGCGATTTGCATACATTTGCGGTAACACTGGGCTAAGAGTTCGGGTTCTTTGCGAGATCCTCCGTGCCATACTGGGCCTACGGTGTGGATGATGAAGCGCGCAGGCAAGCGATATCCTTTAGTTAGTTTAGCATCCCCAGTCTTGCATCCTCCGAGCGATCGGCATTCGTCAAGAAGTTCCGGCCCTGCTGCTTTGTGGATTGCGCCATCTACTCCACCACCTCCAAGCAAACTGGTATTTGCAGCATTGACGATCGCATCTACTTTCAGTTGTGTGATGTTGCCTAAAATAACTTGCATAAAATTAATTAAGCTTTAAAAGTCCATACCTATAATGATACAGATAAAGTGCGGGCGATCGCCAACTGAACAATTTGGAATCGCATCAAATCCCAGATTCAGTAAAAGCTCGATTCAAATCGTCAATCAACCCCAATTGTTGCGCCCACTCTGTTAAGTAACCGCGCTCCAAATGCTCAGCTTGGACTTTCAGAATTCCCAAAACATCATGCCATTGTTTTTGAGACTGAGACTGTTGCCGCCAGAGCAGTTTGGCCAATATAATATCTTCAGGAGAAGCTATCCAAAACTGTTCTAAACCAGCCTCGTCAAGGGCTTCTAATCGCCGTCTTGCCATTTTTGAGCGATCGAATTCAGTATGAGAATTCAGCACAATATCGGCGTTCAATACAGAAGTCATGTGAGTGACGCTCAACACCATCCCTCTACCCTGTTGAATATCTTCTACCGAACCCGGAGGGCAGTAAAAACCAGCCGTTTCTAGTGCTTCAACTAATTGAGAAATATTGTCCCGGATTAATTCAATTACTAAATCTAAATCGCGTGTTGTTCTGGGGTCGCCATAGACGGAAGCGGCAACTCCTTCTGTAATATAATAAGGGATATCTAATGTTTCAAAAATTCGGTGCAACAGTCTGGCGATGTGGCTGGGGTCTTGCGTCCACATAGATGGGTCACTGGTGGGGGTTAAAATTGGCAGCCATTTGCTACGCAAGATCGATCGGGCAAATCGCTCTTGGTAGGTTGAGGGACAAGCTTTTTTCATCCCGCGCAAGCTAACAGTTTTTGCCCAACGATTTAATTTTGCCCCCATTTGCCACCGTTGGGAATTGGTGAGTTGCCGCAGTAGGTAAAAATCAATTGCATCAGCTTCAGGAGTTTTATCATCCGACTGGGGACGGTATCCAGGTTTGATGGATATTTTTGGTATGGATGGAATCATTTTGGTTGTTGATTTTCCTAGCCATTCACAAAACTCTTGATAGTTCCTGTTGATTTTCGTACAATTGTATCTCCCGTAGCTGGAATCACAGAGGTAAGTATGCAATGCGATTCACCCAGTCTTCTGATTCGGATGTCTGCCATATTTTGATTAAATTGTCGATCGCGTCGCTAACAGGAAAACTTTGCAACACTATAATTACACCCGAACTTGTTTGAGTAGAAATAAACTCTGCAAAATATCTAGGCATGGTTCTTTGGTCGTGGGAGACGATAATTCTCTTTTCCTGTGCTGCCAAAGCCAGAACTTCTAAATCGGTCAAGCCACTTAAAAGCGATGCGTTTGATGTTTGAAAATCAACAGTTGCCTCGCGTCTCATAACTCCTGTTACAATCGCTTGATTGAGGTCGGCATCTGCTTGGAAACTAATTTTCATTGCGGGCTAGTCTGAGTGTAAAATTTTTGATAAAGCAACGAGTTGTTTTCCCTTGCTTGCTGTCTCAATGTTTCAAATAGTTGTTCTCCCTCGGATAAATAAGCATTAATAGCTGTGCGATTAGCCAAGTAAAAGGTAATCGCTCCATAAACTTCTTCTAGTGTCAGTGCTGGGAATGACTGAACGATGCTTTCAGGTGATTGTCCTGCCAGGAAAGCATAAATAATTGAATCGAGAGAAACGCGCTTCCCGACAATTCGGTAGCAATCTTCCCGTTCTTCAATGTACTGTTTTGTAGTTAGGGCTGCTGTACTCATGGTTTGCTGCATTAACTCCTAATATTTTAAATCTTATCAGCGTTGTAGCTTTAAGCGCAAACTCCGAAACATATCTTCAGCATCAATTACTTCACCTCGTTCGGCAGCATCCATTCCCCGACGAATTTCTTGTTGCAGTTCTTTGAAGCGTCCTTTATAGATATGTTCCCATTTATCGGACTGCAAGAATTTGATGAAAGCTAAGACTTCTTGTTGCTGGTCTGCCGATAAGACCTTCACATTTTCCAAAATGGCTTGTTCGACGGTCATAATTATCCCTTTTTTGTGATTGCTATTCTACAATCTAGTAACAACATTATATCAAACGGGTGGGTTGACAGCCATTCAGGAGTGAGTTCAATTTCGATCGGTTGTGGATCGGTTGCGATCGCTCAATTAAATCGCAAATAACTTCCAGGTAGTGTGGCAACTGCTGCAATGTTTCCCAACAGATCGAAGAACTCAACGCTATAACCTGTTTCTAGTCCCTCAACGTGATGCTGTTCTAAAACTGTACCGATCTCGCCGGTATAAAGTCCTTCTTCTGGAAGGTTGCACAGCAAGATGACATCTGAATAAAGTTTCATGAAGTGCTAAGAAGCTACTGCAAAATCCGTGTATTGCCGCATTCCAGGCTCGTGAAATGCCAACACAATATCTTCCTTGGGAACTCCTGCACGCACCAAATCCGTTGCAATCCCATCTTCTGTCCAGTCTTCCTCGATCCAGAATTTACCATCGCGCAGGCGAACATAGACTGTCATTCCCGTAAGGCGATCGCCATTAGGCCAGCCCAGATTCATCCAGATGTAATGACCGTTTTGCTCGTCTGCAATCAAGAATGTCTCGATCTCTTGTTGAGAAGGGCGATTATTGCACAATTCTATATACTCGGTCAAAATACGCTTGATTAGTTTGGGATATTCGATTAGTTGATCCATTGCACAATTTTCTCTACTTCTGTATTTACGATAATTATTTTATAGATGACAAGCAGATAGTTTGGAATCTAACCAATGCAATCCCACTCCCCAGCTATTTCCACCAGGGACGATGACACTTCTATGTCCTAACCAATATACAAAAGTATGGGGAAGATGACCAAGGGGAGCGCGGAGTTCATAGGTCATTCTACTATTAAATAAATCCCATTTAACGTATTCGCAGAATTTGTCATAATCTTTGCCCGCTTGTTGCCAAATAGACCTTTGTACTGAAAATCCGAAACGCTCATTTGAGTATTTTACCCAAAGTTGGTTAATTGTTTGGAGGTCTGTACAAGGAAAGTTTACCCAATCTGAATGCCCTAAATAGCCTAATTTTTCACAGCACGCTACCCAAAGTATAATTTGTTTAGTTTCGCAATCAGCTTCTTTAAACTTGCCCTCTGCTAAAAAATTGCGTAATTGAGTGTAATCAGCTCCGCTTTCTGAAGCTAGATTAAGAAATTGGTTGTCATAATTTAAAGATTGAAAATCACTCATGGTCAGCGCCCAAGATATTTTGAATATGAGATTATTTGACTTGAGCCGTATGAATTTGCTTCGCGCCCGCTTCGAGAAACCCATGCTTGAGTTAATTATAGTTTTGTAGGGTGCGTTAGGCCGTAGCCGTAACGCACCCATACTAATACTAGCTGCCGCCAATCCGAGCGACATCGCGAGCATTTTCTTCAAACGCAGCCGTCAGCGCATCATCACCGCTTAAACCCGATGCGATCGCCCTTTCAATGGCCTGCAACACCCGCTTGTAATCCCTCGGCATCACCTTCACAAACAGCGGCACCATCTCATCCCACGCAGCCAGAACCTTCGATCCTTTCGCACTTCCAGTCAAATCGACGTGAGTTTGAATTAACTGGCGCAAATCGCTAATTTCCTCAACATCCTCCAATTTTTCCAACTCCACCATCGACATATTGCAGCGAGTAGCAAAATCCCCCGCCTCATCCAAAATGTAAGCAACACCGCCACTCATACCCGCTGCAAAATTGCGCCCGGTTTTGCCCAAAACCACAACTTTGCCGCCAGTCATGTACTCGCAACCGTGATCGCCCACACCCTCAACTACTGCATTCACGCCGGAGTTGCGTACCGCAAAACGTTCGCCCGCAATCCCTCGGATGAAAACCTCGCCGGCTGTCGCGCCGTAAAGCACTACGTTACCGACAATCACGTTTTCTTCCGCGACAAAGGTAGAAGCTGGCGACGGATACAAGATAATCTTGCCGCCGCTGAGCCCCTTGCCCAAATAGTCGTTAGCTTCGCCTTCGAGCTCCAGGGTGACTCCCTTGGGCACAAAAGCCCCAAAGCTTTGCCCGGCGCTGCCTTGGAAGTGCAGGTGCACCGTGTCATCCGGCAAACCTTCCCAGTGGCGTTTGGTGATTTCGTTGCCGAGAATTGTGCCGACAACCCGGTTGACATTGGTAATCGGCAGTTTGGCCTGTACCTTTTCGCCGTTTTCGATCGCACCTTTGCACAAATCCAACAACACCGTCATATCCAGGGACTTTTCCAAACCGTGATCCTGCGCCATCTGACAGTAGCGCCCCACCTCCGGCCCAACTTCCGGTTGATAAAGGATTTTCGAGAAATCCAAACCCTTAGCCTTCCAGTGTTCCACAGCTTGTTTCGCTTCCAAAACATCAGTCCGCCCCACCATTTCATTCAGCGTGCGGAAGCCCAACTGCGCCATAATTTCCCGGACTTCCTGGGCGACGAAAGTCATAAAGTTTACCGTGTGCTCCGGGTCGCCGGTAAAGTTTTTCCGCAGCAGCGGGTCTTGCGTCGCCACGCCCACCGGGCAAGTGTTCTGGTGGCAAACGCGCATCATGATGCAGCCCAAAGTCACCAGCGGCGCCGTCGCAAAACCGAATTCCTCAGCACCAAGCAAGGCAGCAATTGCTACATCGCGGCCGGTTTTCATTTGACCGTCAGTTTCCACCACAATCCGGCTGCGGAGATTGTTGAGTACCAAAGTCTGATGAGTTTCCGCCAGTCCCAACTCCCAAGGTAATCCCGCGTGTTTGATCGAAGTTTGCGGCGAAGCGCCGGTTCCGCCGTCGTAGCCGGAAATCAACACGACATCGGCGTGGGCTTTCGCAACACCGGCCGCGATCGTCCCGACTCCAACTTCCGACACGAGTTTGACGCTAATCCGCGCTTCCCGGTTGGAATTTTTCAAGTCGTGAATCAATTCGGCCAAATCTTCGATCGAATAAATGTCGTGGTGAGGAGGAGGCGAAATCAATCCCACACCCGGAGTCGAGTTCCGCACCTTGGCAATCCACGGGTATACTTTTTTACCGGGCAACTGTCCGCCTTCACCGGGTTTCGCGCCTTGCGCCATCTTGATTTGCAGTTCCCGCGCTTGGGAAAGGTACAAGCTGGTAACGCCGAAACGCCCGGAAGCAACTTGTTTGATCGCGCTGTTTTTCGAGTCGCCGCGATCGTTCGTCCAAGTGTAGCGTTCCGAGTCTTCCCCGCCTTCACCGGTGTTCGATTTGCCACCAATGCGGTTCATCGCGATCGCCAGAGATTCGTGGGCTTCTTTAGAAATCGAACCATAACTCATCGCCCCAGTTTTAAAGCGTTTGAGAATAGATTCGATCGGTTCAACTTCCTCAATCGGTATCGATTCCCGCTGCTTGAATTGCAGCAAACCGCGCAAGGTAAAATGCTGCTGGTTTTGTTCGTTAACCAGCCCAGAATACTGTTTGAAAAGCGTATAACTGCCCTCGCGCACCGACTTTTGCAGCGCGTGAATTGTCTGCGGACTAAACAAATGCGCCTCGCCTTCTTTCCGCCACTGATATTCGCCGCCAACATCGAGAGTATGTCCGCTGGATGGGCGGTCTGGGAAAGCGTGGGTATGCCGCAAAATAGCTTCTTGGGCGAGGACTTCGAGGCCTACGCCTTCAATCCGCGAGGCTGTCCAAGCAAAGTATTTATCGACTACGGATTTGTTTAAGCCGATCGCCTCAAAAATCTGCGCGCCGCGATAGCTTTGAATTGTGGAAATCCCAATTTTCGAGGCAACTTTCGTCACACCTTTAGTTGCCGCTTTGACGTAGTTTTTGCAAGCTGTTTTGTACTCGACATTTAGCAGCAATCCTTCGCGGATCGAATCGGCGATCGTCTCAAAGGCCAAATACGGATTAATCGCGCCGCAACCATATCCAATAAGTGTCGCAAAGTGATGCACTTCCCTCGGTTCGCCGGATTCGAGCACGAGTCCCGCCCGCGTGCGCGTACCTTTACGGATCAAGTGGTGGTGCAGGCCCGCAACTGCCAGCAGCGCCGGAATTGGGGCTTTGTCTGGACCGATCCCCCGATCGCTCAAAATGATGATATTCACCCCGGAGGCGATCACGCTGTCTGCTGCTGCAAAAACCTCTTCTAAGGCTTGTTCGAGACCTTTGACCCCGCTTTTGGGGTCAAACAAAATCGGCAGTGTAATCGACCGGAAATTGCCCTCATTTACGTGTTTGAGCTTAGCTAATTCTTCATTGCTGAGAATTGGCGTTTTCAGTTCAATCAAATGACAGCTTTCGGGTTCTGGTTTGAGCAAATTGCGTTCAGCGCCGATCGTAGTTTCAGCAGAAGTTACAATTTCCTCGCGGATAGAATCAATCGGCGGATTGGTAACTTGGGCAAACAACTGCTGGAAGTATTCGTAAAGCAGTTTTGGTCGGTTGGAAAGCACCGCCAGCGGCGTATCCGCACCCATCGCGCCGACAGCTTCCACGCCATCTTTCGCCATCGGCGCTAACAGCAACCGCAGTTCTTCAAAGGTGTAGCCGAAAGCCATTTGGCGCTGGATCAATGTTTCGGGGTGGGATTCTGGCAATGCCGGCGCATCTTTCAGTTTGGCGATTTCGACCATGTGCTGGTCTATCCACTCGCGGTACGGGTGTTCTGTGGCGATTTTGGTCTTAATTTCTTCGTCAGAAACGATGCGGCCTTCCTCGGTATTTACCAGGAACATCCGCCCCGGTTGCAAGCGGCCGTTGGATGCAATTCGTTCTGGGGCAATCGGCAAAACTCCCGCTTCCGATGCCATAATTACCAAGTCGTCTTTGGTAACGCAGTAGCGGGAAGGACGCAAACCGTTGCGGTCGAGCACGGCCCCGATCGAAGTACCGTCGGTAAAGGCGATTGAAGCCGGGCCGTCCCAAGGTTCCATCAAGCAAGAATGGTATTCGTAGAAAGCCTTTTTCTCGTCACTCATGGACTCGTGGGCCGTCCAAGGTTCCGGAATCATCATCATTACAGCGTGCGGCAAAGAACGCCCAGCCAAAGTCAGCAATTCCAAAGCATTGTCAAAAATCGTCGAGTCGCTACCTTCGATGTTGATTAAATTCGGGATTTTCTTCAAATCGTCTCCGAACAACTCCGACTCGAACAGCGATTGCCGCGCGTGCATCCAGTTAATGTTGCCGCGCATCGTGTTGATTTCGCCGTTGTGGGCGATGTAGCGGTAAGGGTGCGATCGTTCCCATGAAGGAAAAGTATTCGTGCTGAAGCGCGAGTGAACCAGGGCTAGAGCGCTTTCCATGTCCGGGTCGTGCAGTTCGGGATAGTAATCTCCCACTTGCACCGGCATTAACATTCCTTTATAGACGATCGTCCGGCACGACAGTGTGGAATTATACCAGTAGGGGTCTGTGTTAGTTCTGCGGATGGCATTGTGAGCGCGTTTGCGGATGACGTACAGTTTCCGTTCAAAGGCCGCCTCATCGATACCTGCGGCGCGCCGGAGGAACACTTGCTGCATGAACGGTTCGCTGGATTTGGCGGTGTCGCCCAGGGACGAGTTGTCGGTGGGAACCTCGCGCCAGCCAAGTACGGGACAGCCTTCTTCGGCGGCGACTTCTGCAAATATGCGTTTGCCGTTTTCGCGCTGAGTTTGGTTTGGCGATGAGTAAATCGCCCCAACTCCGTACTCGCCGGCTTCTGGAAGTTCGATATTTAAGGCGGCGGCTGCTTTTTTGAGAAATTTGTGGGGCACCTGCATCAAAATGCCCGCCCCGTCTCCGGTGTTGGGTTCGCAGCCGCAGGCGCCCCGGTGGTCGAGGTTCAGCAGGATTGTCAGGGCCTGCTCGACGATTTCGTGGGATTTGTTACCTTTCATGTGTACGATGAAGCCGACTCCGCAAGCGTCGTGCTCGAACTGCGGATCGTATAGGCCTTGTTTTGGAGGCAGTCCGTTGCTGTTCATTTTGATGTTTTCCTAAAAGTGACGGAGAGATTGCGATCGAGACAGTCCCAAGCTTTTTATTGTACCTAATCTGTATTTTCTAATCATGTCAGCTTGTAGGTTTTAGTCATCAGTCATCAGTCATCAGTCATCAGTCATCAGTCATCAGTCATCAGTCACAAGAAAAATTCTCCCCATCGGGCCCTCCCACTCCCGCTCCCTCCCACTCCCCGAATCCCTCTGGCAAACTCCCCCTCTCCCTCTCTCCCCCTCCCTCTCCCCGTTAAGCTTCTTTAAAGCACAGGCCTTTGAGAATGAAGATTTGATGTAGATTTGGACGATCGAGCCAATAACGGGTGACAACTACTGTGATGATTTTGCTATGGTGGTCGAGGTGCGTCGATCGAGCTTTCGCAGGCAAAAGTGCAAAAATCCACAGTCCGCTAACCGGTTCGCGCGATCGGACGAAAGGTTTTCAGGATAAATTAGCTAATATCAAACCCAAAGTCGTTTATCAAAGGATTCAGCAAGCAATCCTCAAGGAGTGAAAATCATGGTTCAAATTCAAGAAATTGTTCAACTATCTACCCTGCACGCACCTGCTGCACCCAACGAAACAGCAGCTACAGAATCGCGGCCTTGGGGCTCGTTTACCACACTAGAAGAAGGCCCAGGATATAAAATTAAGCGGATCGAAGTCAAGCCAGGACACCGCCTCAGCCTGCAAATGCACCACCACCGGAGCGAACACTGGATCGTAGTTTGCGGTACTGCAAAAGTTACTTGCGGCGAAACTGAACAAGTTCTGTTTACAAATCAGTCTACCTACGTTCCGCAGTGCATTTCTCACCGTCTGGAAAATCCAGGAGTTATCCCGCTGATTTTAATTGAAGTACAGAATGGCGAATATCTCGGAGAAGATGATATTGTTCGCTTTCAAGACGATTATGCCCGTACAGAAAAGGCTAAGTAACTGATTAACTGGTTATTTGTTATTTGTTATTTGTTATTTGTTATTCGCACCAATCAGCAACCAATAACCAGTAACCAGTAACCAATAACCAGTAACCAGTAACCAATAACCAATAACCAATAACCAATAAAATTAATGATTCATCTGAGCAAAACAGCAGCGACAGAAGTAAAGCGCCTCAAGTCAAAATATCCGAACCCCAATGCTTTGTTTCGTCTGGGCGTGGAATCGAGCGGCTGCTCCGGTTTGTCTTATACAATGGCATTTGACGGTGCGCCAGCCCCAGAAGACGCTGTATGCGAGTCCGAGGGAGTTCAAGTTGCGATCGACCCCCAGCACTTAAAATATCTGAATGAACTCACCTTAGATTATTCAGAAGACTTGATGGGCGGAGGTTTCCGGTTCCACAATCCCAATGCCGCCCAAAGCTGTAGCTGCGGCAACTCATTTTCTGCCAGGTAACAATCAATATGATGACACTCAAAGACTTAGAAAAAGTCCAAAAAACCTTCAAAGAAGCCGGTCAAGATTACCAACTTGAACTAGAAAGCGGGAAAATTATCATTGTGGGCCCATCAGATATTGTATCTAGTGAAATTGGCATTCGCTTGAGTGCCTTCCTCTTCGTTTGGGTGAATCCCCGCCGTTTGGGCCGAATATTTGACTCAGCAGGCGGCTTTATTTTACCTGATGCTAACCTCACAGCACCCGATGTTTCCTTTGTGCGGGCCAGCCGGATCAGGCAAAGTCCCCGTTATTTCGCAGAATTAGTCCCAGACTTGGTAGTAGAAATTAAATCACAGAGCGATCGCATTAAACCGCTAGAAAAAAAGATTCTGAATTTTATCCAACTCGGAGCGCAAGTAGGAATTCTGATCGATCCTGATGAACAAACTGTAACAGTTTACCGTCAGGAAGGCGAACCAATTGTGCTGGGAAATGAAGATATTTTGACAGTAGCCGAACTGTTTCCTGGTTGGGAATTGCCAATTTCCCAACTGTGGCCACCAATTTTTACCGAAGCTGAAACTCAACCATAATATCGCATTTTTTTATACAATTATTTTGAACGAACCGCGTTGGCGTAGCCTGCGCGTAGCGCTTAGACGCAAAGGACGCGAAGGAAGATAAGAGAAGAGAAAAGGAAGATTTCACAATGGTAAAAGCATCAGAAAAAAACCAAGAGTGGTATAGCGAATACATCGCCAGCTACACTTACGAACAGCGAAAAGAATGGTACAGCGAAATCGCAGATGCCTACAAAAAAACAAGACCGCGCTATCCTCAAGAACTAATTAATCGCGTCGTCGAATTAGCCGAACTTCCCTCAAACGCCAACATTCTTGAAATCGGATGCGGCCCCGGAATTGCCACTGTTCCCTTTGCGGAATTCGGCTTTGCAATGCTTTGTCTCGAACCCAGCCAGCCAGCTTGTCAGCTAGCGCGACAAAACTGTGCAACTTATCCATCTGTAGAGATAAAAAATCAAACTTTGGAAGAGTGGGAATTAGAAGCTGATAAATTCAATGCTGTACTCGCCGCAACTTCTTTTCATTGGGTGTCACCGGAGATTCGCTATCAAAAAACTGCCGCTGCATTAAAAGATAAAGGTTCTTTGATTTTGCTGTGGAATGCCGGAGTTTTGCCGCAGGATGAAATTTACCGAGTTTTGCATCAAGTTTATCAAAATCAAGCTCCGTCTCTAGCAGAATATCATGCCAAAGAAAGAGCCAATCAAGCAGAAAGTATCAAAGAAATCGGACAAAATGTCATTGACTCAGGGCTGTACGACGATTTAATTTACGAACAGTTAGTGAGTCAGATTACCTACAGCATAGAAGATTATCTGGCTCTTTTGAAGACTTACTCAGTCTACATAGCGCTAGATGACGAAAAGAGAAATTATTTGTTAGCAAGTTTGCGGGAAGCGCTCGAAAAAAACTGCGGAAATAACATCAAAGCTTCCTATCTTTCAGCATTTCACATTGCCCAAAAAATCTAGCGCTCCTTCTTTTCTCTTCCTACCCTTCGGGAACGGCTTCGCCGAACGTGTCCTTTGCGCCTAAGCGCTACGCGCAGGCTACGCCAACGCGGTTCGTTTAAAAAAAATCCCAATCCTGCCAAGATTGCTATATACAATTAACACGCAAAATGGTATAACCTAAATAAAAAAATAGTTAATTAATGAAACCCATAACTGGCAAATTATGGCTCAGTATAATATTTTGTAGCTTTAGCCCGATCGCCCCCAGCATAGCCCAAATCGTCCCCGATGCCACGCTGCCCGTCAATTCCACCGTGACAGTCGGCGACAAAACCACCTCCATCGAGGGCGGAACCACAGCCGGAAGCAACCTATTTCACAGTTTCCGAGAATTTTCGGTTTTGACGGGAAACACGGCTGTTTTCAACAATTCCGCCAATATTCAAAATATTTTTACCCGCGTTACCGGCGGCTCGATTTCCAATATTGACGGCGCGCTGAAAGCTAACGGGACTGCAAATCTATTTTTGCTCAATCCTCACGGGATTATTTTTGGCCCGAATGCTTCCTTAAATATTGGCGGTTCGTTTTTGGCGACTACGGCGAATGCTGTGGAGTTTGGCGGTGGGGCGGATTTCTCTGCCATTCTTCCCGGACAAAATACGCCTTTGCTCGTCGTTAGCGTGCCGCTGGGCCTGCAATACGGACAGCCTTCTGGAAGTATCGTAAATCGATCGACCGACGGATTGCAAGTGCGATCGGGCAACAGTTTGATACTTGCTGGCGGCAATGTGAGATTGGAAGGCGGAGTTTTACTCGCTCCCGGCGGTCGAGTCGAACTCGCAGCCGTTGGTGGCTCTGGAACTGTGCCGCTCAACTTCTCCGGTAACAATGTGAGTTTAGCTTTTCCTGCCAGCATCGAGACAGCCGATGTATCTCTGACAAAGGCGGCGGGCATCAACGTGCGCGCAGCAGGTGGCGGGAATGTTGTTGTCAACGCTCAAAACTTCAACGTTTCAGAAGGCAGCAAAGTGCGGGCGGGCATCAATGAAGGGTTGGGTACGGCGGGCGCTAGAGGTGGAGATATTTATGTTAACGCGGCGGGGTCGATCGCGATCGACGGTGAAGGCACATTTATTTCTAATGCAGTGCTGTCAAACGCTACAGGCACCGGTGGCGATGTCAACCTCACAGCCAACTCGCTGTCTGTAACCAACGGCGCTCAAATATACGCCGGGACTTACGGGCGCGGAGATGCCGGCAGCGTCAATATTAACCTCAGCGGTGCAGCGTCCTTTGATGGAGTCGGCGACGGCATTTCCAGCGGTGCTTACAGTCGGGTTGAAAGGTTAGGGGTAGGGCAAGGAGGCAACGTTAATCTCACAGCAGGTTCGCTTTCCCTAACTAATGGGGCTGCCCTGCAAGCGAGCACCTACGGACGGGGGAATGTCGGCAGCGTCAATGTTAACGTCCGCGATGCAGCGATTGTTGACGGGACGAGTCTCGATGGCGAGGTTTTCTCCACCGGTATCTATAACAGAGTGGAGAACTCTGACAACGCGGCAGGTCAGGGAGGTAGCATTAATCTGGTGGCGGGGTCGCTGTTTGTGACTGGCGGCGCTGTAATTACTGCCAGCACCGGCGCCCGGGGCAATGCTGGCAATATCGCGGTGACAGTCCGCGACGGTATTGCCTTAGATGGTACCGGCCCGCTGTCGCCGTTTTTGGGAATTGGACAATCCAGCGGTTTGTTCAGCAGCGTCAAAGAAACAGCAGTCGGAGAAGGCGGAAATATTCGCGTCACTGCTAACTCGCTGTCCGTGACAAACGGTGCTGTTGTAATTGCCAATACTTTCGGTGTCGGAAACGGCGGCAGTATTCAAGTTAATGCCAATTCAGTCAATCTGGCGGGAGTTGATGCTGGCGGACAGTCTAGCGGCATATTTACGCCGACTGAACCAAGTGCGATCGGCAACGCTGGAGAAATTACAGTTAATGCTAATATGTTGCGGCTGGCAGACGGCGCTGTGGTCAATTCCCGAACTTTCAATGCCAGCAGCGGCGGAAATATCGCGATTAATGCCCGCACTTTGGAAGCGGTTGACGGCGGACAAGTGCTGACTACGGGTAGCAGTGGCGGCCGTGCGGGAAATATTCAGTTGAACGTTTCTGAAAGTATAAGGCTTTCTGGGAGCGATCGCACGAGTGGCGATCGACTCGCTCGATTCGGTCAAAATTTGGTTAGCAACTCCGGTGCTGCTAGCGGAATCTATGCCAATACATCAGAAACTTCTACAGGTGCGGGCGGCACTTTAACTGTTCAAACCAGGCAATTAACTGTCCGAGATGGCGCCAAAGTTACTGTCAGTGCCGACGGCCGAGGGGCAGCGGGAAATTTAAGAATTGCCGCCGACTCAATTCGTTTAGATAGCGGAGCAATTACAGCCACAACACAATCCGGCAATTTCGGCAACATCACCTTGCAAGCTCCAGATTTGCAACTGCGCCACAACAGTCAAATTACTACTAACGCCTTCGGCACTGCCACCGGTGGCAATATTGATATTAACACAAAGTTCTTAATTGCTAAGGAAAATAGCGACATCCGCGCCAACGCAGTCCGAGGCCAAGGCGGAAATATTATCATTACTGCCCAAGGTATTTTTCGCTCGACTGACAGCGACATCGACGCCAGTTCAGAATTAGGAATTGACGGCAACGTCGAACTCAGAACTCCCGATACTGACCCCGTAAAAGGATTAAATCAGCCAGAAACCACCCGAGTTCCCCCGCCACCCGCGCGAGGCTGTCAAACTAGCGGCCAAAGAGCAAGTCGGTTTGTCATCACCGGGCGCGGCGGTTTGCCCCCGAGTCCCAGGGAACGAGTCAGCAGCAGCAGCAACGATAATTTTGATGTCCCCAAGCCACTGGTTGAGGCTCAAGGCTGGATAATTAACGCTCAGGGCGAGATTGAATTGATAACAAATTCGGCGGCTGTTGTGCCTTACAGCCCTGGGGGAACGCCACCTATTTGCAATTAATATCAATTAATCAAAAAGGTTCGCAGCATCGGACTTTAGTCCTCTAAGAATGACTAAAGTCCTCACTACAAACCAGTTTTATTGTGGCTGCTGAGAATTGTCCACTGCATTAACTGCTGCCACTCGGGAGATTGAGTTAATAAATCTGCATCCAATTCATTTCCCGCATCCTGCGAAAATTCGGCGAAACATTCTGCCCAATTAATTACTGTTTCCACGGGCAAATAAGGCGTATAATTCCAAGAACGCTGCAAAAACTCTGCCATCTCAACAGCATGACCGGTGCGGTGCAAATACCAAGCAATCCAAACAAATGTACTGTACTTGATTTGTTTTTCCAACAAACGTATTTTATCCGGCAATTCGGGGCGAGCAAAAAAAGTTTCCGTGACGGCGGCGAGGGATTTAGCCTGCGGTAAACCTTTGTACATGGCGCTTTGTTCGTGCTGGCGGTAGCAAACTGTTATTTGCCGCAGCCACTCTGTTTCGCATCCCATTAACGCTAAACGCAGCACTAAATCTGTATCTTCCGCCGGAGGAAATCTAGGGTCAAATCCGCCGGCGCGCTCTAACCAATGGCGGCGAAATACCATTGCGCTCGGCAATACTGGTTTCCACCGCAGCCACATTTCTAAGTCTAATTTAGGGACGTTTTCCCAGGGCTTGACATCTTTTATCGGTTCTCCTATACTGTTGACTTGACGCCAGCCGCTGTGGACTATTCCTAGATTTGGTTGCGCTGCAAATACAGCGATTTGTGCTGCTATTTTGTCGGGGAAGAAGTAGTCGTCAGCATCGAGAAAGGCGATGAATTCTCCTCGCGCTAGCTCGATACCCCGATTTCTGGCAATGGAAACTCCTTGATTTTTTTGGTAAATGTAGCGAATGCGATCGCCATATTGCTCTAAAATTAATCTGGTGTCGTCTTGGGAACCGTCGTCTACGACAATAATTTCCCAGTCTGTATAGGTTTGGTGCAGCACGCTATCTACGGCTTGGCCGACGTAAGCAGCGCAGTTGTAAGCCGGAATCACCACGCTTACCTGCGGGGTTCGATCGCTCATAATTAATAAAATTTAGTCCGATGGATTATACCATTTTAGATTTGAGATTTGAGATTTAAAAATTGAAGGATTGGGAGTGACTGATGATTATCGATACAATATTTGTAGGGTGCGCCATCCTCTGACCCTGCCAAACAACGGGTACAAGCCCCGACGCGAGCGTCAGGGTCTATCCCAAAATTTTAGATTAAATTTCGAGAACCCAGATCCAATGGTGCAAGTAAATCTAAAATAGAAAATCGAAAATCGAAAATCGACAGACGCACCCGATAAGCAATGCTTTTTGAGCATAATTTTGGTCAAGAATTTGCCAAGGTAAGTTGCCGCGAATTCAGTAAATCGTGGCGGCGAATTGCTAAAGGGCGAGATCCTTTTACATTCAAATATTTCTCAGCTACTTGCAAAACCTGTTCGGGATTGGGCGGCTTGGTCAAAAAATCGGAAGCACCTGTAAGTTTCGCTCGTGCGCGGTCAATTATACTGTCTTGACCGGTCAAAAACACGATCGGAGTTTCCCGAAAACTCGGTGTTTTCCGCAAAAAATTGCACAAAGCAAAGCCGCTTGTCTTCGGCATCACCACGTCCATAAAAATTAAAGCAGGCTTCTGTTTGGAGATGATGCCCACTCCCTGCATCGGGTCTTGAATTTTTAGGACTCGATACCCCGCCGGCAATAAAATTTGCTCCAAAAATTCGCATACTGTCGGACTGTCATCGATACAAGCAATCAAAGGGCGAACTGACCCAGCCATCGCCGCAGCAAGGCGCCACTGTTCTATAGGCGACGGCAAATCTGGTACTGTTCGGAAATTTACTAAACCCTGCTTCATGTAATTAACTAGAGCGCGAGTTGCCACTGTCACGCACTGCTTTTTCTTAAGTGCAATATCCCAAAGAGTATTCTCGCCGTTAAATACGTTAGCCAAAGCTATCAAAGAATTAGAACTAAATCGATTTTTATGCAACTCGGCCGACCCTTTTAAAAGCGGTGCTTGTTCGGGCTCTACCAGCCACAAACCCATTCCTTTCCACTTGTGCCAAATTTGTTCTGTAGAACACAGAATTTGATCTACTTCTGTTACAGACAGCAGCAAAGAAGAGATAATTTTAGAAAAATATTTTTCCGACGGACGCCACTCCCGGCGCAAACCCGATTGACCGATCAGAGCAAAGAACACTTCGGAAATGCTGCTGTGGACGATCGCCTTAGCTTGTTCCAAACTCATTTCGCTGGCAGCCAGCCCTTGCTGAAGCAGTTGATATTCCCAGAGTTCCCCAGCATTGAGGTCTCTGAGATCCACTTGAAAGTTGCGACAGTGTTGCCCGATCGCCCTGTACCAGCGCCTCGCTCTGTGCGCTCCTCCTGTCGCATAAACCAAACTACCCTGAAAAAAGTAAAGTTGCCACTGTTGTTCGCCTTGCTCTAACAGCAGTTTCCCCGTTGCTTGTTTCTGGCCCAGCACTGCCAGAGTATGAGACAACATTTTGTACCCGATTGCGGTAGCAGACATATCAACTCGCATCCCCTGTACTCCCGTTTTTCCTATTATATAGCTGCTGAGTTGTGGAAAAAACAGTAATATTACTGAATTTTGCTCAAAAAAAACACTTAATGCTGCGAGTTTTACCCCCTCAGGTAGTGATACCAGTTCCCCAAAATAATGCAACTGTATGCCAGCTCGAAACCCTTAATTCATCAGGCATTCCCAAATCTCAAATCTAAAATCTAAAATCTAAAATGGTATGATTCCCCTCAGGAGTTTTAGCCATGAGGATGCAGCGCCTATTTGCACGATTAACTAATAACTAAAATCCTGCTTCTCACTAATAACTAATTCCCCTCGCTATCTTTGGGAGGTACTGGATCGTAACCCCCAGGATGAAAAGGATGACAGCGCAAAATCCGCTTAACTGCCATTGAGCCACCCCGGGCCGCCCCAAATCTTTCTATAGCTTCGATCGCGTATTGCGAACAAGTTGGCTGAAATCTACAGGCGTTAGGCAAATAAGGAGAAATCCCCATTTTGTAGCCTCGAATTAATCCGATCAGCAATACTTTCACAATCTTGACCTCAGCGTTTGATTAAATTAATCGCAAAATCTTGTCCCATACCGCTGAAAGCTAGGTTAATCCACAGCATCCCCAAAGGTTCCAACAATCTAGCTTGTTTGAGTGCCCCTGCATCTACAACTTCAAATCCGATATCTTCCGCAAGATTGGTGACAATTTTCTTCGCATCTGCATTGTCTCCGCAAATAAAAGCAGTAGCTGTTTGCGAACCGAACTGCAAATTTTCAAAACAGCTCGCGCCAATGTTATTAAACGCTTTCACAACTTGCGCTCCGATCGCCAATTTGGCAATTTCTTCGGCTGCGGAGGTAGTGTGTCCGATTGTCAGTCCAGCAGCAAGTCCAGCGGGTGTCATCTCGATCGGGTTTGTAGCGTCAATAATAATTTTGCCAGTCAAATCTCCCGCAGCGGCGATCGCCTCTTGCGTGCCATTCCAAGGCGTAGCTAAGATCAAAACTTGACCGTGACTTGCAGCTTCCTCCACGCTAGCCGCTCGTGCATTTCCTCCTGTAGCTTCTACAGCAGACTGCACTTTTGCACTCTGCGGATCTCTGACGCCAAATACAATGGAGTGACCTTTTGCTGTTAAAATGCGTCCGAGAGTTCCGCCAACATTTCCCGCGCCAATTATACCTATTTTCATTTTTACCTCTTGGATAGCTAAAACACAATTTGAGGAGACAATATGGTACTTGTTTCTGAGGAAGCTACTTGACCGATACCTAAAAAGTTACCATCAGGGTCGTAAACTTGCAAGGGATAGGGAGGTTCGGGTTTTAAGTTGTCGGGGGGATGTTTGCTACTTTCCTCCCCTTCTACCGGCGTTTCGGGAATCGGGAGGCGCTGTCCTTGAAACCAGCGTTTGGTATATTCCGGCGAAAGGACGATCGCGCCTAAGTGTCCCAAAACCGCTGATGGCAAAATCGGGCTGAATGTATTCTCCTGCAATTGCAGTTCTAATTCTGCAAAACTGAGACTTTGGTCGATCGAGAAACCGCTGCTTTCGGTACGGGTCAAATTAGCCAAAGTACCGCCTGCATTCAACACGGCGCCCAAGTCCCGCGCGATCGCCCGAATGTAAGTACCGGCCCCGCAGGCGATCGACAAATCCAATTCCGGAAAATCCCCCGGCCGCCAATTCAAGATTTCCAGCCGAAAAACCTCGACATTCCTAGCAGCAACTTCCACAGTTTCGCCTTTTCTAGCTAACTCGTAAAGTCGTTTACCTCCGACTTGAACCGCACTAAAACTCGGCGGAAATTGAGCGATTTTTCCGATAAAATTCGGCAGTGCGGCTTGCACTTTTTCTAAAGTCAACTCCGGCACCGGTTGAGAATGCAGAATTTCTCCTTCTAAATCGTCGGTAGCGGTAGTTAAGCCAAACCGAATCGTACCTCGGTAAGCTTTGTTGTGTTGGAGGAATTGCAGCAGTCTGGTGGCTCTGCCGAGGGCGATCGGCAAAACGCCAGTCACAGCAGGATCGAGGGTTCCTCCGTGTCCGACTCGCTTGAGTTTCAATATTCGGCGCACTCGCCCCACGCAGTCGTGAGATGTCATGCCCGCAGGTTTGTTGAGATTGAGAAAACCGTCAATAGTCATTAGTCAGAAGGAAGAAGGAAGAAGTCATTAGTCATTGGTCATTAGTCATTGGTCAAACAGGTCATGGGTCAAACAGGTCATTAGCCATTGGTCATTAGTCATTGGTCATTAGTCATCAGTCATTGGTCATCAGTCATCAGGAAGAAGGAAGAAGGAACTAACGGGTTTAATGGATAGAAGGAAGAAGGAAGTTCGGCCACGGATTTTTTAACGGATGCAAACGGATAGAAGTCCGATCGAAGTTGGGCTTGCGTCGCAGTGTAGGAAATTTAACGGATAGATGGAAGAAGGTAGAAGGAAGATGAAAAGTTTTGAGATTGCTTTGTTACTCGCAACGCGAAAGCCATGCTAGAGTTGAAAAGTTCAACATTCACAACTTAAAACTCAAAAGTCCCCATGCCCTTTTTCCCCATTCCCTTTTTCCCCATTCCCAATTAAAGAATAAAGTCCGCCTGACTGATAGAAGTGCGGGGAACTCCCAATAAAGTAGCCAGAGTTTCCTTGGTGCTTGTAAGCTGAATAATTGTACTCGGCGAAGTTCCTGGCCCAGCGGAAATAGTGAGATCGGCAAAGGTGAGGCCGGCACTCAAGCGAATTCGATCGCTCGCATCGGTAAAATCTGTAATCACATCCGCCTCTGTCAAACGCCCGATCGCAAAAGTATCATTCCCGGCGCCGCCAGTTAAAGTATCTCTACCGCGATCGCCCGACAAACAATCATCGCCGATGCCGCCCGATAAACAGTCATCGCCGGCCCCCCCAAACAGCGTGTCATTCCCCGCGCCACCCAACAAAGTATCGCTGTCTTGGTTGCCAAACAGCAAATCATTGCCCTCATCGCCGCTTACCGAGTCAGCACCTTTGCCGCCGTATAAAGTATCGTCGCCCGCGCTGCCAAAAACGCTGTCGCGGGCTGCACCGCCGAACAGCAAATCATTGCCCTCGCCGCCGCTTACCGAGTCGTCGCCGTCCTCGCCGTAGAGGGAATCGTTTCCCCCTAAGCCGAAAATGCTGTCTGCCCCACCCAAACCGAATATCAAGTCAGCGCCTGCAGTACCGCTGAGGGAGTCGGGGCCGCTGGTGCCCCTCCGGCCGTTAGCTGCCCCTCCGGGACTGGTACCCCCGCTGCCGGGGGTTGGGGTTGGGGTGGTGATGGTGATCCTAGCTGGTACTGCTGATGGCATGATTTTGAAGAGTGGTAGAAATTTGCCATTCTAACTTAGCTTAAAATCGGAAGTTATCGAAAGTACCAGGAACACTCTGTGTCTTCAGGCGGGGAATCGGTCAAAAATCTGTTAGCAGCGTTGCTTTTTTGAGGATAAATTAAATTCCCGTTCGCTGGCACAGTCCTAGCTGCATATTTTATCTTACTGTCATTTTATTTTAGTTAGATTTGGAAGAGCTTATTACAGCAAAACTTCCAGCCGCCAACCCCAAGTTTGAGTCTCAGGCATGAATTTTTGGGTCGAGCGTAATTTCAAAGGACACGGCGTTCTTTTCTCAGCTATCATTTTGAGTAGTGGCTGGCTAGATTGGGTATTCATTCCCTTTATCATCTTTGACGAAATGGGCTTGCCAATCAATAGTGACGATCGGTAGTCTGGCAGTTTTCTCAATCAAACCCGATGATTTTGTTGGCAGCGAATCGGAGTATGAAAGGCGAGAAATCTCGGGAAAAAGTGATGCGCGAGGAAATTACTTCTACATCATTCCCCGTGATTGCTATTAGCGATGCTGACCGCTTGTTGAATGACTCTGAATATCGGCAGCGTTGTGCGATTCGTCTGGTGGAAATTGTGATTGATGAACTTTTTAAATTATTCGGTAGCGACACGGCGCCGTGCCCGTTGCTGTCAACAAACACGTCAAACGCAGTCACAGAATCTTGTTTTGTGACTGGGTTCAGCTCCCCGAAGGAAGAGCCCCCTACTCCCCGCTCCCTAGGGGGGGACAAGAAGCATTCAAACTCCCCCAAGGGCGAGGGGGAGTAGGGGGTATGCGAGGGGGATCGAGAGTAGGCAACAAACGAGAGATACAAAGAACTTTAGCGTTAAGTTGACACCAATTGGCTGAGCCTAAGTCCCTACAATATTGTAGTAAGAGGCAATTTCATATCCTACAATATTGTCGGCGACAGATCTTCGATATCAAGATTTGTTAAAAATTTGCAATTGGGCAATGACAGATCGCAAAGATTTATCTAAAATTGGAACTAAACCCAGAAACTGAAGGTAAGAAAATGTCTGAACTTAGACAAAATCTAATTACCAGAGATTGGGTAATCATCGCTACCGAACGGGCGAAAAGACCGGATCAATTCGCCAACAAGAAAAAGTTGATGGTAGCAGTGCCGCCTCACCGCGCCGATTGCCCGTTTTGTGTGGGAAATGAGGAAGATGGAACTTTAGAAACTTTTCGTTTGTGCGATTCCCTACAAGATAGCTTCCCCGCGCGCACGGGATGGAAAGTCAGGGCAATTGGCAACAAATATCCCGCCCTCTCCCCGACAGCAGAACCGCTCCGGATCTCATCGGGAATTCACCGCATGATGTCGGGAATCGGCTTTCACGAAGTAATTGTCGAACACCCGCGACACGATTTGACGACTGCTTTGTTGAGCGTAGAAGAAGTAACGGACATACTTTTAGTATACCGCCACCGCTATTTAGAAATTAGAAAATATCCCCACGTTGAAACAATTGTTATCTTCAAAAATCACGGGGAAAGTGCCGGAACTTCTCTCGAACACCCTCACTCGCAGATAGCAGCGACGCCGGTTGTACCCAGCCAATTTCGCAGCCGCATCGATGCAGCAGTTCGCTATTTTGACGACACGGGAGAATGTCTGTTTTGCCGCACTTTGGAAGATGAGTTAGCGTCGGGTGAAAGAGTGATTTTTGAGAGCGAATATTTTGTGGCTTTTATTCCTTATGCTGCGCTTTCACCGTTTCATATCTGGATTTTTGGGCGCCGGCATTCGTCTTCGTTTGATGATATTACTGATGCGGAAATTACGGATCTTGCTGATACTTTGCAAACTGTACTGGCTAAGCTTTATTACGGATTGAACGATCCAGATTATAACTATAGTATTCGATCGGTACCGACAGCGGAACAGGCGACCAAATATTTTCACTGGTATATCGCAATTATTCCCAGAGTGACGAAGCAGGCTGGGTTTGAGTTGGGTAGCGGGATGTTTATCAATACTGCTTTGCCAGAGGAAAGTGCCGAGTTTTTGCGATCGACCGAAATTCCTAGCGACCGTAATTTCCGCCTCACCTAATGTATCATAAATTACAATTGGTTGAACGATGTCCGAGGGGAAGACGGGAGAGGATTTGATGATGTTCAATCATCTGTTGAAATATACAATTTAAATGCGCCGCAGCTTAATTTACGATCTAAAATAATGAACGTACAAATACTTATGGATTAGACCAAACTCACAATAAATTTTCGACATACTGCCAGCAGTCCTCGCTAAAATTAGCTTTCAACATATCTCTAATTTTAGCATCGAGCGACAATCTCGCCTCGCCAGAGTCCCCACTCTCGCCGATTTCGCAACTGTCATCAGATAAATGTTCTTGAAGGCGGGCGAGAGTCTCGGCGAAATTAGCCAGAAAATAATGTTCGTCCACCCAGGCTGTCGGATCTGGTATTGCTGCACTCCCAAAAGCCCGATCGACTAAATCTTGTTTTGCAGAATCATCAGTCTGGTTTTTCATGGAGTCCATTTAGATATAATTTGCAACTTATCCCAATTTTAAGCTTAATTTTGAATGATTGTGCGATCGCGAGCGGCGCACCGCAGTGACAAATTTGTGTAATTTGTGCGATCGCGATCGAGCTTGTTTTGTCAGTCCAGTGGTATTATACCACGTCACAGTCGGCGATCGATAATTTTTACCTCCGGCCAAATAGACTTGGGCACCATTCCGTGAACTCCTTTGTGGGGATTGTTGACAGCCTGCGCAATCCTAAAATTTACGGCGATGGAGCACAAAACATAAGCATCTTCTTCTTTGAAACCCGCAAAAGTTTGCAGCCAATAAACCGTCTGTTTTACTGTAAATTCAACAGCCTCATCCAATGTTCTACCGAATCCCACAATCACAATATGAGTAGGCGTTTCAGCAAACGCAAATATTAGAAACAAGTCCGGGCGCAAGATAATTTGAACAGTCCAGTTCATCGAAGTTTCAATCGCAGTACCGTCAACTTCGCCGTCTCCCTGTGCGGAATGTCCGTCGCCAATTGACAGTAAACCGCCGCGCATAAAAACAGGTAAAAATAACCGCGTTCCCGGTTGCAGTTCGGGGTTGTCCATATTGCCGCCGTAGCGGCCAGGAGGAATAGAAGAACGGTTAATTTCGGGAGCGGCGACGCCGATAATTCCGAAGAATGGATGCAGGGGAATTTTCACGCCGCTACCTGCTGGAAATTCCGCAATTTTTTGCTCTAAATCTAGGGGAATAAACCGCAATTTTGGTTCGGGGAAATACTCGGGTAAAGCTCCCCATCCGGCGCGAATTGCATTGAATCCTACTGGTAAACTCGGGTAAACTTCCTCGATGCGTACTTCTAAAACGTTTCCTGGTTCGGCATTGTTAACATAAATCGGGCCTGTTAGCAAGTGCGGGCCCGGGCCGACTTTGCGGTTGTCAGGTAAATTCTGACAAATATCTAAAAATTCGGGGGTGAGAAATTCCGGCGGGGCGGGGAAAAAGTCACAGTAATTGGTGCAATTAGTCTCTCTTCGAGTAGTGGCATTAATGACAATAGATAACTCGATGGCGGGACCAAGCATTTGAAGTATTTACCCTTGAAATGTTGGGCCCCACGATTGTGGTCGGGAGCAGTAGTAGTTATGGATAATTTACCCGCTCATAAACTAGCTTCTATTAAGCCTATGATTGTCGTGGTGGCTGCTTCCATCTTATGTTTGTCCCCCTACTATCCTGATTTTAATC
Source organism: Microcoleus sp. ARI1-B5 (assembly GCF_036705795.1). Taxonomy (NCBI): domain Bacteria; kingdom Bacillati; phylum Cyanobacteriota; class Cyanophyceae; order Oscillatoriales; family Microcoleaceae; genus Microcoleus; species Microcoleus sp. ARI1-B5. The sequence goes on from NZ_JAUBVK010000002.1 coordinate 434,171, forward strand.
CGATTGAATTATGGTGGTCTCAGCTTCAATCTTTGTTGCGACAGTTTTTACCCACCACTACTAAAATGGTTGACACCATAATTGCTGTGGCTCTTGACTTAATGAATCCCAACCATCTCAAAAACTGGTTTACTAATTGCTGCTACTCTACCTCATAACATCCGGAAGTGCTGTATCTGCTATCTCCACAAGTGCTGTTTTTGTGGAAAATTGGGCTGAGGCAAGTTTTGAGTTCCCTTGTTATCATTAGCCATTTTTTACGCATCCCAATTAATCAGTAGTGGCAGATGACTTATGTATTGATGATTCCAGTATAGAAAACTTAGGCCACAACAATCATTGGTAGTTTCAGACAAGTTGAGTTGGTATTTTCGGTCATCAGCATTCCACTTTTCGGTAATCAGCTTGATAGGGTCTTGCCTTTGCAGGTTAATCGCCCAAACCCTTGATGGCTATCAGGTTGGCTGTGGGTTGAGAAGCTCCAGTCGTGACCGGTTAAGAAAGTGGAGCGAATGTCTATGAGCCAATCTACGCAATTCAACAGAGAATGGCTGTTAAAGCCATCTTAAATTAGTGGGATTTGTCAGGAGAAAGAGCCGCCTGAACATCTTGATAAACAGAGCGTAAATGTTGGAGTAACTCTTGTTGGGACAACTCATGAATCTGAAGCTCTCTGATCAAGAACGCCAGCCTTTGTAAGGCACCATTGTGAATTTCTGCCTCAAGCAGCTCGATTAACTGTTGCTGTGTTAGCAGTTGTTGTTCCAAACAACGCATTCGTCGCCACCAACAAAGTCCATGATAGACAACGCACGCAATTAATCCGGCTGTACCAAACATAATTAGGCTGGACACAAGAGTTATCTGATCCATTAGTCTTCCTCCTTCCCTGCTTCATCAAAAAAAAGGTGAAGTCTAACCAGACTTCACCTGGCTTAAATTAGGAATTGCTAAGTCAGCCTTATTAACTTTTCCGGAGTGCTTCTTCTAAAACTGACTAGGTATTATTCCTAACAATTCCATCAGTGCTTAAAGCCAAAATTGATGGGGTTTAACAGTGGCTTCGGAATCAGGCATGGGGTTTTTATACCGCACCGCCGATTTCAGGTTCCCCAAAATTTTTCGATCTATGTGGCGCGAAGCTACAAATTAGCAATTGCAGCATTTAACGCCAGGAGATGTTCATCTGTTTTATCCAGGCTGCTTTTTGTCTGGGTTGTCTGGTTGGCAAAGGACAAATAGTCTTTTAAGGCTTGTTGTTGCACGGCTTGCAGTTCGGGTGTAGGTAGAGGTTTACGCAACTCATTAGGAATAGCGTCGTTAAAGAGATGGCTCACCAGTTGAGAGTACAATCTAAGTTCAGAGTTCCTGACGTTGTCTAATTCCTGCTTTCCTCTAGCGGTACTGTAGTTGTAAAGTTCTGCTTCCATACCTTTTGTTTGAATATCGATGGTGCCAGAACGCCAGAAGTTATAAGCTCCTAGTTTCGCTTTGTCTGTGCGATATCCAATCACATGATTTGGAGCATCGCCGGCGAGTAGCAAAGCGCCCAACAAATCTAAGATCAGTTCATCTGTCGTATGAAGAATGTAAGGGCGACCTGACGCATTTGGTTGGCGCAGGATTTGGGCAATATCCAAGCGTGTCTTTAAATGCGAGAATGCCCGTTGGGTACGCCATCTATTATCTCCACTAGCGAGGGTAAGTAACAAGGGAACAATATCTACGCTAGAGCAAAGTTGTGTCCGTTCTGTTCCTGGGGTGGAAACCCACTGTTTAGTTGGGTCTTTGATGTAAAGAGGAACGTTAATTGATTCTTCATAAACACCACCACTTTTACCGCGCAACCCGTGAGAACCTCCATACTCGCCGTGGTCTGAGGTAAATACGACGATCGTATTTTGGGCAAATGGGGATTTTTCTAACATATCAAGTGCTTTCCCGATTTCAGCGTCCACAAATTGTTGGAATAGTAGGTATGAATCCAACAGTTTCAGCCAGGGTTCTCCGAATTTTGGCGGTAAGTAGCCAACCCCTAAGTTTGCTGCTCGGCGGAATGCTTCTTGCAAGCGGGGCTTTTTCGCTAACCCGATGGGGTTTTCAAAGTTGGGAATTCTATCTTTGAAGACACTTGGCGGGTTGCTTTCTGCGGGTATTTCCTTCGTTCCTTGGGGGTACCAAGAAATGTCATGGGGGTTGATTAAGCTGATGGTCGTACACCAAGGAGTATTTCTGGCTTCGTTGGAATTGAGCCACTCGGTAAACTGTTCGGTGGATTTAATTCCTTGAGGAGGCGTACCGCCTTTGACAATATAAGGGTCTACTTCTAAACCTTCTCCGGGATTACCATTGGGGGAAGGATAAGTTCCGCCACTAAATCCGTAGGGTTCTAGGGAATCTCCGGTGGATAAATGCCATTTACCAAACCACCAGGTACTGTAACCAAAGTTCTCTCGCAACAGTTTTCCCCAGGTAGGGAAGCCAGCGTTAAGGCTTGGCGCTGGCGCTTTAATGAGTACACTATTCCTACCACCCTCACCATCATTCAAATGTGTATCCATCACAAACGTTTGGTGGGAGTATAAACCTGTCACCAATGTGCCGCGAGCCGCAGTACAGGCTGTTGCTGCTGTATAGTATCTTGTGAAGTTGACTGAACTCTTCCGCAATTTTGCGATCGCGGGTAGATATTTGTCGAGAGTGGCTTGTGCTGGAAACCATTGGGGAGTGCGTAGTTGGTCTACGACAATCACAAGGATATTGGGCTTTTTATATCCCGATGTTTGTGCAATTGCCGGAGTGTCGGATTTATTCAGAAGCTGAGACCCAAGTAGCGCAGCTCCTGTCATACCAGTTGCTGATAGAAATGTTCGTCTTTTCATGTTCTTGATTTAATTTTACGAAACATAAGAATTTTGTCCGGTGAAGTCTAATCAGACTTTACCCTGCCTAGGCATTAGTAATTGCTTTGTCAGCCGTGTTAGCTTTTTAAGAGCGCGTCTTCTAGAACTGTCCAGGTCTTATTGCCAACAATGCCATCAGCACTTAAATGGAAATCGGATTGAAATTGTTTCACTCGCGTCGCGGTTGTATTGCCAAAGTTGCCATCTATAGCAATCGTCGTTGTCCCTGATTTCCCTTGTCTTTTGGCTTGATTGAGCCGCGCCTGTAGATATTTCACTTCCGAAGGATTGTTGCTAGAGCTTTGGCTCAAGGTGGAGTGCTGCTTCTGGGAATAAGGGACAATGGCGTCGAGGTAACTCCAAGTTGGTGACCCAACTATGCCATCAACTTTTAGGCAGCAATCGGCTTGAAATTTCTTGACGTATTCTTCAGTAATATCGCCGAAGTAGCCATCAACACTAATAGAGCTGTGGTAGAAAAGATTGAGTTGTTCTTGCAGGTATTTAACGTCACTATTGTTGCTACCTTTGCTTAAGGTGGTGTAAGCTTTCATCGTTTTATTTCCTGAAATCGATGTGTGTTTTCTTTGATGATTCCAGTATCGAAAAACTAGGCAGGCAAAAGCATTGGTAGTTTCAGACAAGTTGAGTTGGTATTTTCGGTCATCAGCATTGCACTTTTCGGTAATGAGCTGATAGGGCCTCGCCTTTCCAGGATTAATTGCTAGCGGCTGTAAGCGTCTCTCGCGGGCGTAAGATCGAATTGTTGCGTCCAGGTATAGGTAATGTCCCATAACTCCACCCAAGAACAGCAAGTAGAGATTCTGATTGTTGATGACCATCGCCTGCTTCTCAATGGAACGATTAGTCTGGTTGGCGATCGCTTTCCTAGGGCACAAATCCGCTCTTGCCAAACCGTCCAGGACGCTCTAACCGAAGTGAGAAAGCATTTGCCTGACTTGGCGATCGTGGATTTGTCCCTTCCAGAGATATCAGGAACGGCTGCCAATGTTGAGCAGGGATTGGGGTTGCTCAAGGTCTTGATGCAGGATTATCCCCAGCTAAACCTGATGGTGCAAAGCAGTAATGTCAAGGCATTAGTTCGCATCATGCCTGAAATTGACAATCATCAGGGCGGATTTACGATCGCAGACAAAAGCCTGCCAATAGATACCTTCCTGACCCGGATGGAGTGGGCTATGCAAGGTTTAACCCATACCAAAGACCTGCAAACCGACTTGGAAGTGAAACCCGAATGGTTGGAGGTAATGCGGCTCGCTTTTGAGGAGGGGCTTCAGGATAAAGCGATCGCCCAAACTATGCACAAGTCCGAACGGATGATTCGCCACTATTGGTCTAAGATTCAGGATGCACTCTCAATCTACCCGGAAGAGGGTAAAAATATGCGGGCACAAACCCAAATTCGTGCCCGTAAAATTGGATTAATTGACTGAACGGGCAATGTCTACGATTAATGAGCCATATAATATTTTAATTTTAAAGCGCCGAGTCGTGCTGGCCATGTTGAGTTTGGCGACGATTGGCGCAACTATTGCTACATTTCTGCACCGACTGCAACCACATCCTTATTTTATTTATCTGATTACACCTCCGTTGTTGGCGATCGCCTGCCTGATTTTACTGATTCGTCTCTACAAAAAACCAGAGAGCTTGCAACAAGTGATAAATCTGGCTTTATTAGCAGGGGTACTGTTTGTAGTGGTTCCCAGTTGGTTATATACCCTACAAGCGATCGTCTCATCGGACACCACCCTCGTAGGTAGTCTGCCCCCCGTAACACCAGCGTTGTTCGTGTTGACACTGGTGATGCTGATCGCCCTGCGTCGCCGCCAGCAATTGGTTATTGCAACTCTCATTGCTTGGATGGCGATCGCTGCCCCAATTCTCACCTATTTGCTGCTGCACCCGCCAGAACTTCGCACTTCGCGAGGATTGGATTTATTCATCTCCCTCGGCCCAACAATGGGGATACAAATTCTCCTCATTCTGTTTTATAACCGCGTCCAAGATATCGTCGAGGGCTTATATACCGAGCGTCTCCAGTACTATGCTCAAATTGTCGAGCGACAGGCGATTCGTCAGCAGGCAATGGAACAAGCCTTCACGCAAATCCACAATGGCCCTTTGCAAACCTTAGCTCTCCTCCTGCGGGATATGCAGCAAGAACAGATGCCATCTCAACAATTGTTCCAACGCTTGCATGACCTGAATGCAGAGATCCGGGCAGTGGGGCGCAGTCTCACCGATGAAGCGGATTCAGAGCAACACTCAGCAGCCGTTTTAACCAGCCTAGAACCCCCTAATTCCGAACAAACTCTCCGTCTGGGGGAAGGCACTTGTATCGATCTCAACCGCCCCCTGCATAATTTATTGTATGAAGTTTATGCCATTACTTTGAAGCGCAATTTGCCCTATTTCCAGACCATTCAAGTCAAAGTGCGGAATTTCGCCCCCATCGAGCAAACTAACCTCACCCTGGAGATAAAGCGGGATTTGTGTTTGTGGTTAGAGGAAGCTTTATGTAACGTGGGGAAACACGCTCTTGGAACAACTCGAATTGTCGTGACGGGAGAACATCACCAGGGGCAATATGTTCTCAAGGTGCAAGACAATGGCGCTGGACTTAAACCCGAACAAGGACAACAGGGAACAAAGCACTCTCACATTTTGGCTCAACGATTGGGGGGACAGTTTCGACGAGAATCTTTGCCCAAGGGAGGGGTGATTTGCGAACTTTCTTGGTTAGTGAAGCCATAGCTATTGTTGAATTGGATTGGGTTTTACTTCTGGCCCAAGTTAGGGCAGACTGTCCTGTTCTTAACAATAGTGCAAGATGTAAGATTAAACCTTCTCTTTCGCAGGCGGAACCAAACCGGTTTTATTCAAACCCGCATCAATCTGCCTGAGCAATTTAAAATCGTCTTCGGGTAAAGAATTAACAGGCGAGTGTTTTTCCAGAAACGAGAATGCTTGGCGAAATTCGCGGGGCCGAGAGTCGATCGCGCGATCGAAGTGACAAGGTACAATCCTCTCAAAGTCCCAACTCGCGACTTTATCCACCCAATTGAGAGTCTCCCTCGGCGCGCGGTTGAGAATCAGAGTCTGCAAAACCGGCGCCACCAACAACCGCCCTCCTCCGCGCAAAGCCTCGAACGATCGCTCCCAATCTGTTTGCCACTGGAACGGATACAATCCAAAATAAGCTTTTCTCGATCGTTCTGGCGCTTTGAGGGCGCTAGCTAACACCCCCGACCACGGCCGCACGTCCAGCACGCTAGGGCGAAAATACATGGCAAATAAGGCGATTCTCTGCCATCCTTTGCGCCGATTTTCGTGGGTGTCTGCCACCACATCCGAGGCGCTGTCTTTGGCGTGAAACAGCAGCGGGTACGAGTCGAGTTGGACGATCGCGGGCGGGTTTTCGGGAATGGAAACGACGGAATCTGTTAGCATTAGCGTGCGCGATCGCCTGTGAAATAACGCAACTTCCGCAAAAAAGCCTAAACCGAGGTCGAGCGGGCCCAGGATTGCCCAGTCAAATTCACCTGCAAGAGGCGTGTTGCTGCTGTCAGAGGGCAGTACAGAGGTGCGTTTAGCCGGCAAACCCAGCCAACTCAGAGGCAAATTTAGCGGAAAACTCCACTGCTTGGGGGCGACAAACACCTGCGCTTCGGGAAAACACCTCGCAAACGGGCCGACAAACACTTTGTGTTCGATGCCCGAAACCGTTGTCAGCAGGATATACTTAACCTCGCCGTGTTCTGCGACTAACTCGTTTACTAAGCGGATGCACTCGGGAGTCGGGGCGACGGGGGCGTAGACGAGAAGGCCTTCGGGTTCTAGTTTGATTACTGTCATCCGCACCGGCACAATTACGTAGAAAATGCCTTGCAGTTGGTCAAAAGTCCAGATTGTGTCTTTGACTATTTCTTTGCGGATGGTGCGCCGCCTGCTGTAGGGATAGATTGGGACAACCGGCCAAAATGCCCATGAATAGTCCCGATTGTCAGTCTGTGCTGATGTTGGTGTGCTTTCGCCGTCTGTCACTGGTGCGACTCCTTGCCGATTTTTTGTACGTGCGTGCGATCGAACTATTTTTATCTTATTTCACTCGTGTTGCGCGGATTCGAGGAGTTGAAAAGGGGTTATGGGCTATCGGGCTTTTGGAATACTCAAGCAAGAATTACGCATGGGGGCTAGAAACCCGGTTTCTACGAGTTTTGGGACGAGTCACGAGAAATAGAAGGAAGAAACCGGGTTTCACCAGGCCTGGGTGCGAGAACTATTAACTCAATCGGCGTAAGTCCCACGCTATAACGGTACTCCGTTTAGCGCGGGGATATAAGCCGAGCAAGGTCTGTGAAAAAGATCGACAATTCCCGGATTTTCTAACAGAAACGTGTAAGATATAAGTGGTTGCGACCCACCCACTCGACTGCAAACAATAGGTCACAGTAGCAGTAATATGCTTACCAAGGATAACTGCGAGAGAAAGGGGGAAAGAACAGACCGCTGGTTGGTAAGGTAACGCCCTGCTGTAAAAAATAAGCCATGTTTGTTGCACGAAGAAAAATTTTGCCTTGGGAAACAGGGCTTCTGCGTGGGTTCCCTACGAAGGGATAAAGGCTGCAAAGCCAGAGATGCTGTGTAAGACTCGGATCGTCTTCAGTGACGAATACTCGGTAACGGGTATTCCCAACAGAGCAATGGCAGATGAGACACGAAGCCCGAACTATAACGGTACTCCGTTTAGTTTGGGTATTTCACACCAACTGTTCAGGATCGATACCTAGTTCCCGCAACCGCGCCGCTAGCCTTTCCTCTCGCTGTTGAGATTCTATCAGTTGCTGTTGATATTCTATCAGTTGCCGTTCCGCCACCGTTGCTCTTTCATCCGGACTCAAAATCAACCCTCCTTCCGCAGTAAACCACCGCAGCCACAAACGATTCATACTCTTATAAGTACCTTGCCACAAACCTAAACTCAACTGCAACTCAGGAATAAATAACCGCCCATCAATTAATTCTGCCTGTTCATAGTGGCCTCCTACAAGATGAAAAGCTCGCAATTCATCCGTGTAGCGACTGAACACAAAATAGTAAGGAATCCGCAAAATTTGTTCGTAAACTTGCCACTTAGTCGGCGGTTCCCCAGCTTGCTGAACAGTCCGCCCCAAATCTTCATCCTCAGTTCCCGGCGATAGCAATTCCACCACCACAAACGGATTTACCCGTTCTTGCCAAACTACATAACTCAAACGCATATCGCGCCCTTGATAAAGCCTGGGCACACCCACCGCAGCAAACCAATCTGGGCGTTTATGCCAGCGCGGCTGTGTTGCATCGTAATACAAATTTAGGTCACTGGCTGTAAATACTTGCTCCGCATCCCATCCAGGTGGCAAAAACGTGAATTCCAAGAGTTGCGGCTGATCTAAATGAAATGTATCTGGCAAACCGGGCTCCTTTGGGTCTTCGCTAGGTAAATCATACATTGTTGGCAAACTCTGCCGGGGGTCTAGAGGCGGTTCAGTTTGAGCAGGCGGGTAAGTCGGGAATGTCATAATGAATTCTGAGGTTGCTTATCCTGATATGATTATAGCCTTGTGAGAATGTCTTGGATTGCCAAAGAATTCCCATTAACTCTCAATCACAAATCTACAATCAAAACTCCTAAATCGATATGACTCAAAACTACCGCATCACTCTTTTACCAGGAGACGGCATCGGCCCTGAAATTATCGCTGTAGCGGTAGATGTCCTGAAACTTGTCGGTCAACAATTGGACATCGGCTTTGAATTTCAAGAAGCTTTAATGGGCGGCGCTGCTATTGACGCAACAGGCAATCCGCTGCCAGAAGAAACACTGGAAAAATGCCGCAACAGCCATGCAGTATTGTTAGCAGCCATCGGCGGTTACAAGTGGGACAATTTGCCCCGCGAACAGCGCCCGGAAACTGGATTGTTAGGACTGCGCGCCGGATTGGGATTGTTTGCAAATTTGCGTCCTGCGACTATTTTACCGCAATTAGTTGATGCTTCTAGTTTGAAGCGCGAAGTTGTCGAAGGCGTGGATATTATGGTGATCCGCGAACTCACTGGCGGCATTTATTTCGGCAAACCGAAAGGCATTTTTGAGACGGAAACCGGGGAAAAACGCGGTGTGAATACGATGGCTTACACCGATTCGGAAATTGACCGCATCGGGCGCGTGGCTTTTGAGACGGCCCGGAAGCGCGGAAAAAAGCTGTGTTCCGTTGATAAGGCGAATGTTTTGGATGTTTCGCAACTGTGGCGCGATCGTATTATTGCCCTTTCTTCAGAATACCCCGATGTGGAACTTTCTCACCTTTATGTTGACAACGCCGCCATGCAGTTAATTCGCTGGCCGAAACAGTTCGATACAATTGTCACTGGCAATTTATTCGGCGACATTCTTTCGGATGCGGCGGCGATGCTAACTGGTAGTATTGGAATGCTGCCTTCTGCGAGTTTGGGTGCCAGCGGGCCTGGTGTTTTTGAACCAGTACACGGTTCCGCGCCGGATATCGCCGGACAAGATAAAGCTAATCCCATCGCCCAAGTTTTAAGCGCGGCAATGATGTTGCGCTACGCATTAAATCAGCCGGAAGCTGCTAATAAAATTGAGCAAGCAGTTGTGGCAGTTTTGGATCGAGGTTATCGCACTGGTGATATCATGTCGGAAGGCATGAAACTCGTCGGCTGTCGGGCGATGGGCGATGCTTTAATTGAAGTTTTGCAAGGTTAATCGAATTGCGTGGTAGGGACTCGTGAGCCAACAATCAACGCCGAAAACAGATAATTTCCTAAACCCGCCCCCACCCAATCATTAATTCAAATGTACCGATTTGTAGGGGCCCGTGAGCCAACAATCCCGCCAAAAATCCATCATCTCATAAACCCGCCCCCACCCAACCATTAATTCAAATGTACGATTCATTTATAGGTGAAATGTTCATGTAAACAAGGGCGAAGAGGGCGGGTTTATGAGATTTTTTTATGGGTTTCATAGATGTCGGCGAACCCGCCCCTACAACAATTTGGACTTAACCTTCGGCTGTCAACATATTAAATTGCTCGGTATCTATGCGGTTTGCTCGATACAAAATCTCAGCTATTTCCGAAAGTGCTAGCACAGAATGTGCGCGATAACCGTTAGCCTGCAATTTATCTTTAACTCCCTGTTCGTGGTCGATCAAAACCACAATATCTTCTACATTCAACCCAGCAGATTTTAACTTTCCCGCACCTTCCATCACGCTTTTACCGCTAATCAAAATATCATCTACTACGACAATCGTTTCTCCAGGCTGAAAATGCCCCTCAATTAACTTACCCGCGCCGTAAGTTTTCACTTCCTTGCGCGGGAAAATCATCGGGCGTTCCATCCGCAATGCTAAACCGGTTGCTGTGGGCAAAGAACCGTAGGGAATTCCCGCAATGCGATCGAATTTTAAATCCTTGAGAATGTCTGCATAGGCGCTGACAATTTGATGGAAAATTTGCGGAATTGAGATGATTTTTCGCAAATCAATGTAATATGGAAATACGGCGCCCGATGCTTGTACGTGGTCGCCAAAAACTACGCAGCCGATGTCATAAAGTTGCAAGATTAAATCGCGGTTGGGTTCGGGTTGCAAAAAGCAAACATCCGGTAGCCACAATTCGCAAGTGGGACTACCTTCGATCGCCCGCAGCCTCTGTTCGTTAATATTATCCCGCAATTTCTCGATTTCTCGGCGCGGCTCTTTCGCCGCCAACAAACTCGGGGGCACAGGCAGCAATAAACCCTCACCATTCTTGCTTAAACCGGCCGCCAGCAGTTGCGCGAGGTCGTTTTCTTCGGTCAAGTCATTTTCTTCGCCGATGTCTCCTTCGACTAAAATCAGGCGTTCGGGAGCAGCTTGGCGGATGCGCGCCAACATATCCGGCATTACTCCTACTTCTAAACCGAGTTTTTCGGGAGTTCCCCAAGTTTGAGATACTCGGACTAATTGCAAGTATAAAGGGTTTTCTGCTGTCGGGTATTCTTGCAAAGCCGCCGCTGACGGATTGGCAGTTGCACAGAGCACAAAAACTGTTTTTCCGGCGTATAATAAAAATGGCGCTACTTCGTCGAATCCGGCATAGGGACTTAAGGTAATAGCGTCAAATTGCCAGTCTTGAAATACGGTTTTGGCAAAGACTGCGCTGGTGTTTAAATCGCTGTGTTTGGCATCTAAAATTACGGGAATGTGAGGGGGAATAATTGTTAATATTTGTTGCAGCAGTTGGCAGCCGGAAATGCCGAGAGATTGGTAAAAACCGAGGGTGATTTTGCCGGCGCAGATTAAATCCGATGTTTGGTCGATCGCACTTTTGAGCCTTGACAACAAATCTGTTACAAAACTTTGAGTTTCCTCGACAGTCATCGAAACCAGTGCTGGCAAGGTTTCTGGGTCGGGGTCGAGGGCTAAATACAGCAGGCTTTGATTGATTTCAACAGCCGCTAACAGTTTATCAAAAAAGTTGGTGCGATCGCTCATAGTTCGTGAGGGAGGTAAGGGAAAATTACAAATTTGCATCTGAAAGTGGGATTAGTGTTGTGCCGGAATAAACCGCTCCCCGTTGAAGTTTAAATTAAGAATCTTTTATAATTGTAGAAGGTAAAGAGCATGAAATCTGTAACTTTGGGAGCAGTTTCATTCGGACTGATATTCGGGTTGGCGGCAGCGGTGATTGCAGCGAACCCCCAGCAAATCAACCAGTTGCGGCAAACTAACCAATGTCCGGGATGCGATTTGAGAAGCATTCCCCTCCAGCAAGCGAGTTTAGCAAATGCCGATTTGCAAGGGGCCCATTTGAGAGGAGCAAATCTCAGGGAAGCTAATTTAGCTGGGGCTTCTTTGAGCGGGGCTTCCCTCAGCGGGGCTTCTTTGCGCCAAGCTAATTTAGCAGGTGCTGATTTGACTGAGGCTAATTTAACCGGAGCCGATTTGACGGGGACAAATTTGGAAAATGCTAAGCTTAAAGGCGTGACTTGGGTTGACGGTAGTATTAAATAAGCTGTACTGTATTATTAAAATTGAAATTTTGGGCGCTGCTCAAAGCCCACCCTACAAAAATTTCCATAAAATAAGTGTACAAGTTAAATGCGCGACAACTTAAAACAAACAGTTAAAGCAATGCCCGTCTTAGAATGTGGATAGTAATGAATGCTAAATTCGATCGACTTTTCGACTTGGGATGAGTTGCTAAAACGCTACGTTGACGCTGGGGGCCGCGTCAATTACCGGCGCTGGAAAGCTGAGGGGGCCGATGTTTTGAGCAAGTGGCTGGGAACTTTAGCGGATGTAGATTTAGCTGGTATGACGGATGCGGATGCGCGGCTGGCGCTGTGGCTGAATGCGTACAATGCGATCGCAATTTCTCAAGTGATCGGAGTATACCCGATCGCATCCATCCGTCCCAAAGTTTTGGGAATTCCAAATTGGCTGGCTTTTTTGGATTTCTTCACCCGTTCCAACTCGATTATTGGGGGCAAAAAGTACAGTCTCAATCAAATCGAACACGCAATTTTGCGGCCGGAATTTGCGGAACCGCGCATCCATTTTGCATTAGTTTGCGCTTCTGTCGGGTGCCCGCTGCTGCGCCGGGGGGCTTATTTCCCGGAGTCGGTACGGACTCAACTAGAAGCGGATGCGAGCCGTTTTATTCACAATCCTGATAAGGTGCGATATGATGCCCAGAAAAAGACGCTTTATTTGAGCAAGATTTTTAAGTGGTACGGCGAGGATTTTGTAAAGGCGGCGGGTTCGGTGGCTGAGTATGTGGGCGGTTATTTGGGGCCGGAGGCGGCTGTGGGTGATGGATGGGCGATCGTTTTTTTGCCCTATGACTGGAATTTGAATCGGGTTGATGGATAAAATTTGCGCCTAGGGATAGGTGTTTTTTTGAGGGGGTAATTTTTTTAGTCTGTCGTTACCCCTTCAAATTGCCAGATTCAACAGGGCGATCGGATGACTCCGAGGCGATCAGATGATTTTGAGGCAACAGGGTGATCGACTTGCTGGCACGTCGGGCACGGCTGCACGTTCGGAGCGCTGGCACAGTCGGATAGGTTGGCACTGTTACAGGTCTTTATGTAAAGAGTTGATGTTTAAGTATCTTTACGGTAGACACTGAATTGAAAAAAGGTTAAATTATGCAATAGGACTTACTTGTAATCCCTTTCTTTTGGAGAAATGATAAATGTCTAATCATAAAGATAACTCTGAAGATAAAGCAGAGGCAATTGGGTATGTAGCTGGTGGTGCTGTGGCTGGAGCTGGTGTAGCTGGTGCAGTAGGTGGGATGGGTTTAGCTGTTGGCGGAACGGCTGTTGCAATTGGTGCAGCACCCGTTGTTGCTGCTGGTGCTGTTGTCGGTTTAGCAGCATACGGACTCAAGAAATTGTTTTTTAATTAAAATTAAACGAAATTTTATTTTTTCAATTTACTGGGGTAAGTTATGTTGCTTACCCTATTTTTAATTGTTTAACAAGGTCTGCTATGAAAGTTTTTAAAAAAGAACAAAATAGGTGTTATGGATAAATCTATAATTTTTGAAAAAGTTAAAAAAATTGTTGCTGAGAATCTAGAAATCGAACCTTGTGAAGTCACACTCAATACTGATTTTACCGAACATGGTGGAACAATAGATGATTATTATGCGAAACCATGGTGGGAACGAAGCATTTCCAATTGTCTTTATATGGACATAGACAAAATAGAGATAATCATGGCATTAGAGGAAGAATTTGACATTGAGATACCCGATGAAGATGCGGAAGATATAAAAACCGTTCAACAGGTTGTTGATTACATTTACAAAAAACTTGTAGTTTAAAAAGCAAAATTAATCATATCACGAATTTACTCTATTCTGATGGACTGAGAATAGTTTCAGGCTTTAACCTGGTAAATAGGGTTTTGATGGTACGGTTGGACGATCGGAACGGTTTGAGCGGTCGTAGCGCTGCACGGCTGGCAAGGTGGCAAGGTTGGAGAGGCTGCACGGTTGGTACGGTTGGCACAGTCTAGCGGCATGGTTGGAGCGGTGGCAGTGTCTAGCTTTTTTGCTTCACACTCGCACGTTGCAACACACTGCTTTTTTTAAAACTGGGATGAGGTGGGAGGGGGCTGGCACAGAGAGAGAGCGGTCAGAGCGCCGTGAGAGCGGTAGGGTATAGTTTTTATTGACTAAATACAAGAGTTCACTATAATAAATTTAAATTTGAAAAATTCATTGAGGTAATTGTTTATGACTGAATATCGTACTCGACATTATCTAAACGCTAATCTTGAGCTGAAATCAACTTCAGAAGGTGAGCAAGTCAAGGTTTCTTATCGACCACTTACTATAAACCAAAGTGTGTATTCAACTTCTAAGGAATATGTAACTCCCAATTATCCCATTCCTGAACAAGCTTTCATTCATGCAAAGGGATGGTTGGATTGTATGAGGTATTCTTATACTACTCGTGAGATTCCAAACGACAATGAAGATTCTTACAAAAAGGAATATGAGGAACTATTAGAGAATCTTGAAAATAATCGTTTTGAACAAGATGTTGATAATTCACGGGCTTCTAAGCAAGAACGAGAGTTAGCCTATCGACAAGGTTGGAAAAGTAAGTTAGACGAATTGAACAATACGGAAGTTATAAATCGCGAGTAGGATACTTATAACATGAATTAGCTGCAAGGGTTACAGGTTCTAGGCTGGGAAATGTGATTTTCCCCGCCTACATTTATTTAGCAAAGTAAGGTTGATGATATTCTCACGTCACTATCTAAAAATGGTGTGACTGTTAGCGAAACTTACAGGTTGCAATCAACCTAAATCCCTATCAGGGATTGAAACATGGCCTCAATCAGGTTGAGGGTGGAGATTTTCACTAATCGGTAGGTGGTTAGATGAATGCTAACCAATTAGCTATTGATCCGCCCTTAAACCTCTCCACTCAAAATCTGTTGAACCGTCAAACTTAGCTGTGGAAACATCGGAGATACGATCGCCTCTCCATCCCGAAACACCCCAACCTCAACATATTGCCCATTCTCAAGCCGCAAAACCGTCACCACTTCTTCTATTGGATCGATAACCCAATATTCTGCGATGCCCCGCGCTGCGTACTGAGCTCGTTTGCAATCGTAATCCCGATCGCTACCCACTCTACCCCGACTGACTACCTCCACAACAAACCGAGGAGGCAGCATATCGAAAGTGATAGTTAGCCTGGTTGCTGTCAGCGGAATGTGTTCAGGTTCCAGAATTATCAAATCGGGGTAGCGGTTGGCCGCATCGGACGATCGCAAAACGGCAACTTGAACCTCGCAATTATGCGTTTTAATCAGTCTAAGTGGCACTAGCCCGCTGCTAGCCAGATAGAAAAATAGATAGTTAGCAATGAAATTATTAGGTTCAGATTCTGGCGGCAAAGCGATTAACTCCCCATCAATTAACTCATAGCGTTGATCCGTATCATTTGAGTAATTAAGGTACTCGTCAAAAGTTAATTTTTTAGATTGAGCTTGTACCATAAAATTACCTTCCTTAATTTATTCGTCCCTTGCTGCAGGGAGTTTGTTTATATAGAAACGGTTTCAACCGCCGAATGATCTCAATCCAATCTGCTGTGCAAGTTCAGCAGGTGTCCCAGCCTCCATCGACAATCAACCCACAAGTGACATATTAAAAACTATCACAGTTCAAATCCTCTGGAATATAAACAATGATTTCAGATAAATTTCGACGGGAGTTGCGCGAACAAGCCAAACTCTGGCAAGCAGAAGGACTCATCGATACTTCATTCTACCAACAACTTTCGGAACGCTACCAATTCAACACACTCGAAACCGCCTCCCGCAACCGCTTCCTCAGCATTCTCATCAGTCTCGGCGGCATTCTCCTCGGTATAGGAGTCATCACCTTTGTAGCCGCCAACTGGCAAGTTTGGTCGCGAGAAGTGAGAGTTGCGCTGCTGCTAAGTCTTTTCGTAGCAGTTAATGCGGCGGGTTTCTATCTGTGGCGCATTCCCCCATCCCGAAGCCAAAACTCCAATCTCAATTTGCCCATAACAATAGGGCGAAACAAACTCCTAGGTGAAGGATTGTTGCTGTTAGGAGCTCTGATTTTAGGAGCAAATATGGCATTGATGGCACAAATGTTTCACATTGGCGGTTCTTCCTACGGACTTTACCTCACTTGGGGAATCGGCGTGATCGGAATGGCTTACAGTTTGCGGTTGACTTCCTTGGGCGTTTTGTCCGCACTTTTAGTCGGTTTAGGCTATTGGCTTGCCGTGTTAGATTGGTCTTCCAAAGTTGAGTTTTCTTGGCTGGAAGTTTTGGTGCGGCAAATGCCGATCGCAGCCAGTATAATGTTTGTGCCGCTGGCTTATTGGTGTCGATCGCGTGCTATTTTTGCCATAAGTGCGATCGCGATAATTTTTTCCCTACAAGTTTCAATCGTCCAAGGGTTAAATCAAACCTGGGGTACAGCAATTTTTTGCGCCCTACCGCCCGCTTTGCTGTGGGGATACGACGATGCAATGTGGCCGAAGGTACACAGCAGGATGTTTCAACCTACCGCCCGCAGTTTAGCACTGCTGTTTCTCGCCGGTTTGTTTTATCTTCTTTCTTTCTACGGGTTTTGGCAAGATTCGCCGAATCCTTCGCCAATTTCGCTGGATTGGGTTTTGCTGGCAAATGTGGTTGTTTTGGGCGGTTTCACGGTGTTTGAATGGCTGCACTTGGGACGTTTGGAACTGCGGCGACCAAAACAAAAAGGAGTGAATTTGACCACAGGTGCGATCGCACTTTTGATACTCATCACCGCTTTAATACCGCTTTACCACTTGAATTTTAATCGGATTCCAGAATTAGCGACTTTTCTGTTTAATGTTTTATCATTTCTGCTAGCCGTCTGTTTAATCCGAGAAGGTTTAGCTTTAGGAAACCGCAAGAGTTTTTGGGGAGGCATGGTATTAATCACGCTACAAATTCTCAGCAGAGTGTTGGAATATAACACAGAATTGTTGCTCAAATCTTTTCTATTTGTTTTGTGCGGAATTGGTGTTATTGCTGCTGGTTTGTGGTTCGAGCGCCACTTCGCAAAAATCCCCGATGAATAGAAATTATCCATCTCTCTCTTGTCTCACTCAGCGCCCTCTGCGGTCTCTGTGGTTTAATCCTTCCGAAACAACCCTAAACAATATAACCCATACCTAACATGAACACAAACAACATTGACTTATTAGTTAAAAATCCAGATACAACAAATGTGTTTCAGCTTTCCCCCGAAGCAAAACGCCTTCCCGCGTGGCGGCTGTGGGTTCCTTTACTCTTGCAAATCGGGCTAATTGCCGCCGTACCTGCTCCCGCAGTTTACACTTTTATGACTGGCAAAACAGTTGTTCTGCAAACAGCACCAGTAGACCCTTACGACTTTTTGCGCGGATATTACCAAGTTTTGAGCTATGATATTTCTGCTAACACAAATCTCCAAAAACTCCCCGGCTGGAAAGATTTACCTGCCGAAAAAACACCTTGTCCGCCCGGGGCTGTGTGTTCACAAAATACGCACAATGTCAAGCCACAAACCAGTTTTTATGTAATTTTAGAAGCCCCAAAAACTGCGACTAATCCCGGCCGCCCCCAAGCTTGGAAACCCGTCCGCGTCAGTCTAGAAAATCCCACCAATTTGCCCCCCAACCAAATCGCTATTAAGGGCAAATATAACGGTTGGCAGATGGAATACGGCTTAGAAACTTATTATATGCCAGAGCATGAAAGGGAAAAAGTCAATCAGGAGATTAGCGAAGCTCAAAGGAACCAGCGCCAATCATTTTTGGTAGAAGTAAAGGTTGACAAAACAGGCCATGCTGTGCCTGTGAGTTTGTGGGTGCGCGATCGCAATTATCGATTTTAGCTTGTTTCGCCGCCCGGTCGTGAAGCGCAGCTATCGTCCGCCGGAATCGACCGCGCGACCCTATCTTGGGTATTTTTGCTTAGGAATGGGTGGGTGGCGGGCGATCGAGATCCCAGGTCAAATCCCGTGAAATCGACTCAGAGCCCAGAATATCGGTAACAATTGGCGATCGGATTTGAATGCAATTGCCGACAACTCAATAGAATCTATTAAGATATATAGACTTGCGCTAATCTTGCGAATTCAAGGGCGCAAGTTCAGACTCTACTGGAGCTTCTCATGTTAGCCGAGCTAATCTCTTCCAGACGAATACTCAAGGCCAAACTCCTCGACTTCTTAGGACTTCCCGACGATTGCCAAGACAAAACAGATCGCATCGTCAACCAAATTGTATCCGTGCTGGAAGTAAACGCAGCCGAACAACAAAGATTTTGGGAGACCTTCAAAAGTGAATTAGCCGTCGATCCGGTAGAATTAGAAGCAATGCTCAAGTGTTCGGCAGCAGAACGCCAGCAGTGGATCGAACAAGGCAAGCTCCCAATTTTAGAATACCGCTCTTTCCGCAAATCAGGCATCCATTTAGAATATCCCGTTCACGACAGAAGATTCATCCTCACTCTCACGCCAACTGACATTAACAACTGGCGCAAAGAACCCAAAGGGTCGATTAAAAATAATCGCCAAATATCCGCCCCAATCAATACAGAAAACCCCGAACAAAACGAACAATCCCGAGTAGCTTTTAGTTCAGCGTGGGAAAAAATTATTGCCGACTGGAAAGAACAAGGTTCGGCGGAAATTTCAGCAACCTTCCAGCTAGCTTATTGGACAGTTTGGGCGTCCAGGTGGGCAAAAGAAAATCAGC
Source organism: Microcoleus sp. ARI1-B5 (assembly GCF_036705795.1). Lineage (NCBI taxonomy): Bacteria > Bacillati > Cyanobacteriota > Cyanophyceae > Oscillatoriales > Microcoleaceae > Microcoleus > Microcoleus sp. ARI1-B5. The sequence goes on from NZ_JAUBVK010000002.1 coordinate 452,933, forward strand.
TCAACAGCATTAAAGCAATTAAATCTAACGAAATCTACGAAACTCACCAGCAGGAATGGTACGAGCGCAAAAATCAAGCAGTCAAGTTACTGATTGAAATGCCCTACGCTATGCTTTACTTTTACCGTCCTCGCGATGCTGACAAATTATATCTCGAACTGTGCGACGACCACCAAGACATGATGAAAGATGATTACTATTGGGACAAGTGGGATTTTTTCTATCAGAACCGGAAACTGGTAAATAAGTGCCGCGAATGCGTGTACTGCGAAACCAAAGATTATTACTCGCTGTACTACCTTGAAATCAAGAGCGACAAGTTTCCCGATTTTAGTTTTTCTTTCCACACGCCGTACACGATCGGCCGCAAATTTTTGCCGCATCCAGAAACGCTTCCTGCTGTAGACCACGTAGAACAAGATGGCATTTTTCGCTTTGGCCGCCCGCTGCTGGAACAAGAGAAAGTTATTCACACAGAAAAGGATGTATTGCTCAAGTTTGAGGCGGCTTTGGCTGAAGCGAAAAAGTTTGTTTAGTCATTAGTCATTAGTCATTAGTCAGCAGTCATTAGTCATTAGTTGACAAGTATAGTAAGATGCGCGCGCCGACCTCAGAAACCGGGTTTCTGCCGAGATTTATTGTCACTCAACTCAAAATTCGTAGAAACCCGGTTTCTTACGCGCGCACGCCGACCTCAGAAACCGGGTTTCTTCCGAGATTTATCGTCACTCAACCCAAAATTCGTAGAAACCCGGTTTCTTACCCACTCACTAATGACTAATGACAACTGTCAACTGTCAACTGTCAACTGTCAACTGTCAACTGACTTTTGAACTTGAATAACTTGAATGCTGCCGCCAGCATAAAGTTTCGGTTGTTGAGCTTCGGCAGAATTGTACTGTTGAAATCCCACGTCGGCCAATACACTCCCCAAGTCAGTTTCGATTAACTCCCAAGCAGTTTCAGTCTCAAACAACCACAAAAACACAGCTAACCCAGGCCAAAACACCAGATTTGTGGGCCGATGAAAATCTACCAAAGTGAATACACCCCCAGGCTTGAGCGCGCGGTATACTTCCTGAAAGATTTGTCGCAATTGCGCCGATCGCATTTCGTGCATCGCAACGCTGCTGTGCACCAAGTCAAACTGACAGTCGCCAAAAGGCATCGACTCGGCAAAAGCTTCTACATAATGGGCTGAGGGTACATTTTTCCTGGCCCGTTGCAGAGATAATGGCGAAGCGTCCAGTCCTGTGACATCCTGGGAATATTTCACCAGAAATTGCGTAGTTTGACCGCTGCCGCAACAAAGGTCTAAAACTTTAGTTTCCGCGCCCACGCTCAAATTTTGCAACGCTAGCTGGCGAAAACGAGCTTCGCCACCTACGCTCACAGCAGCCAGACGGGCGATCGCATCGTAGAGCCACTGATACCGATAACTTAAATCTCTCAAAATTGTTGCCATATTCAAAATTATGTATACCTTGCTATCGACTTAAGATATTATTAAGTTATATGATAAAAATAAGTAACAGAACTGAGACGATGGGAGAGCCGTAACCGCTATGGGCCGTGTGGGAGTATTACTATTAAACTTGGGCGGGCCAGATAAAATCGAGGATGTCCGTCCTTTCCTGTTCAACTTGTTTGCTGACCCGGAAATCATTCGCATTCCGTTTCCGTGGATGCAGAAACCGCTCGCCTGGTTGATTTCGACCCTGCGCTTTCAAAAATCCCAGGAAAACTACCGCCAAATCGGGGGCGGCTCTCCTTTGCGGCGGATTACCGAGGAACAAGCCGCTTCGCTGCAAGAAGTCTTGCAGTCCAAGGGACAAGATGCTCGAGTATACGTGGGGATGCGTTACTGGCATCCTTTTACCGAAGAGGCGATCGCCAAAATTAAGCGCGATCGCATCGAACATTTGACAATCTTGCCGCTCTATCCTCAATTTTCCATCAGCACCAGCGGTTCTAGCTTCCGGCAACTAGAAGAAATCTGGGGCAAAGATCCAGCCCTCAATGAGATCGAATATACCGCTATTCCTTCTTGGTATAAGCGGCCGGGCTACATTCAGGCAATGTCGGAACTGATAGCCCAAGAATTAGACCACAGTCCAAATCCCGATCGAGTTCACATCTTTTTCAGCGCCCACGGCGTCCCCCTCAGCTACGTAGAAGAGGCTGGAGACCCCTATCAGCGCGAGATCCAAGATTGCACTCGTCTGATTGTGGAACATTTGAACCGATCGAACGAACACACTCTGGCTTACCAAAGTCGAGTCGGCCCGGTGGAATGGCTCAAGCCTTACACCGAAGAGGCGATTACCGAATTGGCAGAAAGTGGAGTTCAAGATTTGTTGGTAGTTCCAATTAGTTTTGTTTCCGAGCACATCGAGACTCTGCAAGAAATTGACATGGAGTATCGAGAATTAGCAGAAGAATCTGGGATAGAAAATTTCTACCGAGTCCCAGCCCTGAATACTCATCCGGTGTTTATTGAAGCCTTGGCAGATTTAGTCATCGAGTCTATAGAATCTCCCAGCGTTAAATTCTCTGATGTTATACGCCCTTCCAAGATAGTGAAAATGTACCCTCAAGAGCAGTGGGAGTGGGGTTTGACGACGGGGGCGGAAGTTTGGAACGGTCGTGTGGCGATGATTGGTTTTGTGGCACTATTGATCGAGTTAATTACGGGTCAAGGCCCCTTACACTCGATCGGCTTGCTTTAAAAAATCGGTTGTGCGATCGATCTTTTGAAGCGGTTTGGGCCCGCAATCAGTGGTGTCAACTTGAGTGTGAAATTGTTTATATCTCTGGTTGGTATCAAGCGTCTAGATCCCCCCGGCGCCCCCGCAACGATGGGGGGGAGAGGAAACGGCTTAAAGTCCCCGCAACGATGGGGGGGATGCCAGGGGGATCAGGCCTCGCGTCAAAGCGAGAGTTCTCAATGATTTGAGGCTTAAGTTGACACTCATACCCTGCAACCAGAACCAACAGCAAACAAATAATCTCAATCCAAAACCCGCCTCCCGCGTCTTAGCACCGCCAGAGGGCGGGTTTTGATTAGAAACTAAATTAATCGGGATCGCGCTTGCGGCGGCGGGGATTTCCCCCATCGCCCGGTATTCCCTGACTTCTGTACCAGCGGTACCACTCCTTAGAACTGCGAATTGCCAGCCACAGCAGCAGCATAGCAATTAAACCTCCCTGCCGCGGCGCATCAAAGGCAAACAAAACCAACGAAATACACAGAACATCTTGGAGGAAAATCACCCAAATCGGCAAACTCCTCAACCGGTAAAGCCATCCTGCTTGTACCAGTTGCAGCACAAAAGCCAACAAACCTCCGACAACACCAATAATCCACAGCATCCAAGGGTGAGCAATAACTTCGTCGATCGAACTTACCTGAGCGATCGCAATTGCCATAATTGCTCCTACAATGGGACTGAAAATAATTTGCACAACTTGCAGCACCCGCTGTCCTACAAAGGTTTTAGAAGCAAATAACTCTAACAGCGACCAACTTACCAAAATGGCGATCGCCACTTGGGGGTGAACCCCAGACAATAAAGGTATTTCCGACCAAAGTTTGTCAATCCGCAACAAACCAATTAACAGCAGGGGCAGGGCAATTCTCATACCCCCCGCCGCAGACGCAGAGAGCGCGGCTAGGAGTCCAACCATAATAATAATTTCAGTTTGTAAGGTGTGTTACAGCGTCGATCGATTTCAGAATTGGATTCCCCTGGTGGCTGGCGGTGATTTGAGCGATCTCTCCTCAAATAGCGACTTGAGCTTGAATATCACCCTCTATTTTAAGTGTATCTGCTCAATTGCTGCTTGGGACTACCAGATTGTCGCTCGACACAAGGTAGAAAGCACTTATGCAGAATTAGACCGGGATTGTGATTAAATTAGAAAGTATCGGAAAACCACCAGGTAAGCCGAAATAATTAAATTTAAGACGGCAGCTAACCAAGAGCTTTCCGGCAAATTATTCTCCAGTCTTCCCCCGAACCTCGAACTCCGAACCTCGAACCTCGAACCTCAACATCCGTTAAATCCGTTAAAAAATCCGTTGCCGAACTTCCTTCATCTTATGTCTGACTCATTATTTGCCGATGCCAGCCGCCGATTAGAAAGAGCCTTAAAATATGTATCCCTTTCCGAGGATACGATCGAGCGGCTCAAATATCCCAAATCCAGTTTAATTGTATCGATTCCCGTGCGGATGGACGACGGTTCCCTACGAATTTTCCAAGGTTATCGCGTGCGCTACGACGATACCAGAGGCCCGTCCAAAGGAGGAGTGCGCTACCACCCAAAAGTATCCCTAGATGAAGTGCAATCCTTGGCATTTTGGATGACGTTTAAATGTGCGGTTCTCAACATACCCTTTGGAGGAGCCAAGGGCGGAATTACTGTCAATCCCAAAGAATTGTCCAAACTCGAATTGGAACGGTTGAGCCGGGGTTACGTGGATGCGATCGCAGATTTCATCGGCCCAGATGTCGATATTCCCGCACCGGATGTCTACACCAATCCCATGATTATGGGTTGGATGATGGATCAGTACAGTATTATTAAAAGGCAGCTTTCTCCGGCGGTGGTGACAGGTAAACCAGTCACAATCGGCGGCAGTTTGGGCCGAGAAACCGCAACAGCAACCGGCGCTTTTTTTGTAATTCAAAATCTCCTGCCCAAATTTAACCGAACTCCCGGAGAGACAACTGTAGCCGTGCAGGGTTTCGGCAATGCCGGGGCAGAATTAGCAGAATTGCTCTCTAAAGCCGGTTACAAAGTTGTAGCTGTCAGCGATTCCCAAGGCGGAATTTATGCAAAAAAAGGGCTGGACATCCCCAGCATCCGCCGCTTTAAAGAGTCTAACAAAGGTATAAAAGCTATTTACTGCGAAGGTTCTGTTTGCAATATTGTCGAACACGAAATCTTGACAAACGAGCAGCTTTTAGCATTAGATGTAGACGTGCTAATTCCCGCTGCTTTGGAGAATCAAATTACTGAAGAAAATGTCAACGATGTTAAAGCAAAGTTTATTTTTGAAGTAGCTAACGGGCCGATTAGTTCGGCTGCGGATCTAATTTTGGAAGCGCGGGGAATTCAGGTAATCCCGGATATTTTAGTCAATGCCGGCGGCGTGACGGTTAGTTATTTTGAGTGGGTGCAAAATCGCAGCGGACTTTATTGGACGCTGGAGGAAGTCAACCAGCGGTTGAAGCATAAAATGGTTGAGGAAACTGAGGCAATTTGGAAAAAATCTCAGGAATTGTCGGTTTGCATGAGAACTGCTGCTTACGTGTACGGTTTGCACCGACTCGGTGAAGCTATGAATGCGAAGGGAACGCGGGATTATTACTTAAACGGTTGACCCAAGTGCTGGGAAGTGCGATCGCCCGATCGAACAATCCTACCGCAGTTATTCGAGAAAAGCGCCGTCTACGAACCAACATGGCAAAACTTGGCTCTGAATTGGGGGATTTTAGGATTGCACGCAGCAGTTTATTTGACCGCAACTTTGCTATTGCAGAAGCGGAAAGATATTTTCAAATAACCCACGATGGGCCGTTGCTCCGACACGGCCCCTGAAAGACGGATAAATTTTTTGCTATAATTAGTTTCATGCCAAGACAAGACATCTATCATGATTGCGTTAAAAATGCTTTAGCCAAAGATGGCTGGGAAATTACAGACGACCCGCTGACAATCGAATTTCAAGACCTGCGTCTCTATGCGGATTTAGCAGCAGAGAAGCTATTCGCGGCTGAAAGGAATCACCGAAAAATTGTTGTAGAAATCAAAAGCTTTACGAGTCCTTCATTAGTTTCCGAACTCGAAAAAGCTGTCGGACAATACAATATATACCGAGGCTTTTTGAGGCGGCAGCATCCCGAAAGAGAAATATATTTAGCAGTACCTCAACAAATTTATCAAGGATTTTTTAGGCGTGTTTCTATTCAAACGATCGTTCAAGACCAAGAAATTAAGTTAATTGTTTTTAATGCAAGTTCTGAGGAGATAGTACAATGGATAAGCTAGAAAACTATCGGCAGATAGTTCAAAAAATTGTAGCCGTTCACGGACAGTATAAATCCAGTCAGCCAGAAATTGAAAGTCTGACAATTTGCGATCGACAAAACGATAACTATTTATTGATGGGTGCAGGATGGAATCAAACAGGCAGAGTTCACAATATTATTGTGCACCTCCGAATTCGCGAAGGGAAGATTTGGATTGAATGGGATGGTATTGAGGAAGGAGTGACTCAAGAATTGCTCGAAGCAGGAGTTTTACCGCAGGATATCGTGCTGGCTTTTTATCCTCCAGAAATGCGGGTTAATACTGGGTTTGCAGTTGCTTAATATCAAACCCAATTCAAGTCTAATATTCTCCTTGACTGTGTAACGACAGATTTCAACGCGGGAGACTACAGGAGAGAACCGGAAACCAGAGCTACGCGAAAACCGATGAGCATGAAGCGACGGCCCACAAAATCCCTGACACGATAGGCACCGCGGCAAGTGAGCGCAGAATCGAACCAGGAACCGCCACGCAGCACTCGAGCATTCCTTGTGCCAGTTTCCCAGGAACTTCCGTCACTTGGTGCACCGTTACAGTCTTCGTGCCACGTATCGCTGCACCACTCCCAAACATTGCCGTGCATATCGCACAGTCCAAAGGCATTGGGGGGAAAACTCCCGACATCGGTTGTTTGTTGACGGTAAAGTCCTGTGGGGGCGTTTGCGTAGCGCCCGTATCCGTTATAGTTGACTAATTCCGGGGTAATGGTTTCCCCAAAATGAAATGGGGTTGTAGTTCGGGCACGGCAGGCGTATTCCCATTCTGCTTCACTCAGAAGGCGATATTTTTTCCCGGTTTGTAGCGAGAGTTTGCCACAGAATTCTACGGCATCATCCCACGATACATTTTCTACAGGACGTTTTTCACCTTGGAAATGCGAGGGCTTGTTTCCCATCACTGCTTGCCACTGTGCTTGGGTGATGGGATATTTGCCTGCAAAAAAAGCTGGTACTGTGACTTGATGCTGGTGACTTTGCTGATAATTTACTCCCTCTTCGTCGTTGGGGCAACCCATCATAAATGTGCCACCGGGAATGTAAACCATTTCCAGTACAATTGAGTTACCTAAGTCTTCAGGGAAGGATAGAGCAAAGGACTTACTGCGGCTGTTTTCTTTTCCATACGCATCAACTGTAATGACATCAAAGTCAAATGTAGGGAGATAGTCTTGGAACTGCGGTTTTATCTTTAAGTCATCCCTATCTTTCAGCAGGGAATAGGCAGCTAATTTTATCTGCATTGACTCATCCTGCAATGCTTGAATTATCAAATCTAACCCTGCTTCTCCATATTTCAGCGCTTCGGAGAGTGCGGCGATTCTAACTTCGATCGCGGGCGATCCCAAGCGGCTTTTAACACCGGGAATGCCTCCGAGTACCGCAGCATTGACAGGAATTAAATTTTGACCGCCCTTGACTGCATCGTATTCTCTAGGTTCATTTTGATTGTCTGACATGATTTCAACCAAGGACTTTTGCTAGTTTATCCGGCGACAAAGGAGGCATCGCCAGCAATTCCTCAACCGAGAAAGGTTGGGGTTGAGGAATTGCAGCTTCAGAGTCCATGAGTTCTCGAATTTTATCAAAAATCAAAACTGCTTCTGCTTCGCCGTCAGTTAGTTTATCGTAAAAATAAGGTATCGAAAACCAATGCTCAAAAGCAATCTCTAACAAACCGTTAGTTGCTAATTGCACTTGCCAGTACCGAGAATATCTGCCATCCATTATCTCAAATAACGGCGCTGGATTCTCTATAGGATAATAAGTATAGCGCTCGTCGCAAATACAGTACCCTAAATTTCCTTGCCATTGGGAGATAGCATAGACAGTATACTCTTTACCGACTATCAATTTAAATTCAGTTTCTTTGGTAATGTCTAGCGGTGGATTTAGGTAATTTTCCGGCAAGTCTGCTCCTTTGTTGGCAATGCAGCGAATTTTCATATTATATTAACCTCACTGGTTTTTAGGTGCGATCGCAGAACTTAGATATGTAACGTGTACACCGGGCCGCGCACCTTACCGCTATTGCACGCAGCCAAATACCGTAGGGTGCGGATCTGTCGATAATCTGCCGATCGGCTTGAAAATTTCGCAGTGGGGCACCCTACAAATACTTAATCTACCAAATCGTCTAAGGAAAGTTTCAGGAGGTCGCACAATGCTTTCGTCTGTTCTAGATATAACTTTGGAATATGTCGGCCCGCTTCCCAATTTTTCACCGTCGTTACAGTCACGCCCAATTCATCAGCAACTTGCTGCTGTGTCAAAGACAGCGATTGCCGTCGCTGTTTGAGTTTTTCCCCCACACTACTCATTCACTGTACCGATTTCAGAATTTTTATGGTTAACTTGACTTAACTGACATCTTGCACCAATCTCAATGGGAGGTTTTTCGTGGGGTGGGGGCGGGTTTATTTAACCTGTTTGCAAGCTTGAAGGCTGTTGGCGAACCCGCCCCTACAGGTTATTGAAAGATGCACCCTACTTAATTATGCCAGTTACGTTTAGGAATGTCCAGAAATACCTCTATCAAGGATTTCTAATTTTTGTGCGAGTCAAAAAAAGAAATCCCCAAATTCAGGGGATTTCTCATATTTAAACCATCGATAATCTACTTCGTCTCCGGCATCAAACACTTATCAGAATCGCAGCCAGCCGGCCCGGAATCCATCATTTCACCCAAATCGTAACGCCTCAAAGCCGCGTGGAAAACATCAATTTCGCGGCGCGCTAATGCCTCTTCCACCATTTTGGTGTAAGTTTCCTTGTTTATCGGTTCAAAGGGCAAACGGGGGAAAGTTTCCAGAGCATCAAACCGAGCTAAAAGTGCTGCGGAAATATAGCCTTCGTCATCGCGAATTGCTTCGTAAATCCGAGTACCCAAACTTTCAACTTCATTTTCCCGCAATTCAATCGTCGCCGAAGTATTGTGTCTGACATAGAACTTTTGCACTTGCATATAAAAGTCCATTTGTGCCGATGCCGAGAATTTGTTAATATCAATTTCATCGGCACCGGGTAAGTCAGCCCAACTTACAGCAACGGGGATTTCTACCAGCCATTCCGTGCAGCGTTCATCGAAGGGATTGTTCAGCAAATTGCCGTTTTCATCTTTGTCAGATTGAGACGGAATTACGTTGTATCCGTAGTCGATGCAAGCGAGGGCTACGGGGTCGTTTTTGCGGAAAGTGATTCGGCGAATGAAACGCTGGGCTTTCGGCGGATGCCACCCCGGAGAAGCGCCTGTGAGCAGAGATTTGGTACCCGATGGTTGGACGGTTGTGCAGCGATTGGGGCGTTTTAAGGAATGGCGATCGCAATAATCCCATACTACCTCATTCACAATCTCCCGCCAACCAGTCAAATACTCTTCTTCCCGCTGTTTAAAAGCGATTCCCTGGGGAGTTTGCGGGCGGCCTTCCACCCACCAGCGCAGCCACTCCACGCCGAAAGCGTGAACGAAGAAATCGAACAATCCAGTAAATGATACACCGACGATCGGGTCTAATTCGCGGCTGTATTGGTAGCGCGGTTCGAGAAATTTGTGATTGAGAAGTACCGCGACAGATAGAGCTCCGGCCCTGAAAGCTTCCTCCTGTTCTTTGAAATTGTAAGGGTCAATTTGATTGAGGTGGATCTCCGAAAGGTTGCAGAAAAAATTAGAGCCGATGATTTCACCACAGGGGTTTAATCCAACACGGACTAACCGATGCTCTAACTCGCCAGCAGTCATATCAGGATAGCGTTTCTGCAACCAATCTTTAGCTTTTCCTTCGTTGTAAGCTTTCAAAAACTCAAGTTTAAGACTCGGTGTTGAAAGTAAGTCAACGTTAGATCGAGCTACAGCTTCGCCGGCCCATTGAATCGCACCTTCGCCGCTGTAATACTGTTTTCGGACAGCATCAATACATTCTTCTAGTGTAGGTTTGCTATGAAAAACACGGGTATGATTTGCCATACGAAGGGCATCGCGTTCTGGATCGATTCTCCAGTTACCGCTTTCATCTTGTTGCCACAAATTGTTTTTAGCATTTGCGCCTAGTTCATCACCAGATTCAAACTGACGCATACCGGCACTGTTGTGCACTAACAACCCATCAGCAATAAATTCGTGATCTCCTTCGACTTCAATATCAAAAGTTTCAACTTCACCCGCCGGTGCTACAAACATAACTTCTATTGGCAACCAGTGAGGATTTACCAAGTCTTCTGCTAAGAGAGTGTCAAAGTTAGCATCTCGGAAATATCCGGGTCTGCTTTTGGCATCGCTCCAGAGTACATCAGCTCTACAAATAGTTTCAGGTTTCCATCCTGTTGCTGCTAACTCTTTAGCAAATTGATAGGGTAAAGTCAGCCCATTCTTTTTAGCTAACTTGAGCGTGAAATCATCTCGCACTGCAAACTGATTAATTAAAGCTACAGCTACAGCTTGGGATTGCAAGCCTCGAATGTGAATACAGTGGCAACCATCATAGATTTTGTCTCTGCCTTTCAAAGTTTTAGGCTCGCGTTCGTACAATGTAGTAGCAATTCCCAAGGAGAGGGCTAGCTTTTGTGCTTCTCGTAAAAATTCTAACTTGCTAGAGTTGACCAAAACATTTCGAGAAGGAGTGCCATCTGCATCGCTCAATCCTGCGAGAAAAGCAGCTCTAATTTCAGGAGTACCTTTCCAGATTATTTCTGGAATTACTGGAACTCCCCAAGGTTGTTTGTATTTTAAGAGTTCTTCAGCTAGATCTTTCCGATAAACCTTGATGAAGCCACAATGTCCCTTGCTCCCACAAGCAACAGTGGGAGTATATCCTAGATTGTGGAGAATACGGAGGCATTTTTCACCTAGTTTGCCCTCAAGTCGAGATTTAGAGAAAGCAAAGACAACTTCAGACTGTCCAGTTTTTCGCCGATTGGCATACCCATCTCCAATATAGAAGCCTACCAACCAAGCATAATCAGTGCTGGCACAATCAGCACCTTTATTATGAGGAACAGATATCAGACGATCGCCTTTCTGCAATTCGCCTGCATATTTCCAAGTGTAAGACCGCAGTCCGTCATAGACAGCAACGCGATGATTAGCAGTACAACGAATCGAAGTTACTGGGGTGCGGATTTCTACAACATCCTGAGTACCTTGGATAAATTTATTGACAACAGGATGATATTCACCCGATGAAGTTAACACCAACTCCCCAACCTGAATATCTTGGATAGGCTTCATTCCAGAAATAGCTGAAACCCTTGCTCCGTAAGCGATACATCTGCGTATGTTCCCCGCGACGATTGTGACCGCAGCTTCGTCAATCAATACGCAGCATTCTACTGAATTCAACTGCCGCCCTTGAGCTTTATTCAAAATTGCGGCGCACCGCTGATAAAGGTCGGGCAATTTCACCGGATTTGCTACTCCGCCAAAGCCTTTTAAAGGTTCTCCCACGGGGCGAACGTCGCTCAAATCGATGAAGATTTGAACAGAGCCAGCAAATCTTTCATCTGTGGATAATTCCAGCAAAGCTTGATAGGATTTTACCCAACCTTGGCGGGAGTCTCCGACATAAATAGTGGCGGTTTTTTCGTCTATTTTTACTTCGGTTTCTTGGCGGCGTTCTAAAGCTGGTGTAGAGCCAATTTCTCCTTGGACTGTGACCGTTAAACGGTTGCGAATCGGCGGCAGTCGATCGATATATTGTGGTTCCAAGACGGCGCCTGTGCCGCAGCCCATCATTGCCAAATCCATCAACAAACCAAAGGCGCGCCAGTCGAGAATATTGGTTGAGGAACAGTTATATGCGCCGGAAAAGTTCTCTGGTTGTTCGATCCATTTGCTGCCGCCTACCCACAGCCAGCGGCCTGAAGCGAGGGTTTTGAGCTCGTTTTGCATCCGGTGCAGCAGTTGTGTTTCTTCCGGGGTGAGGTTTCCCAGCTTTTGTAGACCCTTGACGGTTCGATCGCACACTTGGGCCCAAGTCTCCCGCCCTGTCTCGGTACGGCGGCTGTACGTCCTGAAAAATACTGGATTTGCTGCGGGTGCTGTTTCGGGAAAATCGGACAGGTTGCGTTTTTCGCTGGCACTCGATCGCTCTAATTCTCGAACCATAGGTTGTGTACTGACGTGTCGGAATATATCAACAGACTACGAATATACAACAGGATTCAGATTTAGGGTAACAGGTTAATATATTTGACAATTTGCACTAAATATGGGGCACAGAAGTCTACAAGCTCGATCGGGCGATCGGCCCAAAACTTCACCAAAAAACCCGATTTATTCTAGAAACCGGGTTAAGCACAAATATTGTCACTTGTCAATTATTTGTCAATAAAAACTCAATATTGGGTAACAGCGGGTCTTGAACAACCCCCACACCGTTAAATCCCCAACGTTCGAGCAGCTTTTTCACCGACGAACCCGGAATCGATTCTACTCCGAATCGATCGGCAACATCAGCAGCATGAGCGTTGAGATAGCTCAAAGCATCATAGTCTTCGCGAAACATCAGCAGGTAACTAACTGCCGAATCTGGATTGGGATTGGCCGAGAGATATTTGCCATCCGCTCGGGAACGTAGCAAGTAAAAAACTTGGGATAACATCTTATCTTTGTTGTCAAAATAATATGTTACCTCAAATTGGGAATTGGGAATGGGGAATTGGGAATGGGGAATTGGGAATTGGGAATTGGGAATTGGGAATGGGGAATTGGGAATTGGGAATTGGGAATGGGGAATTGGGAATTGGGAATTGGGAATTGGTCATTGCCCAAACGATTAGACTTGCATTGCATAAATCTTTGATGCGAGCCGGTCAACCGCTCCTTCAAGGTAGAGCGACGCAGATAAACGCAGATAATTTCAAGATAAGAGAGCGAATAAATGCAATGCAAGTCGATTTTAGATTGACCTAAAGTCAATCTAAAATCGCTCTTAATGTAGCAGTTAAATCAAAGTCAGTGCCAAACCTTTAATCGACGATCGCCCGTCGCCAATTTGACCGACGATCGAAGCCCGACCGGTCGTCAAATTAATATTGTACAGGCTCGAAACTCCCCCAACCTCGATCGCAGCCAAAGCCGTCTCGTTGCCGCCAACACTCCTCACATCAAAGCCGAGAACGCTAGAAGCATCAATTCCCAAAGGCCCGATCGAATTTAACACTCCATTATTCGGCGGATCTTGGCGCACCAAAACATCCAAATTGCTGTCAATTACAAACAGCGTTGTCGAAGTTGCCCCCGCAAAGTTATTCACATACGCAGCCCCCACAGCCGCAGTCGGATTTCCAACATTGGGATCGCCCGCCCGGTAAGCCAAATTCCCGTCGAGTTGAATTCCCCCCGTCACGGTGTCAGAATCGACAATTGCCCCCGTATCCGGGTTGAGGCGGGCGTTTTGACCCGCTTGATTGACAAACCGAATGCGATCGACTGTCGGATTGAAATCAAAACCCGCAGCCCCGGGAGTTAGCCCAACAGCAAACTGCCCGCTACCGACTTGACTTGCAGCCCCAGTCACCGGATCGATCGCGTACAAGCGATTGCTAGAACCCACACCGTAAAGCAAACCGTTAGCGGGGCGAAAATCAATCCCCAGCAAACTTTCTCCCGGCTGCAACCCCGTAACTGTCGCGTCGCTGAGAATCGCCCGCGGTGCCGCCTCGTTAAAACCGACAATTGTTTCAACACCATTTCTGACAGTTAAGGCGTAAGCTGTAGGCAAAGGCAAAGCCAAACCGTTAATCTGTCTTCCGCCGGCAATTTGACCCGCGAAGGAAGCTTGACCTGTACTTAAATTGATATTGTACAAGCCCGAAACGCCGCCGACTTCCAATGCTGCCACCGCGACATCGCGCCCGCCAATACTCCTGATATCAAAGCCGAGAACGCTAGTAGCATCAACTCCCAAAGAGCCGATCGTATTTAACACTCCATTATTCGGCGGATCTTGCCTTACCAAAACATCTGCATTGCTATCAAGGACAAACAAAGTTGTTGAAGTCGCCCCGGCAAAATTGTTCGTGTAAGCAGCCCCTACACCTGCAGGAGAACTTCCAGAATTGCGATCGGCCGCGGCATAAGTTAAATTGCCATCGAGTTGAATTCCTGCCGTTGATGTATTAAAATCAACAATTGCCCCCGTATCCGGGTTGAGGCGGGCGTTTTGACCCGCTTGATTGACAAACCGAATGCGATCGACTGTCGGATTGAAATCAAAACCCGCAGCCCCGGGAGTTAGGGGAACAGCAAACTCCCCGCTACCGACTTGACTTGCTTCTCCGGTTCTCGGATTGACAGTATACAAGCGATTGCTAGAACCCACACCGTAAAGCACGCCGTTAGCCGGCCGGTAATCAATTCCCAGCAAACTTTCTCCCGCTTGCAATCCAGTCACGGGAAAATCTGAGATCACACTTCCGGGATTGGAAAGACTAAAACCGACAATCCGATTGTCGGGAGTTAAACCATAAGCCGTTGTCCGCGGTGGAGGCGGGGGAGTGGGAACAATGCTGTTAATATTATTAGTGAAATTTGCCTGCCCGATCGCGCTTTGTCTCACCCCTTTGAGAGTAGCGAGAAATTCTCCAGTCACCCGGTCTTGAATAACAGTATCGTTTCCAGCTTCCAGAATATTCAAGTCGCTAAAACTGACACCTTCCCCCAAACCGATTAAATCTGTACCGACTGCAAAATCGGCGATCGCATCAGCATTTGCCAAACTAACACCGCCGCTGGTACGAAAAGGATCGGCATTAGCATAGCGCCTCAAAACAAATAAGTCTGCACCGTCGCCGCCGATCAGGATATCAGTATCTCTATCCCCCGACAAAACATCATTGCCGGAGTTTCCCGAGATGGAATCGCTGCCTTTTCCGCCCACTAAAAAATCGTTACCTTCTCCGCCGTTAACAGTATCGTTATCTAAATCTCCAAAAATCGAATCTTGACCTGAATTCCCCTCTATCAAATCGCTTTGTTTGCCTCCAAAGATGCTGTCATTTCCCGAGTTTCCAGCAATGGTGTCATTGCCCGCCAAACCAAACATAGCGTCATTTTCGGGAGTTCCTGCTAGCAAGTCTGCTTGTGCGGTGCCTCTAATTTCTGCCACGATCTAATCACCCTCTAAATTTTATACTTCCGTTGCCTAAAGGCGGCGGTATTCTCAGTTCAAAATATCACAAATTCGCACTTTTAGGAGAGTTTTTATTATTTGCTGCTGTAGGGGTTGGTTGCCATAAAAGTATTACACGCAGCTAAAATGATACATAAACCAGCCCCCCGATTCAAATAAACCCACTCCTAAATACAGATTGCTCAGCCGTATTTTATAGTTGGGTGTGTAGCCTGCAGGCGATCGCATCTCTAATGCAAACAGGCAAGCTGAACTTTTTAGCGGTGCGAACTTATGAAATTTTGTACTGCGTTCATTAGTAATATACGCTGACTCTATAATTTTGGATCTGTCCAGTCCGAAATTATTTTTCAACTTTAATCTTAAAGCCTGCGAAAGTGGGCTTTGTCTGTGCAGCGGCGACCACCATCGATCAATATAAAGTGGATTATAAATGCACAATTTGCATAATAAGTTAGTTAAACAGTCGTCTGAAAACGACTTAAGCTTTCAGGCAGGGGTTTAAATCCCTGCCTGAATCGGAGTTTCACGTTGGAGCCATTCTCCTGCTTTTTCAAGCTTTTAGCAGGGCTTTAGAAGCTGATTCCCCTGCGAGTTTGAGTTGCGATCGCAATTTGAGATTCAACAACACCAAGACACTCCACTGACTCAGTATGGAGAAGAGCCAAATCGTATTTCCTGACGCGGCTGTATACGGCGAAAACAAAACGCCACCAAATGTTGAAGACAACCACAAAAGAGGAGCTTTTTCTGGGGTTAGCAAGAGCATAGATAAAATCAGAGGTGGCAACAAGAGAGCGCTGCCGACTGTGCAGGCGGCCCAAATTTCCTGATTTCGAGTTTTTGCAAATAGGAATAGTTGGGCGATGGCTGCGTAAATTAGGATGAGATTCAGACAGGAAATTACACCCCAAAATCCGTTTATATGGTTTTTTTCCAACAGCGCCCAAGGTGTTAAAATTATGACTGAGCTGAGGAAATTGATCGCGATCGCAACTACAGCCGGACTTTTTTCGCTCCAAATTAAATCGAGTAGCGGGTAGCGCCGCCACAACTTGTGACTGCTGGGAACGATTTGTTGGCGATACCTCGCCCAATCGTACAAAGATTGTCTGTCAGATGTTAAAGCAGCAATTAAAGCTAAGAACATCAGCAAATTCAAAACCAGTAAGGTGGGGAGACTACAGACTGATATGGGGTTTGATTGGAGTGCAAACCCTAAAATTATTGGCTGACAGCAGATAACTAGCAAATAACTTTGCCGTTTGCTCAAAACTGTAGCACTGGGATTTGGAAAGCGGCGCTGCCATCCCTGCCACATCCAGTAGGTTCCTGTACCACAAACCAAGAGAGACAAAGCAAGGCCACTCGCAATATTTGTACCCACTGGCGAGTAAAACCATTGCCACTTGTCTAAGTATTCAAAATTTACAGAATCGAAACCATGAATTTTATTAACACCAACTCCAAAAAGCAGATATCTCAGCATAGCAATGGGAGACAAAAATGTTAGCAAATCCCAAGCACTGCGCGTCAATTCGAGCGCACCAGAAATCCAAAACATCACAAAAACCGTAGCGCTAGCCAACCAAGGTTGAAATCCTCCCAACCAACTGGTTGTCAATCCAAATAGCATCGCACTGCTGTAAAATAAAGCACAGCTAGCTGCAACCGCTGTGTAGAAACAGAAAATTTCATTCAGGGGTATTTGAGCAGCTAATCCAGCGTACAGGTGCAGGGGTACGGTCAGCACTGTTGCTAAATAAAGTAAAATTGGTACGCCAAGAATTTTGCCCAGAAAAATTGTTTTGGCAGACTGGGGACTGAGGCGAATAAAGTTGAGCGTCCCGCGGCGTTCCTCCTTGTCTAAGTCGCTGACAAGCATATAAGTCCCTGCTACTAATAAAGCTAACACGCTCAATATGCTCAGCCACATGAATATCTCGATCCACCACACTGGCCAGTTAATGGCAAAGTTGCCCAAGGCATCTCTGACGCACTGTTTCTCATTCTCATAGAAGGGATGAACAATGTTGAAAGTGCAAAATGTGCGATAGATGGGGTCAGTGTACTCCCCATGAGGAGGAGCAACTATCAGGGCGCTGAAATACATGAACAGCAGCAGTTGACCGCAGAGGGAAAGGGCAGATGCGATCGCGATATTGCCCATTTTCAAGCGGCCTTTGATTTCTCGAAATAACTGAGGATTCCAGTTGCCGATTCGATCGAGTAAGTTGAATGTCATGGTAATTGGTGATTAGGAATGGGTGATGAGTTAGTTATAACTCACTATCTTTCTCGTTTGTATGGAAGTTTTGATCCCCCTAAATCCCCCTTAAGAAGACCCACTTTGAGTGCTTCCAGTTCCCCCCTTCTTAAGGGGGGCTAGGGGGGATCGAGTTGCTCATCGTCAGATGGTTACTCATACTACTTTTGACCTTAAATTGACATCAATGACCCCGTTCCCGCCCTTGATAAAGAGGAAACGAGCAAATTAGGATGCTTGCTGGTGTCCCATTTTGAGGAAAATGGTTTCTAAATCTTCTTGAGTGCAGTGGAATTCTGTTAGCGGAATCTTCGCCGCGACGAGTTCCCGTAATAAATTTGCGGCATCTTCCGGGCTTCCTGAAAAATCAACGCACACCTGCTGAGTTTCCGGGATTATTGCCCAATTTTCCACCCAAGGAAAGTTTTTTAATGCCGATGTTAGCGCTGCTAATTTATTTCCTAAAACCGACATGAAAATTTGCTGGCGGCTGAGGCGTTTGTAAAGTTCTTGTAAAGGTGCGCTTTCGACCAGATATCCGAGTTCCATGATACCGACCCAGGTACAAAGTTCGGCTAAGTCGCTGAGAACGTGAGATGATATGACTACGGTCATGCCGGCTTCTTGCAAAACTTTGATAATTTCGCGGAACTGCATTCGGGCGATCGGATCTAAGCCAGAAACCGGTTCGTCTAACAACAACAATAGCGGTTCGTGGATAATAGTTCTCCCCAAACTCAGGCGCTGTTTCATCCCCCGCGACAGGGTGGAAATTAAGCTGTTGCGCTTGTTGGTTAGTTGCACGAGTTCTAACACGGAGTTGATTCGCTCTCGGCGGCGCGGTTGCTGGAGGTTGTAGAGTCGGGCAAAATAGTCTAAATAATCCCAAACAGTCAAGTCGTCGTAGAGGGGAAAGTCGTCGGGAAGAAAGCCAATGCGCTGTTTGAGAATCGGGTGCGATCGATCGCGCAATAACCTATCCCCGTTGATGTAAATTTCCCCTATAGTCGGTTCCTCAGCCGCCGCCAACATCCGCAGCAAAGTAGTTTTGCCGGCACCGTTGGGGCCGATCAGTCCGCATACTTCGCCTGCTGCTACTTGCAAATCGATGTCATTGACAGCTATATGGCGATCGAATTGTTTCGTCAGCCCGCGAGTTTCTATTGCTAGTTGTTTTGCCATGTTTGGAGGGTGAATGAAGTTTTATCGGTGCATTCCTGGGAATAATAGGAGTTATATCGAGTCCGATTGATTTGAGGGGATTATTCGTTGGGGAGGGCGGGTTTATTTAACCTGTCTGCAAACTTTAAGCCTACTGGCGAACCCGCCCCTACAGCTAATGGACAATGCTGCAATATCTCAGATAGATCCGATCCGTTATTACAAACGCCATGTCTTGTAGGGGCAGGTTCAGCGACAATAATTGCCGAAAACCGACAATCTCATAAACCTGCCCCCGCCCGACGACAAATCGCTAATCTACCGGACAGAATATTACGCATCAACACCAAAGAAACCGGGTTTTTGTCGCTTTTAGGTGCTATAAATAAGTATTCCCCAAAAAAAACCGTTTTCGATCACCCGTGCGTAAATTGCCCCAATCGGGGTAGGCACGGGGACACTACCCCTACAAATCTTCATGAATGATTGAGAGTTGTTATAGATTAAGTCTGCACGGAAAATTCCTCTGGATCGATATCCCAATTTACCCAGCGAATTGCCTCCCTAGCTGATGTCAGGTTAGGTGGAACTCTCAAAGCGTGAATGAATCCCGTACTTGGACAAGTCATTTTTAACAAATAAATATGCTCCCAATCCGAGGCATTATCTATTTTTAATAGTACATATTCCTGCCAACTATCTATTTGTTTTGCTGACAATTCTTGAATTATGCGATCGTAACCAATTCCTTGAATTAACACTCGCCTCAGCTCGGCATTGTCTTCTGTTAAAAGCCACTGGGATTGCCATTGATTTGGGTGGAGTTGCCCGTATTTTTCAGGCAATCTGACGCCGTGATAATAGTAAAAATTCCATCCGTCCGCAAACTCAATGGCAGGTTCTCCTTCCGCGTGCAAGCGGTTTTGACTGTCAAAGCGCAGGTGGGGGCGATCGCATACATAACAAATCTTTTCAAACGGAAATATCCAACCGCAATGCTCGAAAAGCAGCTTTTGGCAGCGATGTATTTCTTTTGCCTTTTGGGAAAGATTGACGCCTAATGAAGAGATATGCCATTCAGTCAAATAGATTTCTTTAAACAAATTCGTGGGGGTTTCAGATAATTTTAGGTATGACAAATTAGCCGGCAAAACATTCCCCATCGTTCGTTGCGAGCGCTCATATTCGTCAACAAATTCGTTGATTAGCGAACTCAGTGTGCTGTCTGCTTCGGGCTCGACGATCGTCATGCCCTCGAACTCATACTCCCACACTGCCGCACTTGCAAATTCTCTCACAATCGATGAGGACATCCATTTCCACTCTAGCTTTTTCCCCAATCTATTCCAATGCCCTTGGTTTGAGCAGTTTTGTGAATGGTCCTGTTTGAGCAAGTTGAAGATTTGGATATAAGCGTCGCGGGGACTGCTGCAAATAATAACGGAGGGTTCTTCTAGCCCAATAGCGGCATAGGCAACTTTGATGGCTTCTGTGGCTTTTTGGGCGTCAATTGGCGTAGTCGAGAGAGTAAGACGTTTCTGTGCGAGTTCGCCTAACACGCTGATATCGGTAATTTGATTGTCGTAGAGATCCAGTTTTGTCAGATTGGTGAGCTTACGCAAGGCGCTGATATCGGTAATTTGATTGTAGTTGAGATACAGTTTTGTCAGATTGGTGAGCTTACGCAAGGCGCTGATATCGGTAATTTGATTGATGTCCAGATTCAGTGTGGTCAGATTGGTGAGCGAGCCGAGGAAGCTGATATCGGTAATTTGATTTTGGCGGAGATACAGTGTTGTCAGATTGGTGAGCGAGCCGAGGAAGCTGATATCGGTAATTTGATTGTAGTTGAGAGACAGTGTTGTCAGATTGGTGAGCGAGCCGAGGAAGCTGATATCGGTAATTTGATTGTCGTTGAGAGACAGTGTTGTCAGATTGGTGAGCGAGCCGAGGAAGCTGATGTCCGTAATTTGATTGTTGTTGAGATACAGTTTTGTCAGATTGGTGAGCGAGCCGAGGAAGCTGATATCGGTAATTTGATTGTAGTCCAGATTCAGTGTGGTCAGATTGGTGAGCGAGCCGAGGAAGCTGATGTCGGTAATTTTATTGTTGTTGAGAGACAGTGTTGTCAGATTGGTGAGCGAGCCGAGGAAGCTGATGTCGGTAATTTGATTGCCGCTGAGAGACAGTGTTGTCAGATTGGTGAGCGAGCCGAGGAAGCTGATGTCGGTAATTTTATTGCCTCTGAGAGACAGTGTTGTCAGATTGGTGAGCGAGCCGAGGAAGCTGATGTCGGTAATTTGATTGTAGTTGAGATCCAGTCTTGTCAGATTGGTGAGCCAGCCGAGGAAGCTGATATTGGTAATTCTAGTGTGGCTCAGATTCAGTTTTGTCAGATTGGTGAGCGAGCCGAGGGATCTGATGTCGGTAATTATATTTCTGCCCAGATCGAGTTCTGTCATGCTTGAAAGTATCTGCTGGGCTGCTTCAGGGTCATCAGTGCCAGCCTTGTTTAACAACACCTTAACTGTGTACCTTGCCTCTGTTGAAAGGCTGTCAATATGCCTGCACCAGTCGGCAAAGCTGCTAAAAGTTATGGGCTCGTTTGGTTGTTTTTCTGACATAAAACACTCCGAGATGCGTAATTGGGCATGGGGCATGGGGCATGGATAATGGAAGACTGTTGACTGTTGACTGTTGACTATTACAAATCGCTCTTGCGTACCTCATATTACTGAATTAAGTCTACTATTTCAAATCTTCCAGCTTAATCCGAGGATCGACAGCTTTGAGCAGCAAATCCGCCAACAAATTCCCAACAATCAACATGGTCGCACCCATCATCAAACTTGCCATTACTAAATACAAATCTTGATTGTTCACCGCCTCCAAAGTCAGCTTTCCCAAACCCGGCCAATTAAAGAAATATTCGGCAATAAAAGCACCGCTCAACAAACTAGCAAACTCAAAACCCAACAGCGTCACCAACGGATTAACAGCATTCCGCAGAGCGTGAACGTAAATTACTCGATCGTCCGGCAAACCTTTAGCCCGTGCTGTTCGGATGTAATCTTGACGCAGCACGTCCAACAATTGTCCGCGCATCAATCTTTGCAAGCCAGCAAAACCAGTAACGCTCAGAGCGACTGTTGGCAAAATTAAGTGCCAGCAGTAATCGAGGATTTGACCCCACCAAGGTAAGTCTGCGTGGTTGATACTTGTCATTCCTCCGACGGGAAACAGAGGCGAAGTATTCTGAGCAAAAAATAGCAGCAGCAAAGCTGTGATAAAGCTCGGAAATCCCTGTCCGGTGTAGCTGACTACTTGCAGAACTCGATCGACTGTGCGGTTTTGATTGACGGCGGCGACTATTCCCAAAGGAATCGCGATCGCCCAAGTTACAATCAAAGATGCGATCGCCATCAACAGCGTCGCCGGTACCCGTTCCCACAGCAGCGAAGCTACCGATCGCTGATACACAAAACTCGTGCCAAAATTCCCCCGCGTCACAATTTGTTGCAGCCACAAACCATACTGCACAATAGCTGGTTTATCTAAACCGAACTGCTGTTCGAGTTGTTTGAGCGTCTCCGGCGAAATCTTCGGATTTTGGCTCAAAGTATCCAAGTAATTTCCCGGTGCTAGCTCAATAATTGCAAAACAAAGAGCCGATGCTAAAAATAGGGTTAAAAGTGCCTGTAACAGTCGCTTGACAACATAGCTAAATGTCTCGCTGCCAAACAGGGAACTCAATCCTCGCCAATTGCGATTTACTTTAACAGAAGTCATACAATTTTAGATTTTAGATTTTAGATTTTAGATTGGGAATTTGGGATTTTTGATTGATGAATTGTTTGTGAAGCATCGATCGCGGCTCATAGGATTGCTATATGTTTGTAGTGATGGCGGAAGTCCTTGCTTGCGGGTTTAAGCCAAATGCGGACTAAAGTCCGAACGATCAAACCTCTTTTATTATGGTTAATCGATCGGACGCGATCGGACTAATGACAACTGACAACTGACGACTGACAACTGTCAACTGTCACAGGTCAACTGTCAACTGACTGATGACTAATATTCGACTAGCGTGACGATCGGCACATCCGGCAATTTCTGCCTGCCGCCCAAAGCCTGCAATTCAATGATAAAAGCAAAACCGACAAGCTCGCAGCCAGCTTGTTCCAACAATTTAGCCGTCGCCGCCGCTGTTCCGCCAGTGGCGATTAAATCGTCCACAACCAGCACGCGACTGCCGGCCCTCATCGCATCTCGGTGCATCTCCAGCCGATCGACACCGTACTCCAACTCGTACTCAGCAAAATGAACTTCTCCAGGCAGTTTCCCGGGTTTGCGGACAGGAATAAAGCCTATTCCCATTTTATAAGCCAAAGGCGCGCCAAAGATAAAGCCCCGCGATTCCATGCCCACCACATAGTCAGCAGACATTGCAGAGCATTTTTCGGCTAAACTGTCAATGGTGTAGCTCAGCCCTTGAGGGTTGCGGAGCAAAGTTGTAATGTCTCGAAACATAATTCCCGGCTTGGGAAAATCAGGAATGTCGCGAATCAGAGATTTGAGATCCATAAGCTTGTAAACAGTTGACAGTTGACAGTTGA
Organism: Microcoleus sp. ARI1-B5; assembly: GCF_036705795.1. Taxonomy (NCBI): domain Bacteria; kingdom Bacillati; phylum Cyanobacteriota; class Cyanophyceae; order Oscillatoriales; family Microcoleaceae; genus Microcoleus; species Microcoleus sp. ARI1-B5. The sequence goes on from NZ_JAUBVK010000002.1 coordinate 476,199, forward strand.
CAGTTGACAGTTGACGGTTGACAGTTGACAGTTAACGGTTGACGGTTGAGAGCGAGGTTTTTTTGACGGGGATTTAAACTCAGCGACTCTTTCAATCCGCCTAGGCGTGGGATGCTATACCCTTAATATTTGGTAAATCGGCTTTGAGAGTACCCGACTATCAAAAATGGTACAATGATAGTGCCGATCGATTGTAGATTTAAGATTTACTCTACAAATAAATTTGGGGTTTTTATTGTTTCAATGCTGAATCCTGTACATACTACCTAAACAAATGTCATAATTTCCTAACAACAGGGTTGAATATCAAGATTTGTCACCCTATGATCTAAAGTCAAAAATATAATATCTAAAATCCAATGATCAAGTTGGCAGCACGAGTGGGTGAGGTTCCTCCTTCCATAACCTTGGCGATCGCAGCTAAGGCTAAAGCCATGAAGGCCGAAGGGATTGATGTCTGTAGTTTGAGTACGGGAGAACCCGACTTTGATACCCCCGAACACATTAAAGCAGCGGCAAAGCAAGCTTTAGATGCGGGGAAGACTAAGTACGGCCCGGTGGCTGGGGAACCGCAGTTAAAAGCTGCGATCGCCCGCAAACTCCGCGATGAGAACAATCTCAACTATCAACCGGAAAATATTCTTGTCACCAACGGCGGCAAGCATTCGCTCTACAATCTGATGATGGCTCTGATCGAGCCTGGAGATGAAGTAATTATTCCGGCTCCCTACTGGCTGAGCTATCCAGAAATGGTCAAACTCGCCAGCGGTAAGCCCGTAATTGTACGGACAGATGCTTCTACAGGATATAAAATTACACCGGAACAACTGAGTGGGGCGATTACTCCCAAAACCAAGTTATTTGTCCTGAATACGCCTTCTAACCCGACGGGAATGGTGTACTCTCCAGCGGAAATCAAAGCGCTGGCCGAGGTGATAGTCGATCGAGATATTTTAGTCGTTTCTGACGAGATTTACGAAAAAATTATATATGACGGCGCGCAACACGTCAGCATCGGTTCCCTGGGCAAAGAAATCTTCGATCGCACCATCATCAGCAGCGGTTTTGCTAAGGGTTACTCGATGACAGGCTGGCGCATTGGTTATTTAGCCGGGCCGAGCGAATTAATTAAAGCCACCAGCACCGTTCAAGGTCACAGTACCTCAAACGTGTGTACCTTTGCACAGTACGGCGCGATCGCAGCTTTGGAAAGCAGCCAAGAGTCTGTGGAAAAAATGCGCTTAGCTTTTGCCGATCGGCGTCAGGTAATATTTGAATTGCTCGATGCTATCCCCGGAATTAGCTGCATCAAACCAGACGGCGCTTTCTATATGTTTGTCAATATCAGCAAGACAGGAATGACTTCTCTGCAATTTTGCGATGCTTTCTTGGAACAGCATCAAGTAGCAGTTATTCCAGGGATTGCGTTTGGTGCAGACGACCACATTCGCTTGTCTTACGCCACCGATTTAGGCACAATTAAAAAAGCCGTAGAAAGGCTCGATAAATTTGTTCGCAGCATCTAAAAATTAGTCCGTGGGCAGTAGTCAGTAGTTATAGCAGTTGACAGTTGACCTGTGACAGTTGACAGTTACATAGTACGGGAATCAAACCGTTTATGCTCTGGGTTCTGGTCTCCATTCATCAGGTTATTTATGCCCTCACGCCATGTGGCGGTTGCTATATTAGTTGTCCTTAGTGATTAGTGATTAGTGATTAGTGATTAGCCGTAACTGACAACTTTCAACTGACAACTGCCCACAGTCAACTGTCAACTGTCAACTGTCAACTGTCAACTGTCAACTGACTAAAGCTGTTTGGTCATAATTTCCTTCAGCAAATCCAGCCCCTTCTTAACTCGCCGAGAAACAGTCACCGCGCTGATACCCAAACGTTCGGCCGTTTCCTTCTGCGTCAAATCGTAGAGAAAAACAAACTCCAATATCTCGCGAGTCCGTTGTTCCAACATAGCCAAAGCTTGCTGTACGCGAATTCGATCTTCTTGCGCCAACTGAAAACTCCGATACTTGCTATCGGGAACCAATTCTCCCAAACAAGTCGCCCCCTCATCTTCATCTTGCACCGGCGCATCTAAACTTAAAGGCGATCGGTTGAGATGGGCCAACTTAATTTCTTGCCATTCTGCTACAGAAACCTCAAGCACTGCTGCGACTTCAGCATCCGTAGGTTTGCGGTTGAACTGCACCTGCAAATCCTTGATCGCTGCGACAGATTTGCGTTCCAGGGACAGCCAGTGGCGGGGAATTCGCACAGAAGGGCTTTTGTCCCGCAAGTAGTGCTGAATTTCGCCCCGAATGTAGGGAATTGCAAAGGAGCTAAAAGCGTGTCCCTTCGAGATATCAAATCGCTCGATCGCCCCAATCAACCCAATGCACCCGACTTGCAGCAAATCGTCGTAGCTTTCACCGCACTGGTTGATCCAGTGGTAAACTTCTTTTCTCACCAGTCCAATATTCAGTTGAACTAACTGATTGCGGACTTCATTGGAACCAGAATTTTGGTACTCGCGTAACAATTGCAAATTTTCGCTTTTTAGCTCGTTGGGGACTGTGGTAGACATGGTGGCATAAGGGTTGGTAGAGCAGGGGACTGATGTTGCTTTAGACCTAGTTTCCAATCTAGCCTAAAAAAAAATATCTTGAGGTGGTGTAATCCTAGCACTTAATCGCTGTGATAACAGACACACCCGTTTAAATTTGGCACTGCGACCGATGAAATCGCGGTCATCCGAAGCTATTCGGCAGAATCCGTAAATTTACGGATCTTTTTTCACACCCTATTATAAGCTGAAAGCTGTTAAAACGCAATACTTTTATTAATTAATAATCTCACTTAATAAGTCGTAACTCATAACACTTAAATCATAAATTTAGTCATTAGTCAACAGTCTTAAGTTATGATGCTAAAGACTGTTGGCTAATGAAGGGCGAGCAGTAGCTTTATGGCACAAAACTGCTCGAGTTCGATCGAAAAAGAAAGCCAGTTTTACGACACAGAAGGCTCAATGCGAGCGTAAAACAAACCGCGAATTTTCACGTCGAGAGCGGGTCTAGCTCCCAAATCAGTATCAGAAGGCTGCGTGCTCTCAAAAATCCCGCCAATTTCGCCAGTGGCGCTGTTGACTTTAGCAACTTGGAGAGAAATTTTGCCAGCTTTGGTGCTGGTGTCAGCCACCTTAACATTAGCCCGCACACGTTTGGAATTGTCAGAAGCCGGAAGCGCTACAGCATTGTCGTAGCCAGTCGCTACCCCGCGACCTTTAGGGTCTAAAAAGCCAGCGCTGCGGTAAGAAGGAACGTTAAACTCGCCTTTCAAATCGGTGGAAGTATTGATAGCAACCACTCCGGGCTCGGAACTGGCTACGAGCTCTTTAATGGTGAACAAGAAAGGTACTTGCTCTCCGCCCGGTAATTGAATCGTAATTGCTTGAAAGTCCAAGCCGTCCTCTTCCTTAAAAGTCAGAGTCCCGTCATTACCCACCTTGAGTGTACCTTGAACTTGGTCAATGCTCGAGGTGAACCGCGTCAGCAATTTACCAGGGACAAATTCCGCCTCTTGGCGTTTGTTTGCAGGTTCTTCCTTCACAAAATAAGTTGTGGGCTGCAAACACATACCGCTCAGTTTATAGGTGCCGCCCGCTTCGATGGCGATCGATCCCCGAGAAGTTTCTGCCAAGCTAGGGCAGTTATTAGCCAATCCCGTACCTCTAATCTCGTCGTAGGTGAGCAACTCGGTAGTCGCCACCGTCGTGTCAGGAGCAGAAGAACAAGCAACCAGCGCACTCATGCAAAATGCTAAAAGTGCAACAATTAAAGCACGATATTTCATTGCCAACCTCAATCTCCAACATCGGATTATATTAAGAAAAAGCCATACTTCGAGCAAAATATAATTGCCCGCCGGCAGGCTAGGCCAGCGCCTCCTGCAGCATTTAGATCCCGAACGCTCGCTTCACCGACACCGGCATTGACTCAAAAAATCTTGCGCAGTGCAGTGAAATAAGCAAGAACTTATGATTTCTCAATCATGTTCGGATCGCAGCCCAATACACATGGTACGACGGGTTGTGCTCTTTTCCTGACTTGGACGGCAAATTAATATTGCGATCGCCAACCTACTTAAGTTACTTTGCTTATTGGCCCGGAATGCCGATCGCCACTAGCTCGATTAGTCGGCTGACACAAGCGGCCCGACACCCCGGCCTTGTAGATTTCAAAGGAAGCAGCGCTATGGACAACGGCAAAGATTTAGAGTCAGAAAAGTTGCAGTCTCAACTGCAATCGCTGACAGAGGCGATTCGGACTTTAGCCGAAAGTTGTCAGGGAGACAGCGTGCTGCTTTTGGCTTTGCTGCGGACGCTGGAAGCTTCGCACCGGGAAATTCGGGACGGTTTGTTCCAAGCGTCTTTTCCCGACAACCGCCAAGCACTTTACAAACTGCTCAGGAATATTGAAGCCAATGGCGGCTGGCCTTACATCCACCGCATGAAACTTCGATCGCTCTTGGGGTACGCCCAACAATTATCTCCCCTAGAAGATTCTGGGGCCGAGTCGCCAGAACACTCGGCCGAGACTGAGCAAGACCTTAAATAGTTATGAGTGATGAGTTTTGAGTTTGTGAGTTTTACATTAACTCAAAACTCATCACCGAGCTGCGCTCTTGCACCTAGAACCCGAAAGGTGTAGGAGATACCGCTATCGGGTTCGGCACAGCCGTCGGAAATATCGGCGTCTGGCCGGGCATTGGCAACAGTCCGGGAGTAGCCGTCGGGGCGATCGAACTAATTGACACCATCGAATCAGGTATCGTAACAGTCGGCGCAGTCGGAATCCTCGAAGCAGTCGGCGTCGGAGTCGGAGCCGGAGTCGGACTCGGAGTTGGAGTCGGAGGCGGAGTTGGAGTCGGAGGCGGAGTTGGAGTCGGAGGCGGAGTTGGAGTCGGAGGCGGAGTTGGAGTCGGAGGCGGAG